>RFGL01000105.1 GCA_003697015.1 Acidobacteriota bacterium | reverse complement strand
TGATCGGTCCGCAGGAGCTGCTGCTGGTGGCGGCGGAGGTCGAGACCCTGCTGGCGCGGTGGCGGCCGTCGCCGGCCGAGATCGATCGCCTGCTCTACCTCACCGAGGGCTGGTACGGCCCGCTCGCTTGGCTCGCCGCGGCGCCCGCCGCCGGCGGTGAGGCGGCGGCGCCGTCGGCGGCGCTCCTCGCCCTCCCCCTGCTGCGGCGGATCGCCCGCCGGGTCGGCGCCGCCTTGCCCCCCGTCGAGCGGGAGGCGCTGGCCGCCATCGCGGCCGCCGGCGATCTGGAGGTGGAGCTGCTGGCGGGATTGTGGCCCGGCGATCGCCGCCGCCAAGAGGCCCTCGCCGCCGTCGCCTCGCGCTTCGATCCCCAGCGGCCGCCCCGGGCGCCGCTGCATCTGCCGCCGGTGCTGCGCTTGGCCCTGGCCGCCGAGGCGGGGAGTGAGGAGCGCCGCGCCCGCCACGCCCGGCTGGCCGCCCTGGCGGCCGTCGCCCACCCCTCCGCCGCCGCCCGTCACCGGCGGCTCGCCGCCGCCGCCGAGGCGGTGCCGGCGGACGGGGCGACGGCGCAGCGGCCGCGCTTCGATCTGCGCCTCCTCGGCCCGCCGCGGGTGACGGCGGACGGCGGCGCGGCGGTGAGCTGGCGCCTGCGCCGCGCCTTCCAGCTGGTGGCCTATCTCGCCCTCCAGCCCGAGCTCGCGGCCGGCCGCGACGAGCTGGCCGACGCCCTGTGGCCGGAGGCGGGGGAGGATGCGGTGCGGCGCAACTTCCACCCGACGGTGAGCGCCGCGCGCCACGCCCTGCGTCGCGCCGGCGGCGGTGCGGCAGCCGATCCGATCCTCCACCGGCAGGGGCGCTACCGGCTGAACCCGGCGGTCGAATGGCGGATCGACGTCGCCGACTTTCTCGACCGCGTCGCCGCCGGCGAGGCGGCGCGACGGAGCGAGCCGGCGGTCGCTCTCGATCGCCTGCTGGACGCCTGGCGGCGCTACCGCGGGCCGCTGATGGCCGGGGTCTACGCCCCCTGGGTGGAGGCACGGCGCGAGACGCTCCACCAGCGCTACCTCGAGCTGTTGCGCCACGCCGGCGACCTCGCCTTCGAGCTCGGCCGCACGGCGGAGGCCCTCGACGCCTACCGGGCACTATTGATCGAGGAGCCCTTCGCCGAGCGCATCCACCTGCGGGTGATGGAGCTCTACGCCCGCCGCGGGCGCCGCGACCTGGTGCGCCGCCAATTCGTCAACCTGGAGGACCGGCTCAAGGAGCTGGGCGTGGCGCCGGCGGAGGACACCCTCAAGCGCTACGACCAGCTGATGCGCTGAGGCCTCAGTCGTCGCCCTCGAAGTGCTCGAGGTAGCGGCCGTAGCCCTCTTCGGCCAAGCGCTGGCGGGGGATGAAGCGCAGGGCGGCGGAATTGATGCAGTAGCGCAGGCCGGTGGGCTCGGGGCCGTCGGGGAAGACGTGGCCGAGGTGGGAGTCGCCGTGCTTGGAGCGCACTTCGGTACGCACCATGAAGAGCTTGCGGTCCTCGCGCTCGACCAGGTTGGCCTTCTCCAGGGGCGCCCAGAAGGACGGCCAGCCGGTGCCGGAGTCGAATTTCTCCCGCGAGCTGAAGAGCGGCTCGCCGCTCACCACGTCGACGTAGATGCCCTCCTCGTGGTGGTCCCAGTAGGCGTTGCGGAAGGGCGGCTCGGTGCCGTCCTCCTGGGTGACGCGATACTGCATCGGGGTCAGCCTCTCTCTGAGCTCGCTGTCGTCCGGTCTGGCGTACACCTGATCTCCTTCCTCGCTCGCTCCGGCTCGGGGCTCGCCGGCGGTCGCGCTCGCGGCGACGGCGGCCAGCAGCAGGCAGGCGAGCAGGTCGTGGGTCATCGTCGTCATGGCTCACCTCACGGTCGGCGTCGGCATGCGGATCGGTCGATGCCGCCCGGCCGGCGGCGGCTACCATCTTCGCAGATCCGCTGCCGCGGCGCGACGTCGTTGGCGCGACATCGTTTACAATGCCCGGCATGGCTTCACCTTCCCCCAGCCCGGCGGTCGCCGCCTCGCCCGCCGGCGCCGTGCCGGCCGCCGGCGACCGGCCGGAGATCAGCGTCCTGGTGCCGATCTACGACGAGGAGGGCTCGGTCGAGGAATTGGCCGCGCGGGTGGCGGCGGTGCTCGACGACCTCGGCCGCAGCTTCGAGCTGATCTTCGTCGACGACGGCTCGCGCGACGCCTCGGCCGAGCGCGTGCGGGCGGCCCGGCGGCGCGACCGGCGGGTGAAGCTGCTGCGCCTGCGGCGCAATTTCGGCAAGGCGGCGGCCCTCTCCGCCGGCATCGAGCACAGCCGCGGCTCGATCGTCGTCACCATGGACGGCGACCTGCAGGACGTGCCGGAGGAGATCCCGCGTTTCCTCGCCAAGCTGGAGGAGGAAGACCTCGACCTGGTGTCGGGGTGGAAACGCTCCCGCCGCGACCCGATCTCCAAGCGCTACCCGTCGAAGCTCTTCAATTGGGTGACCCGCAAGCTCGCCCAGGTCGACCTGCACGATTTCAATTGCGGCTTCAAGGCCTACCGCCGGGAGGTGCTGGAGCAGATCGCCATCTACGGCGAGCTGCACCGCTACATCCCGGTGCTCGCCAGCCGCCGCGGTTTCCGCATCGGCGAGCTGCCGGTAAGCCACGAGCGCCGCCGCCACGGCCGCAGCAAGTACGGGTGGGATCGCTTCTACAAGGGGCTGCTCGACCTGATCACGGTGCTCTTCATCACCAAGTACACCCGCCGCCCGCTGCACCTCTTCGGCCTCATCGGCCTGGCCTTCGTCGGCGTGGGTTTCGCCATCGACCTCTACCTGGCGATCCTCTGGTTGTTCTTCGACCAGGCCTTGTCCAACCGCCCCTTGCTGCTCTTGGGCGTGCTGCTGATGGTGCTCGGCTTCCAGATCCTCACCACCGGCCTGATCGGCGAGATGATCACCCACAAGACCTTCCGCCGCGACGACAGCTACTCGATCAAGGAACGCCTGGACTAGCCCGGCCCCCGCCCGGCGGCGTGGGGCCGGAAGCCCGCAACGGGGGAGCAGCGCGGTGAGCAAGAACATCCTCTTCCTGACCCAGACCTACCCGCGCTTCGAGGGCGATACGGCGGGGCCCTTCATCCGCGATCTGGCCCGCGGTCTGGTGCGCGGCGGCGACCGGGTGAGCGTGCTCACCCCCCACGCCGCCGACGTCGCCGGCGCCTGGGACGACGGCGGCGTCGAGGTGCGGAGCTTTCGCTACGCGCCGCAGCGCTTCGAGCTGCTGGGCTACAGCCGCAGCCTGGAAGCCGACGAATCGGTGCGCCCCGGCGCCGGCGCGGTGGCGCCGCTCTACGCCCTGGGGGCGCGCCGCGCCCTGCGGCGGCTGCTGCGCCGGCGGCGCTTCGACCTGGTCCACGCCCATTGGGTGGTGCCCAACGGCCCGATCGCCGCCGGCGCGGTGGGGGAGGTGCCGCTGGCCATCGGGCTCCACGGCAGCGACGTCTTTCTCGCCGAGCGCCGCGGCGTGCGATGGTGGGTGGCCCGCGCCCTGCGCCGTGCCCGGGTCCTCACCGGCTGCTCGCCGGAGCTGGTCGAACGGGTCGCCAGGCTGGGCTTCGACGCGGCCCGTGCCCGGGTCATCCCCTACGGCGTCGACGCCGAGACCTTCGCTCCCGATCCGTCGCGCCGGCCCCTGTGGCGGCGCAAGCTCGGCATCCCCTTGGACGCGCCGCTCCTGATCTCGGTCGGCCGGATGGCGACGAAGAAGGGCTACCAGGTGCTGCTCGAGGGCCTGCCGCAGCTGCTCGAGCGCCATCCCGCCCTGCACCTGATCCTCGCCGGCGCCGGCGACCGCCTGCTCGAATTCCGCCAGCGTACCCGCCGCTGGGGTGCCAGGGTGCACTTCCCCGGCGCGGTCTTCCGCGACACCCTGCCCGATCTCTACCGCGCCGCCGACGCCTTCGTCCTGCCGGCGGTACACGACCCGAAGGGCAACGTCGACGGCCTGCCCAACGTCATCCTCGAGGCCATGGCGTCGGCCCTGCCGGTGGTGGCGAGCGCCATCTCCGGCATCCCCCTCGCCGTACGCGACGGCGAAACCGGCTACCTGGTGCCGGAGCAGGATGCGGGCGCCCTGGTCGACGCCCTCGGCCGTCTCCTCGCCGATCCGCGGCGCGCCCGCGCCATGGGCGAGGCCGGCCGCCGGCGGGCCCTCACCGAGCTCAGCTGGGATGCCGTCGCCGCCCGCTACCGGGCGGCCTACGAGCTGGCCTGGGGGTGAGCCCCGTCG
>RFGL01000104.1 GCA_003697015.1 Acidobacteriota bacterium | reverse complement strand
GGGCTGAGGGGTGGAGGCTTTCGTTGACCGAGAGGGGTGAAGGGGTGAAGAAGTGGAGGCTTTCGTTGCCTCGGCTTATTATTTGTGGTACAATCCTTCGGTTAGGCAAGATAATAGTCAACTTGGTCAGTGTTGCGCTATTACGAATGCAATAATACGATGAATCTAAGTGGAGCAGAGGCCGTGAGTATTCGAGAGCAGGTCAAGCAAATCGGGTGGGCTAGCGTTGGTGGCATTGAGAGAGAAAAAGACTTGTTAGATCTCGCGAGATATCTCGGCAAGCCAATTCCACATCCTTCAGGAGAATTGATCAAGACTCTAGTGCCCACAGGCGTACACGGAGCGCTTCCGAATTCCCTTAGCTCTAGATACGGATGTGGATCCTTTCCTCTTCACACCGATACTGCTTTCTGGGCTTGTCCTGCCAGGTTCATAATATTGCAGATAGAGGGTGATGCCAGAAGGCCCACGACCTTCGCGTCATTCATGGCATTGTTTGAGGTTGCAGGATGCGGTATTCGAAACTCAATTGAGCGGTCGATCTGGTTTGTTCCCGGAAGTCAATCGATGTACTGTTCCATGCGATTTCGACTGAATGGCGAGGTTGGCTGGAGATATGATAATAACTGCATGAAGCCGGCGAATAAGTCGGCATTAGAAGTAGAAAAGGCGATTTGCCCATTACTCCGAAGCTGGAGCGAAGGAGCTGTAGAGTGGGTCACTCACCGTACCATTGTCCTAGACAACTGGAAGTTGCTGCATGGTCGCGGTGACTCGCCACCAGAAGAGGCCCTAAGGCTTCTTAAGAGAGTGTATGTGAGGTGATATTTTGAGTTGGGAGCGCGATCCTTTGTGGGCGAAAGCCCGCCTATTTTTTGAAAAGGCGTTCGAGTTTAGAGGGAGTCCTTTTTTTGGGCTCTGGTGCTCACTTGGTCTGGAGCTACTAGCTCGTGCAGCGCTATCAAATATTAGTCCAGCCTTGCTGGCGGATCCAAGTAAATGGCCTGGCAGCCTGCTATTCGCGCTAAATTTAACAGAAAACTCGAGGGGGAAATCTATCGCAACTTCGCGGGTATTCGACCTTTGTCAGAAACTGATTCCAGATTTCATGCCTGAATACAGAAACGCAGCGATTGTCCTTGCAGACAGGCGAAATGTTGAGCTGCATTCAGGCGCGGCGGCATTCGAAAGTTATCCAGACAAAGAGTGGTTGCCCGCTTTTTATAGGTGTTGTCAGTCGCTTGCAGCATCCATGGATCAAAATCTAGAGAGTCTGTTTGGGCCCGAAGAGGCGAGGGTGGCGCGGGAAATCTTGGATGAACTGCAAAGGGAAACCAGAGATTCGGTCAAGAAAAAGATTGGTGAATTTAGAAAAAAGTTCGAGAAGCTGTCGCGAAAAGAGCAAAGAGAAAGACGAGCTTCGGCCGAACGTCTAGGTCGTTATCGGGCGCAACAGCGTCACCATCGAGTCGATTGTCCTTCCTGTAAGAGTGTCGCCTTAGTGGAAGGTGAGCCGTTTGGAAAAGAGAGTGTCACCTATCAGGACGGCAAGATGATAGTGCGGCAGAGCGTTACGCCAAGAAAATTTCATTGCTCCGCATGCGGGCTATCACTGATGGGTTATTCGGAGTTAGATGCGGCGGGTCTTGGCGGCTTTTATACCCGCGAGACTACTTATTGGCCGGAGGAATTCCATGATCTGGCAGATCTTGAAAGTTTGACCTACGAGGAACTTGTCGATGAGCTGCGTAAAAGAGAAGGCGTGTCTGTATGGAACAACGATTGATTGCTGTTGTTTGAAGTCAATCTATGTCATTTAATGTATTCGGCTAAGAGATCTCGGGCGAGAGGATGGCCGCGGAAACAGCGTTGTCAATGATTAGTGGCCGCCCACAAGAAGCTGTAAATGGTCTCCCCCACAAGCAGCTGTTAGATTGCCTCCCACCAACGTTAGTTAGTCTGCTCAGCCGCACGCTCGTCGTGACGGCGCGGACAGCCGGTTCCGGCGCGAAGCCGGGGATCGGCCCTCGAGGGGCGGAGCGTGCGCCGGGCGGGCGGCGGGCCGACCGGTGGCGCGGGGTTGGGGCGCCGGCGGCCGGTCCGCGGCGCCGGTGATCCCGTGCCGACGAAAACGGCCGGAGCCCGCGGGCTCCGGCCGGTAGGGGCGGTGGACGCCGCGCGCCGGCGGGGCCGGCGCGCGACGCTCGAGCGGTCGGATCAACGGCAGCGGCCGTTGGCCTTGCAGACGCCCGAGCAGCAATCGGCGTTGGTGGAGCAGCTGGCGTTCTTCGGCTGGCAGGTCACCTGGCACGCCGGGTCGGCCGAGCAGTCCGCATCGTCGCAGTCGACGAGGCCGTCGCAGTCGTTGTCCTGGCCGTCGGTGCAGACCTCGGGCGAGGGTACGCAGGCGCCGCAGTCGAGGGGACAGTTGTTGCTGTCCTCGCCGGCCTCGCAGATCAGGTTGCCGCAGCAGAAGCCGCTGGCCGGGACGTCGGAGCATTGGAAGCCGCTCGAGGTGCAACGGGAGTCGTTGCAGCCGACCGGATTCTCGCCGTCGCCGTCGCCGCAGCAGAAGCGACGGCTGGGGTTGCCGTTCTGCCTGCCGTTGCAGTCGGCGGCGCAGCTCAGGCAGTCCTCGCCGGCGAAGGGCTCACAGACGCCGTTGCCGCAGGCCGCAGTCCCCGGCTCCTGGCTCGGGCAGTCGCTGGGGCAGGTGGTGCAGTCCTCCGTCACCTCGGCGTTCTGCTCGCAGACGCCGTTGAAGTTGCAGTTCGGGTTCGGGCCGGTGCAACCGGGGATGGTGAAGGAGCAGATGCGGGTGCGGAAGTTGAAGCTGCCGGTGGTCTGGTAGTACTCCTGGGTGTACCAGAAGGTGCAGTTGTCGACCGGGTCGACGCTCATCGTCGAGTAGTCGCCCCAGCGGTTGGAGGAGCCGGTCTGGGCGCCGGTGCCGGCAACGCACTCGACCTCGCCGCCGGGCAGGGTGCCGAGGGGATCGGCCGCCATGCGGGTGGTGTAGCGCACCGACGGGAAGACCGAGCTCGACGACACGCTGTAGCCGAGGGCGATGTTGCCGGCCTGGTCCTGGGCGATCGAGCCCATCCAGCGGTGGTTGTTGTCCGGCGAGTAGGTGCCGTCCTGGAAGAGGGTCCAGGGACCGTTGACCGTGGTCTGGCGCAGCTCCGCCCAGCGGATGCCGGCGACGTTGCCGCCGGTGGCGTCGACCGTGTGGTTGAGGACCACCGAGACGTGGCTGCCGAAATTGCGCACCTGCGCCCGGTACATGGTCGCCTCGTCGAAGGGGTCGAGCCCTTCGCCCGGCGCCGGCTGCGGGATGCAGTTGCGCTGGAAGAAGCCGCACATGGTGCGATCGAAGTCGGCGCTCGAGGGGACGATGGCGTTCTCGCCGTAGGTGTGGTTGCCCCCTGCCCAGTCGACGCAGAAGGTGTAGTTGCGGTAGCCGTCGGTGCCGGTCAAGGGACCGTCGAAGTCGTCGTCCCAGGCGACGAAGTAGGTGCCGCAGGACCCCGCCGGTGCCGCCGGACCCTCGAGATGGGGCGGCTGCAGGCCGTCGACGCAGTCGACGTTGGTGCAGGGGTTGGCGAACTTGACGAATTGGGCGTTGGGATCGCCGGCGAGCATCGCGTCGCGGTCCATCGCCACCGCCGAGGTATTGAAGTTGGGATCGAAGTCGCGCAAGGACATGTGGTAGGCGCTCTGGGCGCCGCCGTCCGACCACAGGCCGATCTTCGGGTAGTCGTTGCCGCCTCCGGGGGTGACCAGGAAGGCATAGCGGAAGTAGGGGCCGGTGGGGTCGTTGGTGGTCGAGATGGCGATGCACTGGATGCCTTCGTCGATCGAGAACTGGCTCAGCAGCCAGCGGTCGGCGAGGTGGTCGTAGAGCACGATCGGGTCGCCGTCGTTGTTGAGCTCGCAGGCGCCGCCGAAGCCGTTCCAGATGCTGTTGCCCGCGACCGGGCCGAAGATGACGTTGCCGGTCGCCTTGTCGAAGACGCCGAAGACGAGGTTGATCCACTGCACGTAGCGGGTCAGGCCGACGTCGCCCTCGGTGTCCGGCGGCACGATGCGGAAGCCGACCACCGCCGCGTTGTCGTCGTCGGAGAAGCCGTCGACGTTGATCGTCGGGGCCGGCGTCGGGCCGGCGCCGGGGACCGGCTGGGCCTCGGTCTGGCGCAGGGCATCGGGTACGCCCATGACGTCCGGACGCTGGCGGGCGTCCGGCACCTTGCGCAGGGGGATCTCCCGCGGCGGCCCCTGGGCCTTGAAGCTCGGCAGCTCCTTGGCCAGCTGGCGGAACGGCGGCGAGACGTCGAACTGCAGCGCCTTGCCGGTCACCATCTTGGGTTTCTGGGGGGGCGTCGCGGCCCAGGCCGGCAGGGCCAGGGCGGCGACCATGCTACAGATCAACAGGGTGGTTACGAAGAGCTTCTTGCGGCTCATGCGGATGCCTCCTCCGTCTCGTGGTGGTGTGTCCCGGATCCCCCCACTCGTTGCGGAGGACGAATGCCGGGCGTTTCCCCTATATCTCCTTGCCGCGTGCCCCGTGCCCATGCACCGCGGGATCGGCCTGAAGGCGTGACGAATCATGGTCCAGTGGCGCGACCCCCCCTTGAGTCGAAGCCGGGCGTAGGTCTTCACACAGTATCCTAGACACTGAACATAGGGTTCGGCGGAGCGGCGAAAAATAGCCAGGCGGCAAAAAAAAAGTCGGTGGCGGATGGCGTTACAATGAACGGCGCGGGCGCCGAGGAACGGCTGTGCCGCAACCACCGGATCGAGAGGAACGCCCATGTCGACCTGCCGAGCCCACCCGCTGCTCCTGCTGACCGCTTCCGTCGCCTTGACCGCCCTGGCCGCGAGCCGCGCCGGCGCCGCTCCGCGGCTCGGGCCGCCGAGTCTCTACCTGCAGGACGAGCCGCATCGGGTGGCGGTGGTCGAGGCGCGCGGCGTGGTGGACGACGGGCGGGCGGCCTTCGTCCGCCGCCAGCTGCTGCTGGGGGATCGAGCGGAGGAGGAGATGCCGCCGGAGCTGGTGGTGCGCATGGGCCCGGAGGCGCTGGCGGCGATCGAGATCGGGCGGACCTACGTCCTCGGCTACACCCGCCTGCGGCCGGCGGCGCGCCAGCGGCGGGTCTACGAGGAGGATCCCCTCGGGCCGTCGGTGGTGGCGCTGCCCGGGGTCGGCGACGCCCTGCTCGACGACACGCCGGCGATCCGCCGACTGGTGACGACCCCGGCCGAGGGCGACCGCCGGACCCTGGAGGCGGTGCTCGACCAGCTCGCGCGTCCCGGCGCCCTGTCGCAGCGCTTCGCCGCCGCCGAGCTGCTGCTGCGCCGCGAGCTGCAGGAGCTGGTGACGGCGGCGGACGTCAAGCGGCTGCAGGCGGTGCTGGCCGCCCCCGAGCTCGATCCCATGGCCCACGACGTCCTGCTGCGCGCCGCCGAGCCCCTCGCCGCGCGCTTCGGCGGCGAGTGGTTGGCGGAGGACTGCCGGCGGGTGCTCAAGGCCCACGGCACGGAGCTCGATCTGCACAGCTTCGTCCCCTCCCTGGTGTTGACCGCGGCGCGCATTCTGGGCAAGGTCGGCAACCGCGACGACGTCCCCCTCCTCGCCCGCCACCTGCTGTCCAACAACCCCGGGGTCGCCAAGGCGGCGCTGCCGTCGATGGCTGCGCTCGACCCCGTCGCCACCGGCGAGCGGGTGCGGGAGCTGGTGGCGCGCGACGACCTGCTGGCCGAGACCCGGCGGGTGCTCGAACGCTACCTGAACCAGCGGGCCGAGGGCGGCCAGGGCGGCTAGCCGTGAGGCGGACGGGGTGCCCGCCGCCCGCCGGTCGGATGGCGATCCTCGCCGTCCGCCGCCGGCGCGGCGGCGATCGCGCCGGGACGCCTTTCTTGCCGGCGCTCGCCGCCGCCGTCCTCGCCGCCTGCAGCGCGCCGCCCCCCGGCCCGGTGCTGCCCGCCGACGCGGCGTCCCTCGACCCGGAGGTCGCGGCGCTGGTCGAACGCCAGGCGGCGGCGGTGCGGGAGGAGCCGGCGAGCGCCGCCGGCCACGGCACCCTCGGCCTGATCTACGAAGCCAACGATCTGTGGCAGCTGGCGAGGGAGAGCTACGCCCGGGCGCTGGCGCTCGATCCCGGCGATCGCCGGTGGCGC
>RFGL01000103.1 GCA_003697015.1 Acidobacteriota bacterium | reverse complement strand
TCTGCCGGGGATCAGACCGCGACGCCGTTCACCGAGATCCACCACCGCCGGCCGCGGCCGCGGCCGGCGCGGCCGGCATTGGCCGTCTGTCCCAGCAGCTGGGGGGCGGACGAGGATTTCGACCCCTTGCTCGAAGCGGTGCGGCACTACGACCGCCGGCGGGCGCAGCAGCCCCACCGCCTGCCGCCGCTGGTGGTGGTGGCCACCGGCCGCGGTCCGCAGCGCGACGCCTTCCTCGCCCGGAGCAACGCCCTGCCGCTGCGCCACGTCGCGCTGCGGACCCTGTGGCTCGAGCCCGAGGACTATCCCCTGCTGCTCGGCGCCGCCGACCTCGGCCTGTGCTTCCACCGCTCGTCCTCGGGGCTCGACCTGCCGATGAAGGTGGCGGACATGCGCGGCGCCGGCCTGCCGGTCTGCGCCCTGGCCTACGCTCCGGTGGTCGAGGAACGCCTGCGCCACGGCGACGGCGTTCTCCTCTTCCGCAGCGGCGAGGAGCTCGGCCGTCAACTGGTGGATCTCCTGGCGGGCTTCCCCGGGGGCGAGGCTCTGGCGGGCTTGCGCCAGGCGGCTGCAGCGACGGAGCGCTGGCACGACGGCTGGCGGCGCGAAGCCCGCCCCCTCTTCGGCGAGCTGCTCGGCGCCGGGCCGTCCCGGCGATGATCGCCCAAACGCGATAGCGTAGGCCATCCGATGTGGGGCGATCTCCGCCAAGCTGCCCGCCGGTGGCGCTACCAGCCCGGGCCGGGCGGACGCGACCTGCGCCTCGACCTCCTGCGCGGCCTCTGCCTGCTGAAGATGGTCTTCGACCACCTGTGGCGGACCCCCCTGCACCACTACCGCTACTGGATCGGCTTCGTCAGCGCGGCCGAGGGCTTCTTTCTCATCTCCGGCGGCGTGCTGGGGATCGTCTACCGCCGGCGCCTCGAGACGCTTTCCCTGGCGCAGGCGGCGCGCGCCCTGTGGCGGCGGGCGGGCAAGCTCTACGCCGCCAACCTGGTGCTGGTGCTGATCCTCGCCCTGCTCGAGACCCGGGGCTTGCTGCCCACCCGGGGCTTCGCGCGCAGCTGGGGGGAGGAGGGCTTCCGCTGGTGGCGGCTGCTGCATTTCAACCAGCCCTACTTTCTCTTCGTGCTGCCGCGCTACGTCGTCTACCTGCTGGCGGCGCCGGCGGCGCTGTGGCTCCTGGCCCGCCGCCGGACGCACTGGTTGCTGCTCGTCTCGGCGGCCCTGTGGTATCTCAACTGGGAGCACATGGGCCGGCTGCTCGTCCCCGTCGTCGAGCCCGGCCTCTATCCCTTCCGCATCCTCTCTTGGCAGCTGCTCTTCTTCGCCGGCATGGCGATGGGCTGGCACCGCCAGCACCTGACGCGCCTCTTCCGCGCTCTGCCGTGGAAGGGGTTGCTGGCGGTCTCGGCCTTCGGGGCGGCGGGTTTCGCCGCCCTGCGCCTGGCGATCGACGGCGGCTGGCTGAGCATGGGACGGGGCCCCCTCTTCCACTACCTGGGACGCGAGCAGCTGGCGCCGCTGCGATTGCTCAATCTGGGGCTCGTCGCCCTGCTCGCCTTCCTGCTGGTCGATCGCCTGTGGCGGCCGCTGGTGCGGACCGCCGGCCGCCTGCTCATCCCCTTCGGTCAGAGCTCGCTCTACGTCTTCCTGCTGCACATTGTGCTCTTCTACGGCGGCCTTGCCCTCGGCCTCCACCGCCTGCCCCTCTTCGCCGGTTCCCCCTGGCGGCTCCTGCTGCTCGATCTGGGGGTGATCGCCCTGCTGGGGTGGATGGTGAAGCGCCGCGTCCTCTTCGGCCTGGTGCCGCGCTGACGGCGCCTCACAGCTGGCGCAGGGCGGTGGCCACGGGCAGACGGGCGGCGCGGACGGCGGGCAGGAGGCCGCCGGCGAGGCCCATCACCAGGGCGTAGAGCAGGCCGGCGAGCATCAGCGCGGGGGTGACGGCGAAGGCGAAGGCCACCTGGCTGAAGGTCTGGAAGTTCAAGGTCGCGGCCTCGAAGCCATTGAAGAGGGCGTAGGCCGACAAGGCGCCGGCGACGCCGCCGGCGGCGGCCAGCACCAAGGCCTCGACCAGCACCGAGATCACCACCGGCCCGGCGCCGAAGCCGAGGGCGCGCAGGGTGGCGATCTCACGACCGCGCGCCGCCACCGCCGAGTACATGGTGTTGAGCGCGCCGAAGATGGCGCCGAAGCCCATCAAGAGAGCGATCAGGGTGCCGAGGCCGCGGATGATCTGGGTCATCAGGGTCGACTGCTCGGCGTAGTAGTCGGCCTCGCGCACCACCTTGACGTTGAGCCGCGGATCGGCCTCGAGGGCGCGGGCGAAGTCGTCGAAGGCGGCGGCCGAGACGAGGCGCGCGTGCACCGACTGGAAGGTGCTGCCGCGGCCGTAGGCCGGTTGCAGGACGCGGGCGTCGCACCACAGCTCCGAGTCCTCCGCCGTGCCGCCGGTCTCGAAGATGCCGACGACGGTCCAGGAGACCTCCCCCCAGCTGATCTCATTGCCCACTTCGAGGCCGCTGAAAGAGGCCGCGGCACCGCGGCCGACGATCAGCTCGTTGTTGCCGAATTCGAAGCGCCGCCCCTCGACCATGCGGAAGCCGCGCCGCACCTCGAAGGCCGCCTCCTCGACGCCCCGCAGGGGGACGTTGGCCGGCGTGCCGACGCCCTTCTTCGGCTGATCGACGACCACGAAAAGCTCCGCCGAGGCGAGCGGCCGGCCGTCGGCGTCGCGCGCCAGCCCCGGCTTCTCGGCGATGATCCGGGTGGTCTCGAGCCCCAGGCCGCTGACCATCTCCGAGCTCGCTCCCGAGCGCATGACGATCACCGTCTCGGGATCGCCGGTGGCGGTCATGGTGGCGCGGAAGCCGCTGGCGATCGACAGCACGCCGACGAAAACCAGCACCACCCCGGCGACGCCGACCACCGTCACCAGGGAGGAACCCAAGCGCTGCGTGATGCTGCGCAGATTGAAGGCGGTGACCGCCGCCACCTGGGTCAACCACGGGCGCATGCTCAGGCCCTCCCCAAGGCGTCGACGATCTTCAGCCGCATGGCCTGGAAGGCCGGCACCGCACCGGTCACCAGGCCGAGGCCGACCACCATGGCGATGCCCAGCAGGAGGGCATCGGCGGGCATGTAGAGGGTGGGCAGGATCGGCTCGAGGGGCCCGAGGAGGCTCACCTCCTCGCTGCGGGTGGCCCAGAAGATCAGCAGCAGGCCGCTCAGGCCGCCGGCCGCCGCCAGGAGCAGCGACTCGACGAGCACCAGGGCCATCACCAGGCCGTCGCTGAAGCCCAAGGTCTTCAGGACCGCCAGCTCGCCGACGCGCTCCCGCACCGACTGAGCGAGGGTATTGCCCGCCACCATCAGCAGGGTGAAGAAGACCACCGCGATGATGCTGGTGACGATCAGGGCGATGTTGCCGGTCTGATTGGCGAAGGCCTGGATGAAGGCCTTCTCGGTCGAGGTCTTGGTCTCCGCCGGCGAGTTGCGGAAGAGGTCGTCGATGCGCTCGGCGATCGCCGCCGCCTGCTGCGGCTCGGCGATCTGGATGATGTACATGCCGGCCTGCCCCGGCCGACCGGTGGCCTCCTCCAGGTAGTCGTGGTGGAGCAGCATCAAGGTGTCGTCGGTGGCCTGGTTGGCGCCGTCGTAGATGCCCTCGATGGTGAATTCCCAATTGGAGCCGTCGCGCGGCCGGTAGATGGTCCCCTGGAGCGGGATGCGATCGCCCACCTGCCAGCCGAAGCGCTCCGCCGTCGCCCGGCCGACGATCACCCCGGTGCGGTTCTTGAACCAGGCTTCCTTCTGCTCTTCGGGGAGAATGAATTCCGGATACATCGCCAGGTAGGCTTCGGGGTCGACGGCGAATTGGTTGAACTGATTCCTCGGCTCCTGATAGATGCCGCCGAACCAGTTGCCGGGGCTCACCCGCACGACCCCCTCCACCGCCTCGATGCGCCCCTTGTAGGCCAGGGGCAGGGGCTGGATGATCGACACCCGATTGAGCATCACCAGACGGTCGGCGCCGGTGATGTCGATGCCGGAACCGAAGGCCACCTTGAGCGCCGTCAGCAGGCCGTAGAGCACGAAGGCGACGAAGATCGACAGCAGGGTGAGGGTGGTGCGGATCTTCTTGCGCATCAGGTTGCGCCACACCAGAGGCAGGTACTTCACGCCGCCACCTCGGCGCTGACCAGCGCCCCCTTGTCGAGGAGCACGGTGCGGGCGGCACGCTCCGCCGCCAGCGGATCGTGGGTGACCATGATGATGGTCTTGCCGTGCTCGCGGTTCAGCGCCGCCAGGAGATCGAGGATCTCGTCCCCCGACTGGCGGTCGAGGTCGCCGGTCGGCTCGTCGGCGAGGATCAGGGTCGGGTCGGTGACGATGGCGCGGGCGATGCCCACCCGCTGCTCCTGGCCGCCGGAGAGCTGGCGCGGATAGTGCCGCGCCCGATCCGCCAGGCCGACCACCTCGAGGGCGGTGGCGACGTGGCGCTTGCGCTCCTTGCGCGACAGGTGGGTGAGCAGAAGCGGCAGCTCGACGTTGCGCTCGGCGGTCAGCACCGGCAGCAGGTTGTAGAGCTGGAAGACGAAGCCGACGTGGCGCGCCCGCCAGCGCGCCAGCTGGCGATTCGAGGCGCGGTCGACCCGCATGCCGGCGACGGTGATCTCCCCCGCCGTCGGCCGATCGAGGCCGCCGATCAGGTTCAAGAGCGTCGTCTTGCCCGACCCCGACGGCCCCATCAGGGCGACGAAGTCCCCCGCCGGCACCTCGAGGGAGAGATCGTTCAGGACGTCGATCTTCTCGCTGCCACGGCGGTAGATCTTGTGCACGTTCTTGACCGATACCAGGGGCTCGCTCATCGCCTTCGCCTCATTCCTCGGGTCTCTATTGCGGCGCCGCACAGCCGATCCACCGGCCTGCGAGGCCCGCCGTAGCTCGGCCGGAAAGTCTAGCAGCAAGCCGGACCGGCGCTCGGCGCGCGGCGCGCGTCTTCGTATACTCAGCCGGCTGAAGACGGAGGATGGTCGATGCGACGCGACGACGAGAAACGGCACCGCGGTTCGCCGCCCGCGCCTACCTCCGTCGTCGAGCTCGCTGAGGAGCCCGGGCGTTGAGCGGCACGGCCGGCGAGCCCTGGGACGCGGTGGTGGTCGGCGCCGGTCTGTCGGGGCTGGTGGCGGCGCGCTGCCTGCGCCGGTGCGGCCGGTCGGTGCGGGTGCTGGAGGCGCGGTCGCGGGTCGGCGGGCGGACCCTGACGGTGCCCTTCGCCGGCGGCGTCGCCGACCTCGGAGGCCAGTGGGTGGGGCCGACCCAGAAGCGGGTTCTGGGGTTGGCGGCGGAGCTCGGGGTGGCGACCTACCCGCAGCATCACCAGGGCCGCAAGGTGCTCGAGCTCGACGGCCGGCGACGCACCTACCGCGGCTTCCTGCCGCGGCTGCCGATCTTCTCCCTGCTCGAGCTGGCGCTCGCCCTGCGCCGCCTCGACAGACGGGCGAAGGCGGTGCCCCTCGACACGCCGTGGACGGCGCCGGACGCGGCGCGTCTCGACCGGCAGACCTTCGGCGACTGGCTGCGCCGGAACCTGCGCCGCCGGCCGTCGCGGGAGCTCCTCGCCGCCGCCTGCCGGGCGATCTTCGCCTGCGAGCCCGAGGACCTGTCGCTGCTCTACTTCCTCCACTACGCCCACGCCGGCGACGGCCTCGAATGCCTGGCGTCGATCCCCGCTGGGGCCCAGGAGTCGCGTCTCCGCGGCGGCGCCCAACAGCTCTGCCAGCGCCTGGCGGAGGAGCTCGGCGACGCGGTGTGGCTGGAGGCGGCGGTGGCGGCGATCGACCAGGACGAGGCGCGGGTGCGGCTGCGGCTGGCGGACGGGCGGCGTCTCGCGGCGCGCTGCGCCATCCTCGCCCTGGCGCCGGCGCTCGCCGCCGGGATCGCGATCGAGCCGCCCCTGCCGCCGCCGCGGCGCGAGCTCGAGACCGGGATGGCGATGGGCTCGGTGGTCAAATGCCTGGTGGCCTACGACGAGCCCTTCTGGCGCCGTGCCGGCCTCTCCGGCGAAGCGGTGACCAACGGCCGCCCGGCGAGCATCGTCTTCGACGCCTGCGCCCCGGACGGCGCCTACGCCGCCCTCGTCGCCTTCGTCCTCGGCGACGAGGCGCGGGCCTTCGGCCGGCTCCCCGAAGCGGCGCGGCGCGAGGCGATCGTCGCCCAGCTGGTGCGCCTCTTCGGTCCGCCGGCGGCCGCCGCCACCGCCTATCTCGACCGCGACTGGCGGGCTGAGCGATGGAGCGGCGGCTGCTACGTCGGCCTCATGCCCCCCGGCCTGCTGCGCCGCGCCGGCGACGCCCTGCGCGCCCCCTGCGGCCGGCTCCACTTCGCCGGCACCGAGAGCGCGCGCCGCTGGGTGGGCTACCTCGACGGCGCCATCGAGGCCGGCGAGCGCGCCGCGCACGAGGTGCTGGAGCGCCTGGCGGAGGAGGGCGGCCTTGTGTGACGGCGCCGTCGTCGCCCACCCCGGACGGCCGGTGTGGCTGGTCAAGAACAGCGACCGCCAAGCGGACGAGCCCCAGCGGGTCGAGTACCACCCCGCCGGCGCAGCCGCCGACGACGGGCGGCCGGCGGCGCTCGCACCGCCCCCCGGAGCGACCACCTTCGCCGCCATCGTCAGCCGGCCCGAGTGGCTGTGGGGCTGCGAGATGGGGGTCAACGAGCGCGGCCTGGCGGTGGCCAACGAAGCGGTCTTCACCCGCCTGCCGGTGGCCAGGACGGGGCTCACCGGCATGGATCTGCAGCGCGCCGCCCTGGAGCGCACGGCGAGCGCCGACGACGCGCTGGAGCTGATCGTCGAGCTCTTGGCGCGCCATCCCCAGGGCGGCCGCATGAGCCTCGACCGCCGCGGGCCGCGCTACCACAGCTCCTTCCTGATCGCCGACCCCCGCCGCGCCTGGCTGCTGGAAACCGCCGGCGAGCTGTGGGCGGCGCGGCGGGTGGAGGGCATCTGCACGATCTCCAACGCCCTCACCCTCGACGACGACTTCGACCGCCTCCACCCCCGCGCCCTCGCCGTCGCCCGCGACCGCGGCTGGTGTCGCCGGGGGGAGGACTTCTCCTTCCGCCGCGCCTTCGGCGATCCGCTCTACGCCTGGCTCGCCGGCGCGGCGGAGCGCCGGAGCTTCACCGCTCGCCGGCTGACCGCGGCCGGCGAGGAGCTCGACGCCGCCGCCTTCGCCGCCCTGCTGCGCCACCACGGCGGGCGTTCGCCGGCCCGCGGCCTGCGCATGGCCGTGCCCTGCGCCCACGCCTCCTTCTGGCCCACCCGCCGTGCCGGCCAGACCACCGCCTCGCTCATCGCCCGTCTCGAGGAGCCGCCGAGCCTGTGGCTGACCGGCACCTCATCGCCCTGCCTGAGCGTCTTCAAGCCCCTCCCCGTCGCCGCCAGCGTCGCCGGCGACCTGCCGCCGGCTCCCGCCCACCCCGACCGCGACAGCCTGTGGTGGCGTCACGAGCGCCTCCACCGCCTGGTGCTGGCCGACTACGCCAGACGCCGCGCCGCTTTCGAATCCGAGCGCGCCGAGCTCGAAGCCCGCGCCCTCGCCACCGATCCGCACGACGCCGGCGCCTGCCGCGCCCGCTGGCGCGAGCACCACGCCGCCATCCCCCGCTGGCAGCAGCTCGCCGCCGCTGCCGGCCGCCCCCACCTCACCCCCTTCGCCCGCTACTGGCACCACCGGCTGCGCGCCGCCGGGGAGCCCGAGGAGGATCACAGCAGGCGCAGCTGACGGGCGGCGGGACGGCGACGGGGGGCGGCGCGTCGATGGTGCAGGAGGCTCTTGTCGATGGCGGCGAGGAAGGGGGAAGGACGCGTCTCGCGGGCCTCGCCGCGCCAGCGGCGGCGGCGGGCGCGGGTCAGGTAGAGGCGCTGGCGGGCGCGGGTCATGCCGACGAAGAAGAGGCGGCGCTCCTCCGCCGGGTCGAGGTCGTCGCCGGCCCAGGTCAAGGGCAGCAGGCCGTCGTCGCAGCCGGCGAGAAAGACCACCGGGAACTCCAGCCCCTTGGCGGCGTGAAGGGTGAGGAGGGAGACGCGCTCGGCGCGCGGATCCCAGGCGTCGACCTCGGCGCCGAGAGCGAGCCGGTGGCAGAAGGCGTCGAGGTCGTCGCCATGCGCCTCGGCGAGCGGCGCCAGGAGCTCGACCGCAGCCTCCAGACGCTCGGCTTCCACCGCGCCGGCGCAGTCCCGGCGCGCGTCGTCGAGCAGCCGGCGGACGCTCTCCCGCCGCGCCGCGCCCTCCGCCCGAGCGTTCATCCCCTGCACCAGGAGGCGCACCTCGTCGCGCCCCAGCAGGGGATCGTGGGAGCGCGCCTGGTAGGGCAGACCGGCGCGCTCGAGGGCGTCGGCGAAGGCCGCTGCCTGGGCGCGGGTGCGGTAGAGGACGGCGAAGTCGGCGAACGACAGCGCGGTCTCGCGGGCCGCCAGCTCATGGCGCACCCGACCGCTGTCGACGGCGTAGTAGGAGGTGCCGCCGACGAGCTCCTCGATCGTCCGCACCACGTACTCCGCCTCTCCTCGGGCGTCCGCCGCGGCGTGGACGACCACCGGCTCCCCCGCCTCCACCACCGCCTCGAGACGGCGCTCCGGCACCAGACTGGCGGGGGCGATGGCCTGGCAGGCAGCGCGCAGAATCGTCTGCTGCGAGCGGTAGTTGCGCCCCAGCTCGACCACCCGCGCGGCGGGGAAATCCCGGCGGAAGCGGAGGAAGAAACCCACGTCAGCGCCGCGGAAGCGGTAGATCGACTGGTCGGGATCGCCGATCGCGGAGACGTCGCCGTCCGCCGGCACCAGCAGGCGCACGAGGCGGTACTGCAGGGCGTCGACGTCCTGGTACTCGTCGATCGAGACGAAGCGGAAGCGCCTGCGGTAGGCCCGCCGCAGGTCGGGCCGCGACTCGAGCAGCGCCACCGGCAGGGCGAGGAGATCGTCGAAGTCGACCAGCTCCCGCGCCCACAAGGCCTGCCGGTAGGCCTCGAGCTCGCCCGCCAGCTCCCCCAGGTCCCGCCGGCGGCGGGCGGCCGATAGGGCCTTCAGCCGGCGCTCCACCTCGCTCCCCGAAATCCCCAGGCACGCCGCCAGCACCGACCGCTGCGCCGCCTCGTCCGCCACCCGGAAGGCGCGATCGAGCCCCAGCTCGGCGTGCTCCCGGCGCAGGATGTCGAGTCCCAGGGCATGGAACGTCGTCACCGTCACCCGTCCGCCGGCGGCGGGCAGCAGCTGCGCCAGACGCTCCCCCATCTCCTCCGCCGCCCGCCGGGTAAAGGTGATCGCCAGGCACGATTCCGGCGCCGTCCCCCGCGCCACCCGGTAGGCGATGCGATGGGTCAAGGTCCTGGTCTTGCCCGTCCCCGGCCCGGCGACGATCAGCAGCGGTCCCTCCTCCACCTCCACCGCCGCCCGCTGGTCCGCGTCGAGCCCCACCAGCAATTCCCTCCCGGGCCCCTCCCCCGAGGTGCCACCCTTTTCTCGCCGGGTGCCACCCTTTTCTCGCCGGGTGCCACCCTTTTCTCGCCGGGTGCCACCCTTTTCTCG
>RFGL01000102.1 GCA_003697015.1 Acidobacteriota bacterium | reverse complement strand
CGTCCCTCGCGGGACGCCTTGCGGGCGACGGGCCCGGCCGATGCGCGCTGACTTCCTCGCTGTCCACGGGAAAGCTCAGTGCCGGGCCAGGCGCAGGGTGAGGACGGTGAGGACGAGCACCGCCAGGCCGAGAGCGAGCCATAGCAGGAGCTGCTGGCGGCCGCTGCCGGCGAGGAAACGGGCGCCGGCGCTGTAGGCCGGGTTGTCGGTCAGCGCGCTGGCCTCCACCTCGTTGCTCGCCACCGCCAGGATCAGCCGTCGCACCCGCTCCAGCTCGTAGCGCGGCGCCCGCGCCTCGCCGTCGCCGAGGAGCAGGGCGTAGTGCCCGGCCGGTACCGGCAGGTAGAGGACCGGCAGCGGGAAGTGAGCCCGCGCCCGATCGATCGCCAGGGGGGCGTCGTCGCCGTCGGCGACGCGCAGCTCCAGCCCCTCGATGCGCAGTCCCGGGCAGTCGATCGACGCCGGTCGCGGATCGCCGATCCGGCGCACCAGCCGGCCGCGCGCCAGCACCACCGCCTCGTCGTCGCGCCGGCCGCGCAGCTCGAAGTCGCGGTCGAAGAACGGCGCCGCCACCTCCAACGCCAGCCGGCTGAGGGTGGCGGGGGTCGCCGGCAGCTCCGGACGGTAGATCGACGCCCCGTCGTCGACCTCCGGCGACGGCACCTTCAGCTGCCGCACCTCCTGCGCGGCGTCGCGCTCCAGCAGGTAGGCCCACTGGCGGCCCTCGGCGTCCACCAGCCGCAGATCCGCCAGGTCGGCCCGCGCCCGCGCCAGGTCCTCGAGCCCCAGGGTCAGGCGCGCCAATCCCTCGGCCGACGGCTCGACCGTCAGCTCGCGACGGTAGCGGTAGCGGCGGACGTCGAGGACGCTGCCCGGCCGGTGGGCGAAGGCGAGGAGCGGCGCCGGGTCGAAGTGGGGATTGGGCGCGATCTCCCCCAACCTGGCACTGCCGGTCAGGGACGGATCGTAGAGCCGTCCCGCCACCTCGGCCCGGTCGCCGCCATGGCGCCGATCCGCCGCCGGCAGCCCCGCCAGGTCATAGCGCGGCCGGTAGGCGCGGCCGCCGCCGAAGGCGAGGGTGGCCGTGGCCTCGCCGGCGCCGTCCGGCAGGGCGAAGATCAGCGCCGGCCGGCGCACCACCGCGCGCACCCGCAACCCCTCGAGGGGCGGGCTGTCGCCGTCGTCGATCTCCACCCGCAGGCGGTCGCCCCGCGGCCGGCCGACGGCGATCTCCAGCTCCTCCACCGGCGCGATCGCCGGCAGGCGGAAGATCTCCCCCCGTCCCAGAACCCCCGGCATCGCCCCGGGCCCGTCGTCCCACGCCGCGATCCGGCGGTGGAAGGCGGCGGTGGTGGTGGCGAAGTGCAGGAGGTCGGGCACCACGCCGCGGGGCCGCTCGAGCTCGAGCCGCGTGCGGCCGGCCTCGGTACTCCGCGACGCCTCCTTGAGCTCCACCTCGGCGCGCTCCGCCGCCGCCAGGGTGCGGGCGCTCTCGAAACGCAGCTCGGGCTCGAGGAAGAAACCCTCCTCCCCCTCCAGGATCACCGTCACGCGATCGCCGACGAGCTCCGGAAGGTCGAGGCGCAGGCGCTCCCGGCGCGGCTCGCGCAGGCGGAAGAACGACCCCCTGGCGATCACCTCGCCGCCGGCTTCGACCGCTACCCGGCGGACGAAGGCCGGGCGCCGGCTGGCCATCACCAGCTGCCACGCCTCGCCGGCCGGGGGCGAGTCGGGAAGGGGCAGCTCGTAGCGCTCGCGCAGCAGGTTCGCCGCCCCCTCCCGCGCCACCTCCTCGCGGCTCGCCGACAACGGGGCGGGCGCGAAGGTGGCGCGCACCTCGCGCGCCGCATCCGGGGGCGGGCCGGCGTCGACCCGATAGGGCACCTCGCGCCCCCGGTGGTCGATAATGCGCAGGTCGGCGAGGTCGTCGCGGCAGGCGGCGAGCACCTCCGGCGGCAGCACCAGGCGCACCAGCTGGCCGGACGGCGCGACGATCGGCGCCTGAAGCGGGAAGAGGGCCCGCAACTCCGGCGCGGCGGCGACGGCGGGCGCGCCCCAGGCGAGGGCGGCACAGACGATGACGGCGTGGCGTCGGCTCATCCGTCCTCCGCAGCTCGGGCCGGGCGGCTGAAGACGAAGCGCTGATAGGCCAGGGAGACGAGGATCAGCGAGGCGGCGAGGCCGACCAGGGAGGCGACGCGGTAGAGATCGCGCAGCTCCCCCAGGTCGTAGAGGAAGACCTTGCTCAGGGTGAGCACCAGGAAGACCAGGCTGATCCAACGCAGGGGGCGGATGCCCCGCGCCATCCCCAACCCCAACAGGAGAAGCGCGTAGGCCGCCCAGGCGAGCGACAGGGTGAGGTCGCGTGCCGGCTCGCGGGCGAAGAGGGAGATCACCAGCCGCTCGCCGGTGGCGAAGTAGTCGAAGATCGCCAGGTTGAGCCAGGCGAAGATCACCAGGATCGCCGCCGTGCCGCAGCCGGCGGCGGCCACCGGCCAGCCCTTGTCGTAGAGCGGTGCCTCCCACGGCCGGCGTCGCGCCACCTCACGGGGCGCCAGCATCCGCGCCGCGCCGATCAGGGCGGCGGCGGGCAGGAGGTAGGCATAGAGCAGCCAGTTGATGAACGGCAGGCCGCCGCGCGGGTAGTAGCCGAGGACGGCGGGATTGACCAGCAGCCGAGCGCTGGCGGCGGCCAGCAGCAGCAGGCCGAAGTACTTGAGGCCCGGGTGGTCGAGCCGCCGCCAGAGCGCGATCACCGCCACCCCTTGGAGGGCCCAGCCGACGGTGATCCACTCTTTCTCCAGCTGCAGCGGGATGGCGACGCTGACGAAGCCGAGCGCGACGGCGGCGAACCACGCCAGGCGGCTCAACCCCGCGGCGTCGTCCGCCGGCCACCGGCGGCGGCTGCGCGCCGCAGCGGCCAGGGAAACGCCGGCCAGGGCCAGGGGCAGGATGCCGATGGCGGCGTCGCCGAAGGCGATCGAGAAGAGGCGTCGCAGGGCGAGAAAGTAGGCCGGGCCGGCGAGAGCGGCGGCGTACCACGCCCACGGCTCGCCCTGCAGCCTGCGGGCGGCGAAGGGCCAGACGGTAAAGCCCACCACCACCAGCCCCTGCACGGCGAAAGCGAAGAGCGCGCCGTCGACCGCCAGGCGATCGCCCATCGCCTCGGTCCACCGCCAATGCCCGTAGGCCAGGATCGCCAGGGCGGCGAAGTACAGGCCGCCCTGGGGCAGACGGGTGGCGGCCAGCACCACCAGCACCCCGGCGGCGATGGTGGTGGCGAAGAAGACCCACGGCTCGAGCGTCGGCCAGACCGCCTCGGCCATGAACACCAGCAGGAAAGCCAGGGGCAGCGCCGCGGCGGCAGCCTCGGACCAGCGCCGCGCCTCGGGGTGGCGACGACGCATCGCCACCAGCTGGCAGGCGACGCCGGCGGCGAGGACGAAGAGCAGCACCACCGCCGGCGCCTGGAACGCCCGGAAGAAGTAATACAACCCCGACGCCACCCCCACCACCAGGGACGCCGCGAGGGGCAGGACCTTGCCCTCCTCCACCACCGACTGGCGCCACAGGAGCGCACCGAGGATCGCCCAGGCGGTGAACCACGGCCAGGGTGGGGATTGCGACGTGACCAGCGCCAGGCCGGCGAAGAGCAGCAGGAAGCCGCCGGCCGCGATCCGTTCGGCAGCCGGCGCGACGGCGGGAAAGCCCTCGCCGCCACCCCGGCGCCGGCGCAGCTCGAGCTCCCAGGGAAGATGGAAGGCGAGGGTCAGCGCCACGCCCGCCGCCACCGCCTGCCACGCCAGGACGGCGTCGAAGTCGGTACGGCTGCACCACGCCAGGACCGCCGCCAGGGAGGCGGCGGCCGCGGCGGGGGCATAGAGCGGCTGGCGGTACTGGCGGCCGATCCACCCGGCCAGGAGCGACAGCAGGAGCAGCAGGCCGGCGAGGGGAAGAACGTGGGGTCCGAGGTCGGCGTTGCCGGCGAAGTAGAAGGTGTAGGCGAAGGGCACGAAGACCGCCGCCACCCGGGTCTGCCGCCAGGCGGGCTGCTCGTCCTCCGTCTTCGGCGCCCAGTATCCGGCGACGGCGTAGAGCGCGGCGAAGAGGGCCACGATGGCGAGGCCGAGGAGGATGCGGTCCGGGCCCATGCGGGCGGTGATCCAGAAGACCTGATAGAGGACGGTGACGCCGAGGCCCAGGGCCGCCAGCAGGGACCAGCCGCGGCGCAGGGCGAGCGCCAGGACGCCGGCGTTGAGCAGCAGCAGGTAACCGAAGAGGGTAAACGGCCGGTCCGTCCCGCTGCTCAGGAGCACCGGGGTGGCGAAGCCGCCGGCCAGACCGAGGACGGCGATGACCTGCGAGCGGTAGCGCCAGGCGAGCGCGCCGCAGGCGACGGTGACGAGGATCATCAGCGGGAACGCCGTCCCGGCACCGATCAGGGCGTAGAGCGTACGCGCCGCCCAGATCGCGCCGTAGAGCAGCACCACCCCGGCGCCGGCGAGGGCGTCGGCGGTGGCCTCGTAGCCCCGCCGCCGCCGGCGCAGCGCCTCGGAGGCCACCAGGCAGCCGACGCCGGCGAAGATGCCGGCGGCGACCCGTACCACCGGCGGGATCAGCCCCCGTTCGATCGAATACTTGAGGAAAAAGAGCCCCGCCAGGGCGAGGACCACCGCGCCCGCTACCGCCGCTCCCCGCACGCCGATCCACCGCTCCCAATCGACGCTTTGCGCCTCTTCCTTCATTGCGGCCGGCCGAGGCGCGGCCGG
>RFGL01000101.1 GCA_003697015.1 Acidobacteriota bacterium | reverse complement strand
GAGCGGGTGGAGGCCGAGATCCGCCGCCTGAACCCGTCCTACGCCGCCCTCACCCGTCCGCCGCCGATCGCGGTGGCGGAGGTCCAGCAGCTGCTCGACGGCGACGACCTGCTCCTCGAGTACGCCCTGGGGGAGGAGCGGAGCTTCCTCTGGGCCATCGACCGCGATTCCTTCGCCAGCTTCGAGCTCCCCGGCCGGGCGGCGATCGAGGCCGCCGCCCGCCGGGTCTACGGCCAGCTCAGCACCGTCGATCCGCGGGGCGACGCGGCCGCGGGCGACGCGCCGCAGGCTTTGAGCCGCATGCTCCTCGGGCCGGTCGCCGGCGAGCTCGCCGGCCGCCGGCTGGTGGTGGTGGCGGACGGCGCCCTCCACTACCTGCCCTTCGCGGCGCTCCCCGAGCCGGCTGGCGGTGCGCCGCTCCTGGCGGGTCACGAGGTCGTCCACCTGCCCTCGGCCGCCGCCCTCGCGGTCATGCGCCGGCAGCTCGCCGGCCGCCGGCCGGCGCCGAAGTGGCTGGCGGTGGTGGCGGATCCGGTGTTCGATCGCCGCGATCCGCGCCTGGCGACGGAGGAAGCCGCCCAGCCGGCGCGCGGCTCGGTCGACCGCTCGGGGGAGCCGCCGGCCCTCTCCTTCGACCGCCTGCCCGCCAGCCGCCGCGAGGCCGAGCGCATCGCCGCCCTGCTGCCGCCGGGGCAGGTGCTCCAGCTGTTCGATTTCGACGCCCGCCGGCAGAACCTCCTGCGCCCCGGTCTGGGGCAGTACCGCATCCTCCATTTCGCCACCCACGGCTTCTTCGATGCCCGCCACCCCGAGCTTTCGGGGCTGGTGCTCTCCCTGGTCGACGAGCACGGCGCGGCGCAGGACGGCCTGCTGCGCCTGCGCGACGTCTACGAGCTGGAGCTGGGGGCCGACCTGGTGGTGCTCTCCGGCTGCCAGACGGCCCTGGGGCGGGAGATCCGAGGTGAGGGGCTGGTCGGCCTCACCCGCGGCTTCATGTACGCCGGCGTACCGCGGGTGGTGGCCAGCCTGTGGCGGGTCGGCGACCGGGCGACGGCGGAGCTGATGGAGCGTTTCTACCGCGGCTTGGTGGCGGGGCTCAGGCCGGCGGCGGCCCTGCGCGCGGCGCAGCTCGAGATCCGCGCCCGGCCGCGGTGGGCCGACCCCTACCACTGGGCGGCCTTCGTCCTCGAGGGCGACTGGCGCTGAGCGGGGGCCTTCCCGATCGGGGTGGGATAGACGGCGGGGTGGCGACAGGTAGTGCTCAGACGACCCCGCGAGCCGAGACGCGACCGGCCCGGCGGGACGGAGCGAAACCAGCACAGAGTTGGAGGTCGAAGATGAAGCACGCAGCGATGAGCGAAACCGCCGCCGGCGCCCCGGATCGGGTGCCGGTTGGACGCCCGGCGGACGGACGCGATCGATTCCTCGGCACCTGGACGGTGCGCTGCTCGTCGACGCCTGAGGACGGCAAGGTGGGCCAGTCGTTCAAGGTCCGGGCCGGGGCCAGGCCCGAGCTGGTGCGCTTCGACTTTCCCCTCGGCTTCGATTCCGAGCATCAGTGGCACAACCTGAAGCACGGCGTCTACCGATCTGCGGTGGATTGCGTCGAGGGGTTGCTGGAGGGATTCACCGTGGTGCTGCACCCCGGCGCCCCTCCCGATCTCCGCTGCGCCCTGCCGCCGGACAAGCGAGCCATCTGGTGCGAGGTCCGGCCGCTGGCAGGAGCGGCGGTGGGGGGACCGGATCAGGCCCTGGGGGAATTCGGCGCCGAAGAGGGCGGTTGAGCGGCTTGGCGGGGCCGGCGGCCGGGGCTATGCTGCGGCCGCGATGAGCGAGCCGGATGCGAGCGAGGCCCGGGTAGCCGTGAGTCTGGTTCAGCGCATCGCCGCCGGCGACGCGGCGGCGGAGGGTGAGTTGATCGAGCGTTACAGCCGCGGCCTCACCTTCATGCTGCGGCG
This sequence comes from Acidobacteriota bacterium, assembly GCA_003697015.1. Lineage (GTDB taxonomy): Bacteria > Acidobacteriota > Thermoanaerobaculia > Multivoradales > J023 > J023. The sequence goes on along the minus strand of RFGL01000101.1, from coordinate 1,565 downwards.
CATGACCGGCAGCGCCGACCTCGCCGACGACCTCCACCAGGAGACCTTCCGGGTGGTGCTCGAGCGGCTGCGGGGCCGCGGCTTGCGGCAGCCCGAGCGCCTCGCCGGCTTCCTCAATCGCACCGCGCGCAACCTCTTCATCGGCGAGTACCGCAAGCGGGCGCGGCGCAGGACCGCCGCCCTCGACGAGGCACCGCCGCCGCCCGATCCCGCCCCGAGCCAGCTCCGCCGCACCCTGCGCGACGAGGAGGCCGCCCTGGTGCGGCGGCTGATCGCCGAGCTCGAGCCGGCGCGGGACCGCCAGATCCTCTACCGCTTCTACCTCGCGGAGGAGAGCAAGGAGCGCATCTGCGCCGACCTCGGGCTGTCGAGCCTGCACTTCAACCGGGTGCTCCATCGCGCCCGCCAGCGCTTCAAGAGCCTGCTCGAGCGGGCGGAGAAGCGGCGGCGACTGACCAGGGGGGTCGCCTGATGGACCATGACTACATCGCCGAGCAGCACCTCGTCGACCGCTACCTGATGAACCGCCTGCCGGAGGACGAGGCGCGGCGTTTCGAGGAGCACTACGTCTCCTGCCGGCAATGCCTCGATCAGCTCGAGCTGGCGGAGAAATTCCAGCGCGGCTTAAGGCGCGCCGCCTGCGAGGACGCGGCCCGCGTCGCCGCCGCAGCTCGCCTCGGCCTGCTCGCCCGTCTGGCGCGCGCGCCGCGCGCCATGCTGGCGACCCTGGCGTTGCTGGTTGCGCTCCTCCCCGCCGCCCTGCTGCTGCGGGAGGCGCGGCGCCTGGGCCGCGAGCTCGAGCGGGCCGAGGCGGCGGTGGCCGAGCTCGAGCGGCGCCGGGCCGAGGCGCCGGCGGCCGAGGATCCGCGGCTGGCGGCGGAGCGTCGGCGTCTCGAGGAGGAGCTCGCCCGCGCCGAGAGCGAGCGCCGGGACTTGGCGGCGCGTCTCGAGGGCCTGTTGCGGCCGCAGATCAACACCGCCATCTTCGCCTTGAGCCCGGAGCGCGGCGCCCCCCTCTCCGGCCCGCCGAGCCACGTCGTGCGCCTCGGAGACGAGCCGGAGTGGATCGTCCTCGCCCTCGAGCTCGCCGCGCCCGAGGACGACGTCTACCGCGTCGTCCTGCTGCGCGGCGAAGACGAGGTCTGGCGTCGCGACGGCCTCGCCCCCGATCCGCGCGGCGACCTGGTGCTGAGCCTCCACTCCTCCCAGCTCACCGCCGGCGACTACCTGCTGCGCGTCGAGCCCCCCCGGCGCGGCGCACCGCCCGTCGCCCACTTCGCCTTCCGCGTCGTCACCGGCGGCTGACGCGCCCCGAGCGTCCTCGGCCGCGTGCCCCTGCGGCCGCAGGGGCCGCGCTTCCGTCCCGCGGCCGCGTCGCAGAAAAAGCTGAGATAGATCCGCCCGCCGTCGCAGTAGTCGCTCAGAACGCCCGCGACCCCTGCGGCCGCGGGGAATCGACGGCCGACCGGACGATTGTGCTCGACAAGAGCAACCGCCGTCGGCTCAATCATCCACCACCGCAGGAGGAAGTCATGTCCACCGTACAGCTTCGTTCACTTTCAAAG
>RFGL01000100.1 GCA_003697015.1 Acidobacteriota bacterium | reverse complement strand
CGCGGCAGGCTCCGGCGCGGCGGCGACGGCCATGGGCTCGGTGGACGGGGTCTGCGGCGGCGCCGGCTCGGCGGCGGGCGGCGCGCTGGTCAGCTCCTCGACCAGGCGCAGGAGGTCCTGGGAATCGAAAGGCTTCTTGAGGTGCCCGTCGGCGCCGCAGGCGGCGGCCTGGGCTTCGTCGAACGGTTCGAAGGTTCCGACCAGGAGCAGCACCGGCATGCCCGGCCGCGCCTCCTTCGCCCGGCGGCAGACCTCGTAGCCGTCGGCCCCGGGCATGTGGACGTCGGCGATCACCAGGTCGGGTGCCAGGCTGGCGAGCCGCTCCAGGGCTTCGTCGCCGCTGCCCACCGCCTCGACGTTTACCTCCTGGTCCATGAAGGTCAGCTCGACCACCTTCTGGATGGTGACGCTGTCGTCCGCTAGCAAGATTGTCTTGGCCATCGATCTCTCCGCGTATTCAGTCGCCAGGGAACGTAACATCGCGCCGCCGGCAAGTCAAACAAGCCGTTCATCCACGGTCACTTACCCGCCGGGGCGCGGGCGGCGGAGGACGCCGGCGTCAAGCGGTCAGGCCGCCGGGCCAGGCGGGCAGGCGCTCGCCGAGCCGCGCCAGCTGGTCGGCCAGCGGGCGGCCGGAATCGATCACCAGGTGCTCCTCCGGCGGCAGCTCGCCGGCCACCGGCTGCCAGCGGTCGAGAAAGTCGTCGAGGATCTCCAGCCGGCCGTCGCTCACCCCCCCTTGCCGCGCCCGGCGAACCAGGCGGCGGCGCAGCTCGGCCACCGGGGCCCGGCATTCGAGGAAGAAGAAGGGCACGCCGTAGCGGGCGGCCAGCCGGCGTGCCGCCCGGCGATCCCGGCGTGAGCGAAAGGTGGCGTCGAGGATCACCGGACGGCCGGAATCGAGCACCGCGGCGGCGCGGCGCAGCACCTCCTCGTAGACCCCTCGGCTGACCTCCGGCGCATACCCGCCGGCAAAGGCGCCGTCGCGTACCGGCTGCTCCGGGGGGACGCCGAGGAGGTGCTTGCGGGTCCGGTCGCTGTCGACGATCGGCGCCGACAAAGTCTCCGCCAGCGCTTCCGCCAGGGTCGACTTGCCGCTGGCGATCACCCCGCCTACCGCCACCACCACCGGTTCCAGCAGCGGCCGGCGGCCGCAGGCCAGGGCGAGGAGGAAGTAGCGCCGGGCCTCCGCCGCCGCCCGCCGGCGGGTCGCCTCCGACACGGCGGCGTCGGCGGCCAGCATGGCCGCGACCTTGCCCCGAACGTAGGCGCGGTAGCTCTCGTAGAAGCCGGCCAGGGGGTAGAGGTCGAAGTCCTGCGCAGCGCGGGCGTAGCGCGCCAGGAAATGCTCCGCCAGATCGACGCGGCGGTGCCATGCCAGGTCCATGGCGAGGAAGGCGACGTCGGCGCAGACGTCGGCGAAGCGGAATCGCTGGTTGAATTCGATGCAGTCGATGATCGTCACCCGCGGTCCGTCCGCCGTCTGCTGCAGGTAGACGTGCTCGAGACGCAGGTCGCCGTGGCCGTCGCGCACCCTGCCGGCGGCGATGCGGGCGGCGAAACGATCTCGGTTGCGGGCCAGGAAGTCGTGCTGCCAGCGCTCGATCTCCGCCGCTTCCGCAGGGTCGAGGTAGCGGTGGATGCGGTCCCGGGTCTGGCGGAAGTTCTCGTCGACGTTGCGCGCAATGGCCTCGACGGTCCCGAAGCGCGCCGTCTCCTCGTCCGCCCGCGCCGCCGCGTGGAAGGACGCCACCACCTGCGCCACCCGCTCCAGCCCCGGGCGGTCGAGGGTGCCCTGCTCGAGCCGCCGGTCGGCGCGATCGGCGTCGCGCAAGCGGCGCATGTGGACCGCCCAGTCGACCACCTCGCCGCCGCCGCCGAAGCGCAGCCGCCCGTCCGCTCCGCGGCTCACCGGCACCACCCCGAGGTAGACCTCCGGCGCCAGGCGCCGGTTGAGCTCCACCTCCGCCTCGCACGCCGCCCGCCGCCGCTCGATGGTGGTGAAGTCGAGGAAGCCGAGATCGACCGGACGCTTGATCTTGTAGACCTCGTCGCGGCCGAGGAAGACCCGCGACACGTGGGTCTCCTCCAGGCTCATGCCCGGAGCCAGGAGATCGGCCACCAGCTGCTCGCCGGCGGTCTCCGCGGTGGCACCCGGTCGCGTCATCGCATCGCCTCGTCGCGGGCAGGAGGGTCCATCACAAGGGCATCCTAACGCCATCGCCGGCGCCCTCCCACCCACCGGCGGGTGGTGGCGGGCCCCCACCCGCCGGCGCGGGCTCGACGAGCGGCGGCGGTGATAGCATCGGCCGCGCCGCGCATCCCGGGCCGCGAGCGACGGACGAGCGGCCGATCCGCCGGCGGCGACGAGAACCTCCGATGGACCCCTCCTACCTGAGCAACGTCCTGCTCGCCGGCCTCGGCGGCTTCGTCGGCTCCGCCGCCCGATTCGTGGTCAGCGGGGTGGTCCAGCGCAGCCTCCCCGAGGCCAGCTTCCCCTACGGCACCCTGGCGGTCAACGTCGCCGGTTGCCTGGCGATCGGGCTGCTCGGCGGGCTGATGGAGCTGCGCCAGGTGCTCGGCCCGGGGCAGCGGGTCTTCCTCCTGATCGGCGTCCTCGGGGGCTTCACCACCTTCTCCACCTTCGCCTACGAGACCCTGAGCCTGGCCCACGACGCGGCCTTTCTCAAGGCGGCCTTCAATCTCGGCGCCCAGGTGATGCTCGGCTTGAGCGCCGCCTGGCTCGGCTACCAGCTGGCACAGCAGCTCTGAGGCGTCCATGATCCTGCCCGAAGAAGGTCATCTGCTGCGCATCTTCGTCGGCGAGAGCGACCGCCATCAGGGGCTGCCGCTCTACCAGTGGATCGTGCGCGAAGCCCGCCGCCACGGTCTGGCGGGGGCGACGGTATTGCGCGGTCTGGAAGGCTTCGGCGCCCGCAGTCGCCTGCACACCGCACGCATCCTGCGCCTCTCCGCCGACCTGCCGATCGTGATCGAGATCGTCGACACCAAGGACAAGATCGAAGCCTTCCTCCCCGCCGTCGACGGCGCCATCGGCGAAGGCCTGGCGACGCTGGAGAAGGTCCAGATCCGCTTCTACCGCAGCGGCGAGACGCCGCGGGATTGAGCATCGGGGGCGCCGGACGCCGGCGCCGCAGCGCCCTCCAGCCGCCCGGCGACGGCGCCGCCGGCGGCGTAGGTGGCGAAGGCCCAGAGGACGCCGAGCAGGGTGGCGAGGAGGCCGCCGAGCCAGGGCGCGGCCGGGGTCTCCTGCCAGCGGCCGAAGCGCTCGAGCAGATCGTCGCCGCGCAGCAGCTCGGCGGTCGCCGGCGCGCTCCACGGCGGCAGCTGGGTGACGGCGAGGGCGCCGAGCTCGTAGGCGTCGCCGGTCAGGGAGAGGAAGGGGGCGAGAGCGACGGGGAGGACGAAGCCCCAGCGCAGGGCGTAGCCCCGCGCCCCCCAACGCCGCAGCAACCAGACGCCCGGCAGGATGGTCAGGGCGTAGGGCGCCAGGACGGTGATGGCGTAGATCGGGTCGCTGCCGCCGGCGTCAAAGCCGGCGAGGCGGCCGGCATAGTCGCCGCCGGCGACGACGAAAGGCAGCACGGCGGCCAGCAGACGGCCGCCGTAAAGCGGGGCGAGCTCCAAGCGCGTCACCGCGCCGCCGGCGGCCACGCAGCCGGCGGCATGCAGCAGCTCGTGGAGCGGTACGTAGAGCCACCAGCCGGCGGCGAGGCCGGCGAAGACCCGCCCCAGAGCTCCCCAGCCACCACCGAGGACGCCGTCGAGGCCGGCGAGGAGATCGCGCACCGGCCGGCGGAAGAAGGCCGTCGGCCGGGCGTTCACGGCGCCGCCGGCGCGGCCGTCACCCGCCCTTCCCGCCAGGTGATCGGCCCGACGTCGAGGGTGCGGCCGTCGGTGAGGATGAATCGCCCGCGGATGGTCAGCACCGGCTGGCGCGACGAAATGATCTCGACGTCGCCCGAGGTCAGGGACTGGCCGCCTTCGAGCATCGGCAGATGCAGGCGGATGACGTCGGCGCGGCGGAAGGTCGCCTCCAAGCTGCCGTCCGGCTGGCGGCGGAAGAGGACGAAGCGAAAGAAATCGCCCACCCGCACCCGGCCGTAGCGACCGCGATCGGTGCCCACCTCGAGGTAGTTGTGATCGACCAGCGACAGCTCGGTGACCTCGTCGTTGCGATTGGTGAGGGTGAAGCGGAAGAGGAAGCCGCGGCCGGTGCCGCGCTGCAGGTTGGCATCGACGGCCAGGTCGGGGGTCGCCGGCCGGCTGGCGAGGCCGTTGATCAGATTGCCGACGGTCAGGGACAGCCGCTCGTCCGGCGCCGGCGCCCGGTAGTAGAGCTGGCCGAGGAGATTCTTCAAGCTCCAGGCACCGCGCAGGCGCATGTACTCCTCGAGATGGGAGGTGGCGGGACGCATGACCCGCACCAGCTCGCCCTTCTGCACCGCCAGGTCGGCGAGCCGTACCGGCTGCTCCGCCACCAGGGTGTAGACCTGGCGGTTGACCCCCTCGAGGCTGAAACCCGCACGCAGCTTGAGGCGCCGATTCCACAGCAGATCGGTGAACGATACGCGGGTCGTGCGGCCGCGCACCGTGCCGTTTTTCTCCATCACCGTCGCCGTGCCGACGGTGGTCAGGCCGGCCAGATAGCGCACGCCGAGATCCTCCAGCCGTTCAAGACCGCGCTGCATGCGGATGAAGTCCCACGCCGCCGCGTCCTCCTCCTCGTCCCGGCGCTGGCCGTAGAGGAAGGCGACCACGAAGTCGACCGCGCCGGTGACCGCCTCGAGCTCCTCCAGCTCGATCCAGCCCCGGGGCACCGAGGCGGAGAGGAAGAGGGTGCGGTCGAGACGCTTGCGCAGCCGGGCGAGAAACGCGCCGTAGCGCTCCAGCTCGCCGGGCCGCAGATCGACCAGGTCGAAGTGCAGGCCGACCGGCAACAGGCCCCGGCCCTCGGCGTAGAAGCGCAGCTGCTGGCCCTCGGCGGCGACCCGCGCCGCCAGCTCGTCCGGATCGAGCACCAGCGCGCTCCGGTCGCCGGCGATGGCCAGGGTGGCCGAGGTCGCCGGCGGCAGATCCGGCGGCTCCAGGCGGACGAGCTTGCCGTCGGGCTCGAGCCGCGCCATCTCGACGAAGAGCTCGCCGACCCCCGCGGTCTGGAGCTGGGCCAGCTGGCTGACCTCGGGCGCCGGCACGCCGCTGCCCAGCCACAGCGCCGAGGTCGGCGGCTTCTGCGGCCCGCGGAAGGCGTCAGGACACGCCGCCAGGCACAGCCCGGCGGTACAGAGCAGCAGCTTCAGGGCGAGCTTTCTCATCATGCTTTTGCCGTCACCGTGGGCATTGTAATCGTCACCTCCAGGCCACCGCCAGGGCGATTCTTGGCTTCGATGGTGCCGTGGTGCTCCTCGACGATGCGCCGGGCGATCGGCAGCCCCAGGCCGGTGCCGGTGTCGTGGGTCGAGAAATAGGGCTCGAAGATGCGGTCCAGGATGGCGTCGGGGACGCCGGGTCCGCGGTCGGCGACGCGGATGACCGCCCGCCCGCCGGCCGCCTCCACCGCCACCTCGACCCGGCCCTGGCCGTCGCCGCTGCTGGCCCGCAGGGCATTCTCCAACATGTTGCGCACCGCCCGGCCGAGCAGGGTGCGGTCGATGCGTGCCATCACCGGCTCGGGAGGATGGCGGAAGGCGACGGCGACGCCGGCCTGCGCGGCGTCGCCGTAGGCCGCGACCAGCTCCTGCAGCACGTCCACCACGTCCCCCGGCGCCAGCTCGGCACGCGGGATGCGGCTGTAGATGGAGAACTCGGAGGCGATGTCCTGCAGCTCCTGCACCTGGCGCAGGATGTTGGTCGTGCAGCGTTCGAAGACCTCGTCGAGGCGCTCCGGATCACGGGCATAGACCTCCCGCAGGTGCTCCGCCGACAGGCGGATCGGGGTGAGAGGATTCTTGATCTCGTGCGCGATGATGCGCGCCATCTCCGCCCACGCCAGCAGCCGCTGGCCGCGCAGCACCTCGGTGTCGTCGTCGACCACCAGCAGCGCCGACGGATCGCCGCCGCCGGGCAACGGCACCCAGGTCAAGGACCACTCCCGCGGCTCGCTGGGCCCGCCGCCGGGCTCGACGGCGTCGCTCGCGGCGCTCGGCGGCGGCGCCAGACGCACCGTCGTCTGGCGGATCTCGCCGCCGGCGGCGGCGACGAAGGCGCGCACCGGTGCGAGCTGCGGCACGCCGCCGAGGACCTCGTCGATCGGCGCGCCGACGCGGGTGGCGAGCAGGGCCTGCGCCACCCGGTTGTGCAGCAAGACCCGCCGGTCGCGGTCGAGGGACACCACCCCGGAGGTGATGTTCTCGACCATGCGCTCGACCACCTGCTTCTCCCGCAGCAACCGCTCGCGGCCTTCGGCGATGCGCCGCGCCATGTCGTCGATCGCCCGCACCAGCGCCGCCAGCTCGAGCTCGCGCGGTGCCAGATCGAGGGAGGAGGCGCCGGCAGCGATCCGGCGGGTGCCCGCCACCAGCTCCTGCAGCGGGGTGGTGAAGCCCCGCGCCAGGCGGCCGCCGAGAGCGACCAGCAAGAGGAAGAGGCCGGCGGAGACGACCACCGCCTGACGCCGCATCGCGGCGAGCCGCCGCGCCGCCTCCTCCTGCTGTTCCAGCATCGGCACCGACAGCACGAAGTCGATGCCGCCGCCGAGGCGGATCGGGGCGTAGATCTCGAGGTAGGCGACCTCGCCCCGGTCGCGGTCGCGCGACGCCAGGTCGTACCCCAACAGGGTGAGCCGGGAGTAGAGGTCGCCGGGGACGCGGTTGGGCAGCAGGCCGGCGGTGAACAGCGCCCGCTGGCTGGACGACAGCAGCCGCCCCTGCCAGTAGAGGTTGACCTCGTGGTGGACGACGCTCGAGATCCAATCGAGCAGCGACGGATCGAGCACCACGTCGAGGCTGAAGCCCTCGCCGGCCGCCCGGATGGTGTCGGTCAGGAGCGTGCGGGCCGAGGTCAGGGCCGCCTCCCCCTCGGCCAGCTGCTGCTGCCGCTGGCGCTCCCCGAAGTCGCGCAGGAGCACCAGGTTGAGGGTCACCAGGGGGACGAAGAGCAAGAGGGTGTAGACCAACAGCAGGCGCCGGGAATAGGAACGCACCAGACGCACCAGAGCGGCGCGCCAGGATCGCCACGGGGCGAGGGCGACGGCGGCGGCCAGCCCCAGAGCGAGGACCGCCAGCGCCAGGCTGCCGAAGCCGTGCACCGCTGCCCGCAGCAGCCCCTGGACCGGCCCCAACAGCGGCAGGTAGAGGACGGCGATGCCGTCGCGGTCCCGGCGCAGCCAGTACCAGGCGCGGCCGGCCGGCGTCGCGGTACGTCCATGGTCGCGCTCGACGACCGACGGCGGCAGCGGCGGCGCCTCGCGCCAGGGGCTCAGGGCGACGCTGCCGTCGGGATGGTAGAGGGCGTAGCGGACGCCGGGGGCCAGGCCTTCGACCAGCCGGTCCTGGGGCCGGCCGCGCAGCAGGGTGGTCTCCAGCTCGTCGACCTCGGAGGCACCGAGGCGAAAGCCCGGCCGCGGCAGGAACCAATAGCGCCCGGAGGCCCAGACGCGGCCGCCGCGCCGGATCTCCGTCTCGCCCTCGATCAAGCTCAGCCGCCAGGCCGGCACCGGCGGCAGCCGCAGCCGCTCCCACACCAGGTTGCGCCGCGTCTCGTCGAGGGGCAGGTCGAAGGAGAAGATCAGCGGCTGGGCGTCCTCGGGCTCGATCACCAGCGCCGACAGGCCGTCGCGCTGGGGCAGCGGGGAGCGCCGCCAGAGGGCGAAGGCGAGGTCCTGGGGATCGACGTCGCCGCCGCCGAGGGGCAGCAGCCGGTCGAGCTCGAGACGACCGAAAAAGTCCTCCAGCTCGAGAGCGAAGGCGGTCTGCTCGGCGGCGGTGGGCGGTGCCAGCTGCGGTAGATCGTGCTCGGCGATGGTGTGCCGCAACGCCTGGCGGTAGGCCACCTCCCAGGCGGTGGCGGCGAGCAGGCCGAGGAGCAGCAAGGCCACCGCCGCGACGCCGGGACGTCGCAGAGCGCTCTGACCGGCGAGCCACAGGGTGGCGCCGGCGCCGGCGGCACAGGCCAGGGGCAGAGCGACGGCCGGCAGATCGTGGGCGGCGGCGGCGGCGGCGATCAGCCCCACCGTCAGCCAGGCGATGCCGTCGCCGGCGACGCCGCGGCCGAGGCGCGACGCCAGGCCGATCAGTCCGCCGGCCAGGAGCAGCGCCGCCAGGCGCAATGCGACGGCCTGGCGGTCGCCGACGAAGGCGGCGGACAGCTCGTGGGGGCCGGCGAGACGCTGCCAGCCCAAGACCAGGGCGATCAGCAGTAGGGTCGCGGTCGCCCCGGCCAGCGCCAGCCGGCTGGCGGGCATCCTGCCGCGGCGGACGGCGGGGAGGGCACACAGCAGGCCGGCACCGATCAACGCGGCGGCGATCGGGGGCGGCAAGGCGGCGCCGCGGACGGCCGCCCCCAGCCCGCCGGCCAGGAGCAGGGCCGCCGTCGCCGGCGACGCGGGCGGCACCGGCCGGACCGGGGACCGGCGCAAGCCGTCGCGGGCGGCGAGCAGCAGGATCAGCCACAGGGTGAGGGCGACGACCGCCGCCGCCAGCCGCACCGACCGCTCCTCGACCGCCCGCACGTCGTAGGGCGGCGGCCAGGCGAGGAGCATCATCGGCCAGGACCCCTGCTGCAGGGCCAGCGCCCCGTCCGGCACGGCGTCGTCCGGGGTGTAGGCAGGGACCACCGACCAGGCCGCCGGTTGCGCCAGCGCGCCGCCGAAGGGCCAGCGGTCGTCGTCGAAGCTGCGGCCGACGACCAGTCGCCAGGAGCCGTCGCCGGCGAGGGGCGCGACGGCGAAGAGGGTGGCGGCGGTGTAGCTGCGGCGGAAGGTGGTGCCGGCGGCGGGCAGGCTCTCCGCTTCGGGTTCGTGCAGCAGACCCTCCCCCGCCCACGCCACCGGCTCGCCCCCCGGCGCCAGCAGCAGGACGGTCTTGCCCTCCAGGGGCGGCAGCCGGGCCAGGCGGCCGAGGTGCTCGAAGGCTTGGCGCACGGCGGCCTCGTCCGGCGGCGGTTCGAGGCGCGCGGCGCTGCGGCGGGCGGCGTCCTCGAGGTCGCGCCACAGGCCGGCGTAGGCCTTCTCCACGCGGCCGCGCCACGCCGCCTCGTCCGCCGACCACCAGGCTGCCAGGAGCGGTCCGGCGGCGAGCACCAGCACCGCCCCGGCGAGCCCCCCCGCCGCCAGCCGGCTGCGCAGCCGGCGCTCGTAGAACGCCAGCGCGACGGCCAGCCAGGCGAGGGCGGCGGCGGCCTGAAGCGGCGGCAACCAGAGGGCGGCGACGGCGGCCAGCAGCGCCGCGGTCAGCCACCCCGCCCGGCGCTCCGGCGCCCGCGGTGCCATGCCGTCCCCGGTCGCTGGCGGAGGCCCGGGCATGGGATCCGCTAGCGCCCGAGCATCGGCAGATCGATGCCGTGGCGGCGGGCGCAGGCGATCGCCGACTCGTAGCCGGCGTCGGCGTGACGCACGACGCCGAGCCCGGGGTCGGCGGTCAGCACCCGCTCCAACCGGCGGGCGGCGTCGGCGGTGCCGTCGGCGACGATCACCATGCCGGCGTGGAGGGAGTAGCCGATGCCGACGCCGCCGCCGTGATGGACCGACACCCAGGTGGCGCCGCAGGCGGTGTTCAGGAGAGCGTTCAGGATCGGCCAGTCGGCGATCGCATCGGAGCCGTCGCGCATGCCCTCGGTCTCGCGGTTGGGGGAGGCCACCGAGCCGCAGTCGAGGTGATCGCGGCCGATGACGATCGGCGCCTTGACCTCGCCCGACGCCACCAGGCGGTTGAACGCCGCCCCGGCCCGCGCCCGTTCGCCGTAGCCCAACCAGCAGATGCGCGCCGGCAGGCCCTGGAAGGCGACGCGCTCCCCCGCCAGGCGGATCCAGCGGCCGAGGGCTTCGTCCTCGGGGAAGGCGTCGAGGATGGCGCGGTCGGTGGCCGCCAGATCGGCGGGATCCCCCGACAGCACCGCCCAGCGGAAGGGTCCCTTGCCCTGGCAGAAGAGCGGCCGGATGAAGCGGGGGACGAAACCGGGGACGTCGAAAGCGTTCTCCACCCCGGCCTGAAGCGCCTGGCCGCGCAGGTTGTTGCCGTAGTCAAAAGCCACCGCGCCGCGCTCCTGGAGGGCCAGCATGGCCCGCACGTGGCGCGCCATCGACGCCATCGAGCGGGCGACGTAGCCCTCCGGATCGCGCTGCCGCAGCTCGACCGCCGCGGCCAGGCTCAGGCCCTGGGGAACGTAGCCCGACAAGGCGTCGTGGGCCGAGGTCTGATCGGTCAGCACCTCCGGCACGACGTCGCGCGCCAGCAGGTGCTCGAGCAGGTCGACGGCGTTGGCCTCGACCGCGATCGACAGCGCCCGCCGCGCCCGGCGGGCGTCGAGTGCGCGCTCGACGGCGTCCTCCACGCCGCCGGCGACGAGATCGAGGTAGCGCGTCTTGAGGCGCCGCTCGATGCGGCTGCGGTCGACCTCGGCGATCAACGCCACGCCGCCGTTCATGGTCACCGCCAGGGGCTGGGCGCCGCCCATGCCGCCGAGGCCGGCGGTCACCGTCAGGGTCCCCGCCAGGCTGCCGTCGAAGTGCTGGCGGGCGCACTCCGCCAGGGTCTCGTAGGTGCCCTGGAGAATGCCCTGGGTGCCGATGTAGATCCACGAGCCGGCGGTCATCTGGCCGTACATGGTCAAACCCAGGCCCTCGAGACGGCGGAACTCGTCGGCGGTCGCCCAGCGCGGCACCAGGAGGGCGTTGGCGATCAGCACCCGCGGGGCGTCCGCATGGGTCTTGAAGATCGCCACCGGCTTGCCCGACTGCACCACCAGAGTCTCGTCGCCGGCCAGCCGTTCGAGGCTGGCGACGATGGCGTCGAAGGCCTCCCACGACCGCGCCGCCCGGCCGGTGCCGCCGTACACCACCAGCTCCTCCGGGCGTTCCGCCACCTCCGGATCGAGATTGTTCATCAACATGCGCAAGGCCGCCTCCTGCTGCCAGCCGCGGCAGCGCAGCTCGGTGCCGCGGGGGGCGGTGATGCGCCGCGGGGGGGAGGGGGGCGCGACGGCGTGATCGCGGGTCGTGGTCATCGATGGACTCCTCGCCCGGCGGGCTCAGGTCTTGAGCCCCAGGCGTTTGATCTTCATCGCCAGGCCGTTGCGCGACAGGCCGAGCTGGCGCGCGGCCTCGGACTTGTTGCCGGCACTGCGGTGCAAGGCCTCGCGGATCGCCGCCCGCTCGCAGGCCTCGACCAGGCGTTCGAGATTGAGGTCGCCGCTGACGTCGGGACGCAGGCCCTGGACCGTGGCCTGGCGCACCTCCCCGGGCAGCATCGATTCGTCGATCGGCTTGCCCTGGGGGCAGAGGTAGACCAGGCGGCGGACGATGTTCTCGAGCTCCGGCAGATTGCCCGGGTAGTCGTACACCGCCAGTGCCTCGAGGGCCTTGACGGTGATGCCCTGCACCCGCTTGCCGGTCTCGTGACAGCAGCGGTTGACGCTCGCCTGGATCAGCAGCGGCAGATCCTCGCGACGATCGCGCAGGGCGGGCACGTCGATGGCGAAGCGCGACAGGAGGTGGACCAGGTCGATGCGCATCTGATCGCGGGCGGCGTAGGTCTCGAGGGGCGCGGTGGAGGCGGCGATCAGCCGTACGTCGACCCGCCGCGGGATCAGGCTGCCCTGGGGCAACACCTGCTGCGAGCGCAGGAAGCGCACCAGCTGGCTCTGCAGCTCGAGGGGCAGCTCCTCGACGTCCTCGAGAAAAAGGGTGCCCCCGTCGGCAACCTCGAGCTTGCCCTCCCGCACCACCTTGCCGTGGCGGCCGTCGATCTCGGCGCCGAAGAGGTCGGCCGCCAGCTGCTGGGGGCTGGCACCGCTGCAACTGGCGACCTCGAACGGGCGGTCCCGCCGCGGCCCGGAGAGGTGGATGGAACGCGCCAGCAGCTCCTTCGACACCCCCGGCGCTCCCCGCAACAGCACCGGCACCGGCGGATCGACCGCCGCGCGCAGCTGCTCGAGCACCCGTTTCATCGACTTCGACTCGCCCACCACCAACCCCGGCGCCAGGGTCAGGTCGGCCTGCTCGGAGAGGCTGAAAAGGATCGGCTGGTACTGGCCGACGTGGTGCACCAGGCCGAGGATCAGCAGATCGCCGAGGGTGGTCAGGGCGGCCAGGGGCGACCAGCCGGAGGGCGTGAAGTTGGGCAGCGCGATGATCAGCAGGTACGGTCGCTCGAGGGCGCGGAAGGCCTGGAAGGCGATCCACGCCGGACGCTGGTCGAGGGTGCCTTCGAGGGCCGACGCTTCCCCCACCTCGGAGGTGGTGGCCAGGGCGGGACGCACCTGCGACAGGAGCTCCTCGCCGCTGACCAGCCAGCGCGCCTCGGTGGCGATTACGAACTTGATGTTCTGCTGCTCGACCTCGCCTTGGAAAAGGAACATCACGCCGCCGCCGAAGTCGTTCAACAACTCCGTCGTCAGCGACTCCAGCGTGCGGCTGGAAGCCGAATCGGAGCGCACCCAATGCGACAGGCCGGCGAGGTGCTCGAGGAACCGTGCCGGGGTGATGGTCGGCGCCGGCGGCGGCCCTTCGTCGACCGGCGGCGGGGTCTCGTCCCCGTCCTCCGGCACCACGTCCTCCACCAGCAGGGCGATGGAGCCGAGGCGGATCTCGTCCAGCACCTGGAGGGCGGCGGCCTTGGCCCGCTCGCCGTTGATCAACAGCCCCTTGCGGCTCCCCAGATCCTCGATCCGCAGGCTGTCGCCGTCGGTCCTGAGCCGCGCGTGCTGCGGCCCGACGCCGGCGAAGGGCAGGCGGATGTCGCAGGCGTCGCCGCTGCCGATCAGCATGTCGCTGCGGTCGATGACGAAGCGCTGGACGCCGTTGGGAACGTATGCCACCAGCCGGTGCATGAGGAGTCGATCATACCGCAGGGGGGAGCCGCCGGTAGCGTGGTGGTGGCCCGCTCCGCCGCTCTGCTATCCTGCCGGCCGTGGGCAACGACCTCTTCCTCCGCGCCTGCCGCGGCCGACCCGTCGAGCGCCTGCCGGTGTGGATGATGCGTCAGGCCGGCCGTTACCTGCCCGAATACCGCGCCCTGCGCCGCCGGCACGATTTCTTGACCCTGTGCAAGACGCCGTCCCTGGCGGCGGAGGTGACCCTCCAACCGGTGGAGCTCGTCGGCGTCGACGCGGCGATCATCTTCGCCGACATCCTGCTGCCGCTCGAAGCGATGGGCGCCGAGCTGCGCTTCGTCAAGGGCGACGGACCGGTCTTCCCGCAGCCGGTGCGCAGCAGCGAGGACGCCGGCCGCCTGCGCCGGCCGGACGTCGAGTCCAGCCTGGGCTACGTCTTCGAGGCCCTGCGTCTGGTGCGGCGCGAGCTCGCCGGTCGGGTGCCCCTGATCGGCTTCGCCGGCACCCCCTGGACCCTCGCCGCCTACCTGGTCGAGGGCCGGGGCTCGAAGCACTTCCCCCACCTGCTGGCCTGGAGCCATCGCGACGCCGCCGGGCTGCGCGCCCTGCTGGCGCGGCTGGCCGAGGTGACGGTCGACTACCTGCGCGGCCAGATCGATGCCGGGGCTCAGGCCATCCAGCTCTTCGATACCTGGGGCGGCCTGCTCGACCCGCAGCGCTTTCGCGACGTCGCCCTGCCCTCCCTGCTGGCGGTGATCGACGGCGTGGGCGGCGCGGTGCCGCTGATCTACTACAGCAACGGCACCGCCCATCTGCTCGAGACCTTGGCCGAGCTGCCGGTCGACGTCCTGTCGGTCGACTGGCGGCTGCCCCTCGACCGGGTGCGGCGGATCACCGGCCGGCGCTTCGCGCTGCAGGGCAACCTCGATCCGACGGCCCTCCTCACCACCCCGGAACGGATCGACGCCGCCGTCCGGCGGCTGATCGCCGACGGCGCCGGCGGCCCTCACGTGGTCAACCTCGGCCACGGCATCCTGCCGTCGACGCCGGTGGCCAACGCCCGCGCCTTCGTCGCCGCGGCCAAGGCCCACGGCCGCCGCGTGGAGAGCAGCGTCCATGCCCGGAGCTGAGGGCCGGGCGCTGGTGCTGGGGGCGGGAGCGAGCGGCCTCGCCGCCGCCCGTCGCCTGCGCCGCCTGGGCTACGAGGTCGAGGTGCTGGAAGCGGCGGACCGCGCCGGCGGCGTCATGCGCACCGTCACCCGCGACGGCTTCCGCTTCGAGCTCGGTCCCAACGCCGTCCAGCAAAACCCCGAGCTGATCGAGGTGTGCCGCGATGCCGGCTGCGACGGCGGGCTGCGGCCGGCGTCGCCGGCGGCGAAGAAACGCTTCCTCGTCGACCGCGGCAGGCTCGTCGCGATGCCGGCCGGACCGCCGGGGATCCTCACCACCCCTCTGCTCTCCTGGCGCGGCAAGCTGCGCCTGGTGACCGAGCCCTGGCGGCGGCGCGGCCCGGGCCCCACCGAGTCCGTCGCCGACTTCCTACGCCGGCGGCTGGGGCAGGAGGCCCTGGTGCGCATCGGCGACGCCCTGGCGCTCGGGGTCTACGCCGGCGATCCGGCCGAGCTGGCGGTGGGCTATGCCTTCCCGCGTCTCTATGCCCTCGAGGCCGAGTACGGGAGCCTCCTCAAGGGCCTGCGCGCCCGGGCTGCGGAGGGGGCGCGGCCGCCCGCTCTGCTCGGCTTCGACGGCGGTCTGGAACGGCTGGCGGCGTGCCTCGCGGAGGGTCTGACGGTGCACTACGGGGTCAAGGTCCGCGCTCTCGAACGCCGCGGCGGCGACTACCGCGCCGTCGGTGAGGCCGGGGGCGAGCCCTTCGAGCGAACCGCCGGCCGGGTGGTCGTCGCCTTGCCGGTCACGGCGGCGCGAGAGGTCCTGAGCCCGCTCGGCGACGTCGGCGTCCTGGGCGCCATCCCGCACGCTCCGGTGGCGGTGGTGGGCCTGGGCTTCGACCGCGACGCGGTCGCTCACCCCCTCGACGGTTTCGGCTGCCTCGCCCCCCACGCCGCCGGCCGTGCCATCCTCGGCTGCCTCTTCAGTGCCACCCTTTTTCCCGACGCCGCCCCCGACGGCGCCGTCGCCCTGACGGTGATGGTCGGCGGCAGACGACGCCCTCAGCCCGTCGAGCTGGACGCCGATCGCCTCGTCGCCCTGGTGTGCGACGAGCTCGCCGAGCTGCTCGGCGTCAGCGCCCCTCCCCGCGTCAGCGTGACAAAACCCTGGCACCCGGGAATCCCCCAGCCCACGGCCGTCCTCGAACGGGTACGAAAAACCATCTCCCGCCTCGAAGCCGACCATCCCGGCGTCACCGTCCTCGGCAGCTGGCTGCGCGGCGTCGGCGTCCCGGAGTGCCTCAAGAGCGGCTGGTCTCTGAGCAGCTAGCTTCCGCCTTCCTTCCTCCGCGGCTGGATTCCGGTTGGCGTCGCGGGAGGACCGCCCGTCGCCGGGCGGCCTCCGCACAGCTCCCAGCGTGCGCCGCTTCCACGACGAAGGTGCCAGCCTTTTTTCGCCCCGAGCAAGTGCGCCCTCGCAGGTGCCCCACGCCCTACACAGGTGCCCTACACAGGTGCCAGCCTTTTTTCGGCCCGTCTTCGGATGCCGACGAAGGTGCCAGCCTTTTTTTTGGGCCAAGCTGGGACCCCGGCGAAGATCCTGGGGGGGT
>RFGL01000099.1 GCA_003697015.1 Acidobacteriota bacterium | reverse complement strand
GTGGGGGAGGGGCCGGGGCTGCCGCGGCTCGACAACCGCGCCTACACCGCCGGCCGCGAGCGCCACGACAAGGGCACCCTCGACTTCCGCCCCCTGCCCGACCGCGGCGCCGTGCTGATCACCGGCGAGTACCCGATCAGCGAGCCCCCTTACCGGGTATGGATCGCCCAGCCGGCGCCGGAGCGCCAGGCGGCCGAGACCCTGCGGGCGCTGCTGGCGCAGGCGGGGGTCGAGATCAACGGCCGGATCCGCCTCTCCCATCAGCCGGCGGCGGCGGACGTCGTCCTCGCCCGCCTCGACTCGCCGCCCCTGGCCGACTGGCTGCCGCCGATCCTGGGGGACAGCCACAACTGGTACGCCGAGATGCTGCTGCGCCAGCTCGCCTTCGCCGTCACCGGCGAGGGGCGCTACGACGCCGCCCTCGAGCTGCTCGACGACTTCCTCGAGTCCACCGCCGGCGTCGACCGCGGGGCCTTCTTCCTCGACGACGGCTCGGGGCTGTCGGCGGACGACCTGGTCTCCCCCGAGGCGGTGGTGGCGGTCCTCGCCTGGGCCTGGGATCAACCCTGGCGCCGGGTGCTGGTGGAGGCCCTGGCGCGGCCGGGACGGGGCAGCCTCGAGGCCTGGGGGCCGCTGCCCGACGTCGCCGCCAAGAGCGGCACCCGACGCCACGCCCAGGCCCTCGCCGGCTACCTCCATCCGCGCTCCGAGGAGCCGGTGATCTTCGCCGTCTTCCTCGACCACCGCATCGCACCGCCGGCCGAGCTGCGGGCGGAGATCGCCGCTCTCCTGCGGCGCTTCTAGCCGCGTGGCGCGATACCATCCCCGCCATGGCCAGCGACGCCGGCGCCCGCGCCTCCGATCCCGAGCTCGCCGCGCGCTACGAGCGCGCCGTGGCGCGCCTGGTGGCGCGCGCCGAAGAGGACGTCAACGTGCTGGCGGTGGTGCTCTTCGGCAGCCTGGCCTACGACACGGTGTGGCAACGCTCGGACGTCGATCTGATGATCATCACCCGCGAGCACAAACCCCTGCCCGGGGCCAAGCGCTTCGTCCGCTCCCTGGCGCTGGTCGAAGAAGAGGTCAACGTCCACGCCTTCGTCCTCACCCGCAGCCACTTCAAACAGTTGATCGAGGGCTCCCTGCAGAGCTCGCCCATCCACTCCTCCTTCGCCCGCAGCCGCCTGGTCTACAGCCGCGACGACTCCCTGCGCAGCCTGTGGCACGACGTCGAGCGCCTCGGCTCGCGCGATCGCGCCCTGCAACTCTTCCAGGCCGCGGTCAGTGCCGTCCCGCCCCTCGACAAGGCGGAGAAGTACTGCCGCGTCAAGGACGACCCGCGCTACGCCTTCCTCTGGCTGAGCCGCGCCTACGCCGGTCTGGCGCAGATCGAGGTCTACCGCCACGGGGAGGTGGCGGATCGCGAGGTGCTGCAGCGGGCGGTGGAGCTCAACCCCGACTTCTTCGGCCCGATCTACCTCCAGCTCATCGACCGGCCGAAGACCCGCCGGCGCCTGGAGCGTGCCCTCGCCGCCGCCGACGCCTACCTGAGCGCCGGCATCCCCGAGGTCTTCGCCCCCCTCCTCGACTACCTCGCCGAGCGTCGTACCGTCTGCTCCGCCACCGAGCTCGAGAGCCATTTCGAGCGCCGTCTGGGCATCGGCGGGGTGGTCACCGCCTGCGAATGGCTGGCCGAAAAAGGCGTCTTGGTCAAGGCCTCCGCCCCCCTCCGCCTGACCCGGACCAGCCGCGCCACCTTCGACGAGCTCGCCTTCCTCTACCACCCCGACGCCGACGACCCGGACGCCCTGCCGCTCTAACGCGGTACGTTTTTCTTTGGTCTTTTTCTTGCCGGCGCCGGCCGCGCATGCTAAGCTCCGTTCAGGTTTTCCGTACAGATGGCCGCGCGCGATCCCCCTGCGATGGCGTCGAAGGCTTCCTCTGCCCGTTCAACCGTGGAGATCGACCCATGAGCCATGCCGACCCCCTCTCCCCCCTGACGCCGCGCGAAGAGGAAATGATCGAGAAGCTCTCCCGTCTGCCTCGGCCCGCGATCTTGCAGCGCTTGAAAGAAGATCTCCAGACCGCGGCCTGGATCGAGCTCGCCACCATCCCGATCTATCTCTACACCTACTACTCGATCCAGCGGGCCGAGCGCTCGGGCGAGAACGTCCGCCCCTGTGATCTCTTCGCCAACAAGGCCGGCGGGGTGATCATGAGCGTTGCGGTGGAGGAGATGCTGCACATGTCCCTGGCCTGCAACATCCTCCATTCCTTGGGCGTCGACCCGCAACTGTACGGCAAGTCGCCGGCCTCCTATCCCACCCCCCTGCCCTACCACAATCCGGTCGGGCCGCCGGGTCCCCACGGCGGCACCCGGGTGCGGATCCCCCTCGCCAAGCTCACCTACGAGCAGCTGTGGCATTTCCTCCAGATCGAATACCCGGAGTCGGTCGACGCCTGGCCCGAGGACCGCAATTGGAATACCATCGGTCAGTTTTATTCCTACGTTCGCTGCCTGATCAAGTGCCCCCAGGTGCGGGACGAAGATTTCCAGGTACGCGGCCGGGGAGCGGAGCGCTACCAGATCCAGCCCTACAACTACTCGCCCAACAACGTCGACACGGCTCACCCCAAGGAACGCTTCGACCCCTGGGGCATCCCCGGCCGCCGCGGCCGGCGGCCGAACGCCGCCGACGTCGCACGCTTCTCAAATGCCCCCGACAGCCATACCGGACCCAGCCCGCTGATCACGGTATCCTCCCGGCGTCAAGCGCTGGAGGCGATCGACACGATCTGCGACCAGGGCGAAGGCTTCGCGCACCGGCCGACCGACGATCCGTCCCATGCCGAAGATTCCCATTACTACAAGTTTCTGAAGCTGCAAGCGCAGCTCGAGCAGTACCCTCACCACGTCGAGAAGCTGCCGCCTTTGCCCAAGCCCCCTGCCCCGATCAAGCCGGCGGTCACCGCCGCCGAGCTCGCCGAGGTGATCGTCAACTTCCCGGACAATCCCACCTCGAAGAGCTACGCGGAGTACTACGACAAGTCCCCGGGAAGCCGGGTGAATTATCGCCCCTTGTCCGACCTGATCAACGGCGTCTACCAGTACATGCTGATCATGACCGAGACGGTGTTCAAGGTCGGAGA
Source organism: Acidobacteriota bacterium (assembly GCA_003697015.1). GTDB lineage: Bacteria > Acidobacteriota > Thermoanaerobaculia > Multivoradales > J023 > J023. Next base: position 5,355 of record RFGL01000099.1, on the reverse strand, counting down.
CGCCGGGCCCGAGAAGGGCGGACAGAAGCTCTTCTTCAACCAAGGCATGCACTTCTCGATGATCTGGATCCTGGACAAGCTCATCCAGAAGATGCGCCTCTACACGCTCGACGACGGCCACGCCGTCGCCCCGACGTTCGAGAATCTCGACCTCGGAACGCGGCAGGAGGCCCACGCCGGTCTCGTGCAGCTGGCCGACGCGGTCTCGGCTGAGCCCTACTATCAGGACCTCGAGTACTACGTCGACATGATCAAGAACCGGTTGCCGGACGTCAGCGGGTACTGGCAGAGCGGCCCTCAACCCGGCCAGCCGGTGCCGGTGCCCTACCCCTACAAGGACGCTCCGCCGTGGCCGACCGAGATCGGGCCGCAGCCCGAGGGGTTGCCGCTTCATGCCTGCATGGGGCTCAACAGCTGCCGGGCGTCGGATCGCTTCGGCACCAAGGGGCACGAGGATCCCGGTCGCCCCGGCACCTACGTGGTCAACGAATGTGCCGGGCAGGGCTACTGCTCGACGGCTGCCGACCATACCTGCCTGGCGATGAACGAATGCCGCAATCAGGGGGGGTGCGGTCTCTACGGCACGGCCGAAGATCAGGCCCGGCCCGGCGTCAACGAGTGCAAGTCCCTCGGCAGCTGCGCCACGCCGATCAATGCGGAGCGCTTCAGCACCAACGGCCCGAATAAGAGGAAGAGCGTGTGGAAGCGAGCCCGAGCCGTGTTCGAGGAGAATTGGCCCGAGCTGCGCAAGAAAATCCCCGAGGCGCCGCAGAAGCTCGGCCCGGTGCCGGCCCCCTTCGCCGACGTCGGGCCGCCCTACCTGTGGATCTCGGACGACAACGAGGAGCGCACGCACATGACGGCGTGCGGCGCCAGCGGGCTGAGCGGCGCCGGCGGGTGCGTCTGAGCGGGGGGGATCCTCATGCCTGCCGATTCCACCTGCGACCCGGTGGCGGAGCTGCCGCGACTCGGCCTCGGCCTCGGCCTGCGCAACGTTCATTTCGATCACATCCTCGCCACCTGGCCGGAGGTCGACTGGTTCGAAGCGATCTCGGAGAACTTCATGGACTCCGGCGGTCGCCCCCGCGACGTCATCCGCCGGGTGGCGGAGCGCTACCCGGTGGTGCTGCACGGGGTGTCGCTCTCCATCGGCAGCACGGATCCGCTCGATTTCGACTATCTCCGCAAGCTCAAGGCCCTGGCGGCCGAGGTGCAGGCGGCGTGGGTGAGCGACCACCTGTGCTGGACCGGGGTGCTGGGGCTCAATTCCCACGACCTCCTGCCGCTGCCCTTGAACGAGGAGACCTTGCGCCACGTCGCCGGGCGGGTGCGGCAGGTGCAGGACGTTCTCGAGCGGCCGTTGATCCTCGAGAATCCCAGCACCTACCTCACCTTCAACCACTCGACCCTCGCCGAGCCGGACTTTCTCCGCCAGCTCGCCTGCGACACCGGCTGCGGCCTGCTGCTCGACGTCAACAACGTCTACGTCACCTGTTTCAATGCGGCGTTGGATCCGGTGGCGTACGTCGAATCCTTTCCCTGCGAGCGGGTGGTGCAGATGCACCTGGCGGGTCACCAGCACTGCGGTACGCACATCATCGACACCCACGATCGGCCGGTGCTGCCGGAGGTCTGGGAGCTCTACCGCCTGGCGTGGAAGCGCACCGGCGGCGCGTCGACGCTGCTCGAGTGGGACGGCAACATCCCGTCGTTCGAGGTCTGTCACCGGGAGTTGCTCAAGGCGAAGCGCTACATGGCCGATCACTTCGCGCCGGCGGAGAGCGGCGCGGAGGACGGCGCGGGGGAGGAATCGATCTCCAATCCGGTGGACTTCCTCCTTCCCGAGGTGATGGCGAGCACGGTGCCGGAGGAACGGTGAGCGATCCGCCGCCGCTCGACGCCCTCGAGGCGTGGATGCAGAGTGCCTTGATCCGCCCGCAGCGGCGCACCGGCGAGGAGGCCGCCCGGATCATCGAGCCCTCGCCGCAGCTGAGCCCGGCGCAGCGGCTGGCGATCTATCAGCGCGGCTACTATCTGCGCCTCTTGAAGTGCATGGAGGAGCAGTTCCCGGCGCTTCGTCATGCGCTGGGAGACGAGCTCTTCCGGGACTTCGCGCGCCAGTACCTCGAGGCGCGGCCGCCGGAGCGCTACACCCTCTACGACCTCGGGCGCCGCTTTCCCGCCTACCTGGAGGAGACGCGGCCGGATGCGGAGAAGGCGGTGGGGGATCGCGAACCGTGGATCGACTTCATGGTCGACCTGGCGCGCTTCGAGCGCCGGCTTTTCGTGATGTTCGATGCGCCGGGCAACGAAGGCAAACCCTTCGCGACGGCGGCGGATGCCGACGGCCGCTTGCGGCTGCAGCCGTGCTTTGCCCTGGGCGAGTACCGCTTCCCGGTGGAGACCTACTACCTCCGGGTGCGGCAGGGCGACGATCCGCCGTTGCCGCCCTGTCGGCGATCCCTCGTCGCCCTCGTACGAAAGGATTACCGTACCCGCGTCTTCCCCCTGACGCCGGCTCACTACCTTTTTCTTGCGGCGCTCCGCAAGGGCGAGAGCGTCGGCGAAGCCCTCGCCAGGGTGGCGCGGCAGACGTCGACGCCCCACGATGAGGTCGAACGCTCCTGGTCCGCGCCCGGCGGCATCCGCCGGCGCTGGATCGAGGCGGGTTTCTTCGTCGCCGCGGGATGAGGGCGCCGGCCGAGGGCCATCCCGCCGGCGCCCGGCCGCAGGCCGGGCAGGGCGGTTGAGGGCGTTGGGACGGCGGTGGATCCTGCGCTACCATGCTGGGAGCCGACGACCCGGACGCCCTGCCGCTTCAGCCCGCCGATGCCGAGACCGCCACGCGCCGAGAAGCGCACCACCATCGCCATTCAGGGAGCCCGGGTGCACAACCTGCGCGACGTCTCCCTCGAGCTGCCGCGCGACCGGCTGGTGGTGGTGACCGGGGTGTCGGGATCGGGCAAGTCGTCCCTCGCCTTCGACACCCTCTACGCCGAGGGCCAGCGGCGCTATCTCGAGTCCCTGTCGTCCTTCGCCCGGCGTTTCATCGGCCAGGTGACGAAGCCGGAGGTCGACTTCGTCTACGGCCTGTCGCCGGTGATCTCGATCGAGCAGAAAACGATCGGCGCCAACCCGCGCTCGACCGTCGGCACCATGACCGACGTCGGCAATTACCTGAATCTGCTCTTCGCCACCGTCGCCCAGGCCCACTGCCCGTACTGCGGGGCGGCGATCCCCAGCCTGTCCCCGGGCCAGATCCTCGACCACCTGCTGGGGCTCGCCGCCGGCACCGAGGTCGAGCTGCGGGCGCCGGTCTTCCCGCTCTACGGCGAGGACCTGGCCTTTCTCTTCACCGAGATCCGCCAGCAGGGCCATCGCCATCTGGTGGTCGACGGCGAGCCCCTCGACCTGGCGCAGGAGCACGAGCTGGACGAGCGTGAGGAGCACCGCATGGCGGTGGTGGTCGACCGCCTGCGCCCGGTCCCCGGGCACGAGAAGGAGCTCCTGACCAGCGTCCGGAACGCCCTGCGCCTGGGGGATCCCTATCTCGAGGTCCACGTCCGCGGGCGGGCGGGGAAGGGCTTCCACCGCCGCTTCGGCTGCCCCGAGCACCGCCTGGTCGCCGGCGCCCCCAGCCCCGACTTCTACGCCTTCAACAACCCCGAAAGCGCCTGCCGCACCTGCCTCGGCCTCGGCACCCTAGACTTAGATCACCTACCGCGGCAAGTCGATCGCCGAGGTGCTGGGCATGTCGATCGAGGACGGGGTGGGCTTCTTCGCCGAGGTAGCGCCGATCCGCAAGAAAATCGCCGTCCTCGCCGAGCTCGGCCTCGGCTACCTCACCCTCGGCCAGTCGTCGACCACCCTCTCCGGCGGTGAAGCGCAGCGCATCAAGCTCGCCGCCGAGCTGGCCAAGCTCGGCCGCCGCGGCCACACCCTCTACGTCCTCGACGAGCCCACCACCGGCCTCCACCTGGCCGACGTCGCCCGCCTCCTCGACTGCCTGAACCGCCTGGTCGACGCCGGCCATACGGTGCTGGTGATCGAGCACCACCTCGACGTCGTCAAATGCGCCGACCACGTCATCGACCTCGGCCCCGAAGGCGGTCACGCCGGCGGCGAGGTCGTCGCCTGCGGCACCCCCGAAGCCCTCGCCGCCTGCGAGCGCTCCCACACCGGCCGCTACCTGCGCCGCTACCTCGACGCCGGCGGTTGAGGGGCGGGGGCTACTGGCCGCCGTCGGCGCCGGCGTCGACGTCGGCTTCGAGGACCAGGATCAGGGTGCGCTCGGTGCCGGCGGGGGTGGCTTTGCCGATCACCGCCTTCTGGCCCTGCTTGATCTCGACGTCGGTGCGCAGGCCGACCAGGTCGACGCCCTCCGACATCGGCCCGTAGCGGAAGTGGAAGTTCTGCAGGCGCACCACCTGCTCCTCCCCTTCCTGCACCAGGCTGGCCTTGTCGAATTGCAGGGCGTAGCCCATCGCCACGCCGCCGCCGTCGTCGTCGAAGGGCAGGCCGCCGCTGATGCCGCCCTCGGCGTCGCGGCTGGTCTGGAGATAGACCGTGTCGAGCAGCTCGACGACGCCGAAGCTGAAAATCTGGCGCAGCTGGCGGGCGACCGGTGCGAGGGCGGCGGGCACCTCGTCGCTGCCGGCCTTCTTCGACGCCGCCAGCACGTGAACCGTGAGGCCGATGCGCGGGCGCGGCTTGGGCGGCTGGTCGAGGGCCTCGATCAGCTTGAGCGCCGCCGCCACCTCGTCCGGCTGGCCGCGCAGCACCAGGGCGCCGGCGTCGTCGTGGTAGCGCGCCCGCACCGGCAACATGCCGAGCACCGGGATGAGCGACATGGGATCGACGTAGGCGGTGGCCTTGACCACGGTCTGGTCCGGTTCTTGGGGCGGAGGGGCCTCGTCCTGGGCGCCGCCGGCGGCGGCGAGCAGCAGGCCGGCGACGAGCAGGGCGGCGAGGCCGCGGAGCTTGGGGGTACGGTTCTCAGGCATCGGTGGTCTCCTCGCTGGCGTCCTCGTCCCCGACCAGCCAGTAGATGACCAGGTCGGGATCGTCGGAAACCAGCTTGATGATCATCGGTTGGGACGGCGCCGCCGAAGCGACCGCGCCGGCGGTCGCCGGCGGCGCCGGGGCGGGGGCGTGGGAATCGGCCGGCGGAGCCGGCGGCGATGCCCCGGCCCCGGGCCTCGGACTGGGGGTCTCGGCGAGGATCACCGGCGGCGAAGTTCCGGCCACGTTCTCCGGGGTTGAGGATTCGGCCCCGGTCGCCGGGCCCGGGCTCTCCGCCGCGGTCTCCGCGGTTGAGGCCTCGGCCAGGGTCGTCTGCGGTGGCGGCTCGGCCGT
>RFGL01000098.1 GCA_003697015.1 Acidobacteriota bacterium | reverse complement strand
TCCACCCTCGGCACCATCCTGCAAGTAAGCCTCGGCGTCTTCGCCCTGCTGCTCACCGCGATCATCGCCTGGGGCTTCTTCAGCGTCCGTCGGGTCGACAAGATCGGCAGGGACGCTGAGGAGCAGATCGCCAAAGTCAGCAAGAGCGTCGGGGTCGCGGCGGCCGTTGCGGAGGACGCGGTTGCGGACGCGAAGAAAGCCCAGCAGCTCGCCGACGAGGCCCTCAAGCCGATCCGCGAGATGCGCGAGGGCGCCGAAAACGCATGGCGCGAGATCGAAGAGGAAGCCTCGCCACTTCTTCGCCGCCTGGATCAGCACTTTCTCGCCGGCCAGGCGTTGGAGGTACCGGACGACGAAGCCCAGGCCTGGCAGGACTACGACACCTTCCTGATGGTGGCGGATCGGCTCAATGTGCCGTCAGACCCCAAACAAAGGGCGAAGCAACTGGTTGACCTGGCGCGGTATTGGCGCGCGACGAAGCAGCATGTGCGGGCCTGTGCTCGCGATCGACGAGCCATCGTCTTAGATCCAGGGAGCAGTAACGCGAGGCTGGACCTGGTCAAGACGTTGTGCGCCTGGAGCTTCAGTCTGCCAGCCGGAGACAAGAAAGAGCAGATGCTCGATGAGGCTCTAGAAGAGCTCGAAGAAGCCGAGAGGCTCGGCCTTGAGCGACGGGCCGACGGCCCGCACTACCGCGCCTGGATTTATGACGAGAGAGGGCAGCTGGAGGAGGCGCTCTCGGAGTACCGCAAGGCGATCGTGCTCGACGAGCAGGACGTCGCGACGTCGGGCGGCGAACCGCGTCACCTGATCCGCTACAACCTGGCCTGCGTGCTGTCGAAAAAAGGCGGGAGGGCAAACTTGAAGGAGGCCAAAGAGCTACTCTGCGGGATCCGGGCCTACGGAAACTTCTGGCAGATGGCCGAGGGCGATCCGGATCTCAAGCGGTTGCGGCGGGCGAAGCTGTGGAACGCCCCCTGCTAGGGTCAGGGTAGCGGCAGAGGGCAGTCAGCCGACGTGGGTCTTGCTGAAGGTCATGGCGTTCCTCCTTCCTCCATGACTACGCTCGGATCGCTCCTTTTGTTCTCTGCGATCCGGGCTGGCATCTGGACTATAGCACAGGCTGGCGGGCGACGGTAGCGTCCGTTCTGGTCCCTTTGACGGCGAGGACGAGGAGGGCGCCGAAGGCGAGGGCGGCGGCGAGGCAGGCGGCGTGGAAGGGGCGGCGGTCGGCGGCGAGGTGGACGCGGTGGTGGCCGGGGGGGATCTCGACGGCGAGGCGGTGGGCATTGGCGGGGAGCACCGGCGCCGGCCGCCGGTCGATGGTGGCGCGGTAGATCGGCAGGTAGGCGCGCTGGACGACCAGCACCGCGCCTTCGGGGGAGCTGACCTCGGCGACGACGCCGTCGGGGCCGCTGGCGAGCACCGTCAGCTCGCCGGGCGCCGGGCGGCGGTCGGGGCCGCCGCCCGGCAGCACCACCATCCGCGACGGGTCGAAGTCCGGCTCGAGCACTCGCGACAGGGCCTGGCGTTCGTCGGCGACGGTGCGCACCTGGCTCGCCAGGGCGATCGGCGGGGCGGCGTCGAAGAGGTGGTAGACCCACAGGTCGCGGCCGACGCTGGGGCGGCGCAGGCGCAGGGAAGCCTTGCTGCGCGCGTCCTCGTCGAGCGGGCGGTCGAGGATCAGGGTGTCGACGCCGGAGGCGGCCAGCACCCGCAGCCGCTGGTGGTCGCTCATCGTCTTGATCGCCTGGCCGACGGCGATGCTCAAGAACGGGTCGAGGCCCTCGGGGGAGCGGTCGAAGTCGTAGCGCCGGCCCCAGGTCACCCCGGCCTGGGGGAAGAGCTCGGCGAAGCGCAGGCGCTCGGCCCAGCGGGCGTCGGCGTCGGGGAAATACGGCCGCGGCGACGCCCGTTCGGGGCCGAAGAGGTCGCCGACCCGGCCGTGGACGACCAGCGCCTCCGGCGGCACCACCTCGAGCAGCTGAGCGGGCGGCGTGCGATAGGGGGCGACGTCGTCGGTGGCGCGGGCGGGCTGCAGCAGAAAAAGCTGCGACGCCGCGTGCAGGGCGAGCAGAGCCGGGGCGGCGCCGGCTCGCCGCCGCGCCGTCCAGGCCAGGGCGAGGACCAGGATCGCCAGCACCAGGTCGAGGAGGCAGAGGGCGGCCCACCGCACCGGTTCCTCGGCCAGCATCGGCGGCGGGAGATGGGCGCGCCAGCGCGCCACCAGAGCCGCCGGGGGGTGAGTGAGGAGCACCAGCCCGGCGCCGTAGAGCAAAGCGAGTGCACCGGCGACGCGGAACAGCCTCCGGCGGCCGTCGTCGTCGAGGATGAAGCGCTGCCAGCCCAGGCCGCAGAGCAGCGATGCCCCCACCGCCACCAGCGGCCAGACCTTGATCGGATAGCGCAACAGACCGCCTCCGGGAGCCGCCGCCAGGGCGCGGACCAGCGGGTTGAAGCCGCCGAGAGCGAGGAACAGGCCGACCGCCACCGCCCCCCAGGCCCACAGGCCGGCGTCGTGCCGCGGCCGGCCGGCGGTGATCACCAGCACCAGGGCGAGCAGGCCGGGGTAGAGGGTCAGGTAGAGGGGCTCGTTGCCGCCGTAGAATTCCTGTCCCCAGAAGGCCAGATTGGGGCGGCCGTAGACGAACGGTACGAGCCACTCGAGGGCGGTGCGGGGGTCCCAGCTCTGGGCCAGGACGCTGGCCGCCGAGTACCCCCAAAAGCCGCGATAGGACGCCGGCAGGATCTGCCACGTGGCCACCAGCTGCGGTGCGGCGACGACCGTGCCGCAAGCGAGAGCGGCGGCCAGGCTGCCCGCGGCCGGCGGCCGCCAGCCGTGACGCGCGGCCGCCGCGCTCACACCCAGGGCCAGGCCGAGAGCCGCGCTCAGCGGATCCCCGGCCAGGAGCAGCAGGGTCCAGGTCAGGGCCGGTGCCGCCAGCCGCCAGGTCGTTCGCCGCCCGTCCGCCGCCGGCCAGGCACGGATCAGGGCAGCGGCGAAGGCGGGGATCAGCGCCGCCCCGGCGATGAGGTTGTAGAGATTGAGCTGGGAGAGGAAGAAGCCGCTGGTGGCGTAGCACGTCCCCGCCGCCCACGTCGCCTCGCGTCCCAACCCCCAGGCCCGGGCGAGCCACGCCATGGCGAAGGGGGCGAGCAGCAGGTGGAGCCAGAAGTGGGCGTTGAGTGCCCAACGGGGGGAGGCGACGAGGTAGAGCAGGTTGTCGGGGTAGAGGGGCACGGCGTTGAGGTTTCCCAGCAGCGGCCGGTAGCCGCGGTAGGGGTCGACCAGGGGCAGGTGGCCGGCGCGCATGACGAGCGCCTGGGCGTGCTTCATCTGGTAGTGGGCGTTCGAGACGTCGCGCAGGAAGAGGGTCCGCTGGCCGAGAGCGAGGGGCAGCACCACCACCCCCAGGAGGAGGAGGACGGGGGCGACGTAGAGGAGGACGAAGCGTTTCATGAGCAGCGATCGCGGCGCCTATACTACGCCCCGATGCTCGCCGCCTTCATCCGCGCTCTGCGACCGGTGCAGTGGATCAAGAACGTCTTCGTGCTGGCGCCGGTGGTTTTCGCCCAGCGTCTCGCCGACGTCGCCGCCCTCGGCCGCGCCGCCCTCGCCTTCGCCGTCTTCTGCGCCGCCGCCAGCGCGGTCTATCTGTGGAACGACCTGCGCGATCGCGAAGAGGACCGGCGCCACCCCCTGAAACGCCACCGGCCGATCGCCGCCGGCGTCGTGCCGCCGGCGCTCGCCGCCGCCGCCGCGGGTCTGCTCGGCGCCCTGGCGCTGGCCGCCGCCTGGCGGCTGGGCGACGCCGTCCTCGCTCTGGTCGCGGTCTATCTGGGGATCAACCTGCTCTACTCGCGCTGGCTCAAGCGGCTGGTGATCGTCGACGTCATGGCGGTGGCCAGCGGCTACCTGATCCGCGTCGTCGCCGGTGCCCAGGCGATCCCGGTCGCGGTCTCCAGCTGGCTTCTCCTCTGCACCCTCTTCCTCGCCCTCTTCCTGGTCTTCTCCAAGCGCCGCCACGAGCTGCTGCTCAACGACGGCGGGCAGCGGGCGGTGCTGAGCCACTACAGCCCGGCCTTCCTCGACCAGATGATCAACGTCGTCACCGCCTCGGCGGTGGTGTCCTACGCCCTCTACGCGGTCGACGACGCCACGGTGGCGCGTTTCGGCTCGGACCGGTTGGTGTGGACCGTGCCGCTGGTCCTCTTCGGCATCTTCCGCTACCTCTACCTGGTCTACCAGCGCCAGGAAGCGCGCAATCCCACCGAGACGGTGGTCACCGATCCGCCGTCCCTGATCAACCTGCTGCTGTGGGCGCTGATGGTGCTGTGGATCACCGTCCGCTAGCGGACGGTGGGGAGATCGGCCGCCGGCAGCGCGGTCGAAGCGGTCTGGGGCCGGGCGCTCGTCACGCCCGCGACAGGCGTTTGAGGCTCCGGCGCAGGAGCTCGGGGACGCCGAGCTCGGGGTCGTCGGCGAGGGTGCGGGCGATGGCGCGCTCGGCCTGGGCCCGCCGGTAGCCGAGATTGAGCAGGGCGGCGAGGACGTCGTCGGCGGCGGCGGAGCGGGCGGCGGGCGCGCCGGCCGGCGCCGCCAGCTCGGCGACCTTGTCGCGCAGCTCGAGCAGCAGGCGCTCGGCGGTCTTCTTGCCCACTCCCGGGATGGCGACCAGACGCGCCAGGTCGCCGCCGGCGATCGCCGCCCCCAGCTCCGCCGGCGGGATGCCCGAGAGGATGGTCTGGGCCAGGCGCGGGCCGATGCCCGACACCGCGATCAGGCGCTCGAAGAGCTGCCGTTCCTGCTCGCTCCAGAAGCCGTAGAGCAGCAGCGCGTCGTCGCGCACGTGGGTGTGGACGTGGAGGGCGACGGGGGTGCCGGGGGCGAGCTTCTCGAGCTCGTAGTAGGTGGTGAGGGGGATGTGCAGCTCGTACCCGACGCCGCCGACCTCCAGCAGCACCCGTTCGGGCAGGGCGCGCAGCACCGTGCCGCGCAGGTGGCCGATCATCGACGCCTTCCCCGTCGCCTACCCCTGCGCCAGATCGCCCTCGATGCCGAGATCGCGCAGGGTCTGGTCGACGTAGCGCACGTCGAGCTCGCGCATGCGGCGCTCGATGATCGAGCGCTGCAAGGCGTCGAGACGCTTCTGCTCCTCGGCGGTGCGCAGGGCGTCGCGCTGGGCCTCGAGCTCCGCCGGGTCGAAGGTCTTGCGTTCGACGACCTCGAAGACCATCGCCCCCTGAGCGGTGTCAAAGGGGCCGGCGACGTCGCCGGGCGCGGCGGCGAGGGCGGCGGTGACCGCCTCGGGATTGCTGCCCAGGCCGGGGATGAAGCCGCCGGCGCCAAACTCGGGGGTCTCCTGCGGCTCGACGCCGAGCTCGGCGGCGAGCTGGTCGAGGGTGATCTCCCCCGCCTCGAGGCGGGCCCGGGCCTCTTCGAGACGGCTGCGGACCAGCGCTTTCTGCTTCTCCAGCTGCACCCGCGGGCGGATGCGGTCGGCGACCTCCTCCACCGGCGGCACCCGCGGCGGCTGGATCTCTTTCAGCCGCAGGATGGCCCAGCCGCGCGGCACCTTGATCAGCTCCGAGACCTCCCCCGGCTGGAGGCCGAAGGCGGTCTCGGGGAAGAGGCCGCGCCCGATGCCGGGGACCGCGTCCTCACGGCCGAACGGCGGACTGGTCCGGACTTCGTACCCCGCCGCCGCACCGGCTTCTTTGAACGCTTCCTCGCCGGTCAGATCTTCGCCCTCGAGGCGCTGCGCCAGCTCGCGGGCGCGGCTTTCCGCCAGCTCGTTGGCGCGGTCGGTGAGCAGCCGTGCCTCGATCTGGGCGCGGACCTGCTCGAAGGGGCGCAGGCCCCCCGGGCGGTGGTCCTGGACCTCGATCAGGTGGACGCCGTACTGGGTCTCCACCGGGCCGACCAGCTGGCCGACCTCGGCGCCGAAAACGGCCTCGGTGAAGTCCTCCCCCCAGGCATTGCGGCCGAAGAAGCCCAGGCTGCCGCCGCGCTGGGCGCTCTCCGGCTCCTCGGAGTACTGGCGTGCCAGCTGGGCGAAGTCCTCGCCGTTCTCGATCCGCCGCTTCAGGTCGGCGAGGGTGGCTTTGGCCTCCTCGGCGCTGCGTTCCGGCGACACCCGCAGCAGGATGTGACGTGCCAGGACCTGTTCTTCGGCGGTGAATTCGTCCTGGTGGTCGTCGTAGTAGGCGCGCAGCTCGTCCTCCGGGATCTCGATTTCGCCGCGCAGTTTCAGGGGATCGACCAGGATGTAGTCGACCACCCGTCGCTCGGGCAGGGCGAAGTCCTCCTTGTGGCTCTCGTAGTAGGCCGCGATCTCGTCCTCGGTGACCTCCACCTCGCCGATCTTGGTGGCGGGCAGCTGGAGGTAGCGGATCTTGGCCTTCTCGGCCTGCCGGCGGTAGATCTCCTCGATTTCCCGATCCGACACGTAGATCGTCTGGCGCAGGATGTCGTTGAGCTTGAGCAGCTCCAGGTCCCGGCGCAGCTCCTGCTCGAAATCCTCGATTCGGGTGCGGTAGTACCGCCGCAGGCGCTGCTGGTACTCCTCGGCGCCGACGAAGTTGCCGCTGTCGTCCTGGAACAGGGGATTGGAGAGGATCGCCTCGCGCAACTCGGCGTCGGTGACGGCGAGGCCGAGCGCGTGCGCTTCGCGCTGCAGGATCTTGCGCTGGACGGTCTGCTGCAGGGCCTGGCCCATCACGTTGAGCTGGCGCGCCGTCTCGTCGGTGTAGCGTTCGCCGAGCACCTGGCGGTAGTAGGCGTCGAGGTTGCGGTAGACGATTCGCACCTCGTCGGTCTTCACCGGCTCGCCGCCGACGATGGCGGCGACCTGGGGGTTGGCGTTGGGATTGAGCCCGCTCCAGTCGCTGCCGAAGAGGGCCACGAATGCGGCGATCACCAGCCACAGGACCCACTTGAGGTACTTCATGTTCTCCCGCATCGCCCGAAGCGCCATGACTGCTGCTCCTTCGTGAGAATTCCGCCGAAATGAACGCGGGCGGGACGAGCGTCTGGGCTCGGAAGCCGCCGCGCGATAGCGGCCGAGGTTCGCCGCGCCGGCGTGGTGCAGGCGCAGGACCTTCGACTCTACAACGGCGGCGGCGCGAGCGGCAACCATCCTCGCCCCGCCGTCGCTGCGAAGCCCCGCCCGCATCGGGCGAGCAAAGCCCCGAAAACCAGCGGTCTTGTGGTACATTTCCAGCTGTGCGGCCGGCCGTCGCCGAGCCGTCGCCCGAAGCAGACCGTTCAGACGGGTCCCGACGAGACGTGAACAAGCCTTCCTCTTCCAGCCGCCGCGACTACCGCGACTGGTACAGCATCTCGGTCGCCGCCATGCGCCGCTGGCTGGTGCTCGGCGCGCTCTTGGTTTTCGCCGGGGTGGCGTTCCTGGTCCTCCGCCAGTGGCAGAAGTACGACCTTCAGATGCGCGCCGTCCGCGCCGTCGAGCAGGGCGAGCAGCTGATCGAGGAGATCGAGGAGCGGGAGGACTCCGCCCTGCTGCGGGCCGACAACCTGGCGGCCTGGGAGAACCTCGACAAAGCCCGGCAGGCCTTGATCGACGGCGACTACGCGCTGGCGCTCGACCGCGGCAGCGCCAGCGTCCGGCAGCTGCAGGGGATCCTGCAGAAAGGCGAAGGCTCGATCCGCTTCATGACCGTCGCCGGCAACGTCGAGTACCGGCGGGGGGAGCGCGGCGCCTGGAAGCGGGCGCGGGAGGTGAGCGTCCTCGATCCCGGAGACTGGGTCAAGACCGGCAGCGACGGCACCGCCGAGATCCTGCTCGGCGACGGCTCGACCTACACCGTGCGACCCAACACCATGATCCTCCTGGGCGGCGACAAGGCGACGGAGCGCGGCGGCGGCGAGGGCGTCAGCACGGTGGTCGAATTCGGCCTCGTCGACCTGAGCACCGCGGCGCGGGCCAGCCGCGTCGCGACGCCGCAGGCGCAGGCCCGGGTGAGCCGCGACTCGCAGGCCAGCATCTTCTACGATCGCGATGCCCAGCGAGCCCGTTTCGCCCTCTTCAAGGGGGAAGAGATCGAGGTTCGGAGCACGGACGGTGAGGTGCAGACGATCGGCCCTCTGCAACAGGTCGAGCAGGTCGCCGACCGCCTGGGGCCGACCAAGGCGCTGCCCGCGCCGCCGCAGCTGCTCAATCCCGTCGACGATCAGGAGGTCGATCTCGACGCGGTGCAGCGGCTGACCCTCGCCTGGCAACCGGCGCCGCGGGCCGCGCGGTACCACCTGCGGGTGTCGGAGAACCGCCTCTTCGCCAGCAACGTGATCGAGGACAGGAACCGGCGCAAGACCAGCGCTACGCTCGGCCTGCGCCGGGAAGGGAGCTTCTACTGGCAGGTGGCGGGCATCGGCTCCAACGGCGAGCACGGACCGTGGAGCGAGCCGCGGGCCTTCCGCGTCGCCGCACTGTCGAGCGTCGGCCTGGTGGCCGACGACGTGCCGCCGCCTCTCGAGGTGGAGGAGATCCAGACCTATGGCAGCTTGGTGATCGTCAAGGGCCGCACCGAGCCCGGCGCCAGGGTCCGGGTCGACGACGAGCAGGCCCTCGTCGGCCTCGACGGCGCCTTCGACAAGACCATCCAGATCAAGCGGGAAGGCTGGGCCACCGTCGAGATCGTCGCCACCGACGCCGCCGGCAACGAGACCCGCAAGCGAGGGCGCGTTCACATCGAAGGGTTCTGACGCGCACCGGCGACGGCGGCCCGCCGCCGGCAGCCACCCGTGACGGACGACAGCGCGGGCGCCGAAGGCGTCCGCTGAGGACGAGAGCAGCCTATGCCGTTTCCCGCCATTCTCCGCTACTTCTCCGACGATCTCGCCATCGACCTCGGGACCGCCAATACCCTGGTCTTCACCCGCAACGGCGGCATCGTGGTGCGCGAGCCCTCGGTGGTGGTGATCAACAAGCTGACCAACAAGATCGAGGCGGTCGGCAACGCCGCCAAGGAGATGCTCGGTCGCACCCCGGGCAACATCGTCTCGGTGCGGCCGATGAAAGACGGCGTCATCGCCGACTTCGACATCACCGAGCAGATGCTCAAGTACTTCATCGCCAAGGCCCACGGCGGCCGGCGCTGGGTCCGGCCGCGGATCGTCATCGGGGTGCCGTCGGAGATCACGCCGGTCGAGAAACGGGCGGTGCGGGATTCCGCCGAGCAGGCCGGGGCGTCGGAGGTCTACCTGGTGGAGCAGGCGATGATGGCGGCGATCGGCGCCGGCCTGCCGATCACCGAGCCGTCGGGCAACATGATCGTCGACATCGGCGGCGGCACCACCGACGTGGCGGTGATCTCCCTCGCCGGAGCGGTCTACAGCCGCTCGCTCAACATCGCCGGCAACGAGCTCGACGAGGCGATCATCAATTTCCTCAAACGGCGTTACAACCTGCTGATCGGCGAGCGTACCGCCGAGCAGATCAAGATCGAGCTCGGCTCGGCGCATCCGCTCGAGGAGGGCCTGTCGTTGGAGATCAAGGGCCGCGACCTGGTCGAGGGGGTGCCGAAGACCTTGACCATCACCGACAAGGAAGTGCGCGAGGCCCTCGCCGAGCCGATCGCCGCGGTGGTCGACGCGGTGCGCATGGCCCTCGAGCGCACCCCGCCCGAGCTGTCGGCGGACATCATGGACAAGGGCATCGTCCTCTCCGGCGGCGGCGCCCTGATCCGCAATCTCGACGAGCGCCTGCGCGACGAGACCGGCCTGCCGGTGGTGCTGGCCGACGATCCGCTGTGCTCGGTGGTCCTGGGAACCGGCCGCTTGCTCGAGGACATCGAGCTGCTGCGCAAGGTGTCGATCCGGTGAGCGGTGAACGGACGCTGGTACCACGCCCTGCTGATCGCCCTGCTGCTCGGGCAGCTGTTGCTGCTGGCGGCGGATGAGCGGGCGCGGAGCAGCCGGCTGGAACGCGGCCTGCTGTGGGTCCTGGGCCCCTTCGCCCACGGCGTCGGCGCGGTTGGCAACCAGGTCGGCGAGCTCGTTGCCGCCCTGCGCAGCAACCGCGCCCTGCGAGCCGACAACGCGGTGCTCCGCCAGCAGCTCGAAGAGGCCCGTCGCGAGCTCATGCGGCTGGCGGACGCCGAGGAGGAGCTGCGGCGCCTGTCGCGGATCCTCGACTACACCCGCGAGCATCCGGCGGGCGACTTCTTCGTCGCCGACGTGGTCTACCTCGACCAGGCCTCCGGCCTGCGCACCCTGGTGCTCTTCTCCGGCAACGCCGAGCTGCGCCGCAACCAGGTCGTCCGCACCCCCCAGGGCCTGGTCGGGCGCATCATCCTCACCGCCGGTCACTACGCCAAGGTGCAGCTGATCACCGACCGCGCGTCGGCGGTCAGCGCGATGATCGAGCGCACCCGGCGCAAGGGCATCGTGCGCGGCGCCGGCACCGGGGGACTGGAGCTGCACTTCATGCCCGAGCAGGCGGACGTGCGGCCCGGGGACCGGGTGGTGACCGCCGGCATCGACGGGATCTACGAACGCGGCATCCCGATCGGCGAGGTGGTGACGGTCGGCCCGGTCAGCGGGCTCTTCCGCCGCATCGTGGTGCGCCCGGCGATCGACTTCAGCCTGCTCGAGCAGGTCTACGTGCTGGCCGGCGGGCCCTTGCCGCCGGCGATGGCCGAAGGGGAGGCGGATGCACCTCCTTAGATTCGGCCTCGGCCTGGCGGCGGCGGTCGCAGCGCAGGTCCTCGGCCTGCGCGGTCTGCCGAGTTTCTCTCTGTGGGTCGATCCGATCCTGATCCTGGTGCTCTACCATAGCCTCGCGTCCCGCCCCGGCTGGGATATTCTGGGGGGTGCGGTCGCCGGCCTGGTGCGCGATGCCCTGGGCGGTGGCGCCTACGGCCAGTTCGGCTTCTCCAACACCGTGGTGGCGTACGTCACGGCGCGGCTGCGCCAGCAACTGGTGATCCAACGGCCGTGGCGGCTGGCGGTGCTCTTCGCCCTCCTCGCCCTGGTGCAGCAGACCGTGCTGGCGGCGGTGCAGTTTCTGCTCGTCGCCGACGCCGAGTTGGTGCCACCCTGGTCGGTGCTCGCCAAGTCGGCGTCGACCGGCCTGCTCGGCTCGCTGGTCTACGTCGTCGCCACCCGCTTGCGGGCCGAGGGCGGTCGCTGGCGCGAGCGCCGCCGGCGCCGGCTGACGATCGGTACTCGCTGAGGACCCGGGATGAACGATCGCTACCATCGCAGCGTACTGGCCCGCCGCCTCAGCCTGCTGGGGGGGCTGATGCAGGTGGTGTTGGTGCTGGTCGCCCTGGGCTACGGCAAGGTGCAGGTGCTGGAAGGCGCCCATTTCCGCTCCCTGGCCGACGAGAACCGGCTGCGCAAGGTGGCGATCGAAGCTCCCCGCGGCCGCATTCTCGACCGCTACGGTCGCGCCCTGGCGGAGAACGTGCCGCGGTACAACCTCGAGCTCGACCGCAGCCTGAGCCACGACCGCCACAGCGCTCTCGACTTCGCCGCCGGCATCCTCGGCCTGCCCGTCGCCGAGCTCGAGGGGCGCCTCGAGGCGTTGCGCGGCACGCCGAGCTTCAAACCGGTGACCCTGGCCGAAGGCCTGGGGTTCGAGGCGGTGGCGCGATTCTCCGTCGAGCGCCTGGAGCACCCCGAGCTGGAGATCGGCGTCGTCCACCGGCGGCTCTATCGCGCCGCCCACCAGACCGCCCACCTGCTGGGCTACCTCGGCGAGGTGTCGGCGGAGGACCTGGCCCGCCACCCGGACCTCTACCGGGTCGGCGACCGCATCGGCCGGCGCGGCATCGAGAAGGTCTACGACGAACGGCTGCGCGGGGCCGACGGCGAGCGCGTGGTGGTGGTCGACAGCAAGGGGAGGTGGATCGAGGAGATCGAGCGCCTGCCGGCGCGGCCGGGCTCCGACCTGGTGCTGACCATCGACCTGGCGTTGCAGCAGCGGGCGGCCGAGTTGATGGAGGACAAGACCGGCGCCGTCGTCGCTCTCGATCCGCGCAGCGGCGACGTCCTGGCCCTGGTCTCCTCCCCCTCCTTCGATCCCAATCAGTTCAGCCGCCGGCTGGGGCAGCGGCAATTCCGCCAGCTGCTCGAGCACCCCCATCACCCGCTGCAGAATCGGACGATCCAGAACCGCTATCCTCCGGGCTCGGTCTTCAAGATCGTGATGGCCTTCGCCGCGCTCGAGCAGCTCGACTTCGATCCGCGGGAGAAGGTCTACTGCCGCGGCTACTCGAAGATCTACAACCACCGGTATCGCTGCTGGCGCTCGTCGGGACACGGCTGGGTCGACCTGCGCGATGCGCTCAAGTACTCCTGCAACGTCTACTTCCACCAACTCGGGCAGCGTCTCGGCATCGAGACCATCGCCCGCTACGCCCGCCGTTTCGGCCTCGGCCAGGCGACGGGCATCGACCTGGAGGGGGAACAGCGGGGGCTGGTGCCGGACGGCCGCTGGAGCCTGGCGGTGCGCGGCACCCCGTGGTTCCCGGGCGAGACCATCTCCGTCGCCACCGGCCAAGGGCCGATCCTGGTGACGCCGCTGCAGGTGGCGGTGATGATGGCGGCGGTGGCCAACGGCGGCCGGTTGGTCCGCCCCCGACTGTGGCGCGACCGCCCGCCGCCGCCGCCCGCCCACCTGCCGCCCCTCGATCCGGCAGCCCTCGAACGGGTACGCGACGCGCTCAAGGCGGTGGTCAACGAGCCGCGGGCGACCGGCCGTGCGGCGCGGCTCGAGCAGCTGGTGGTCGCCGGCAAGACCGGCACCGCCCAGGTGGTGACCCAGGAGACCTGGACCGCCAACGAGGAGCTGCCGCCCGAGCAACGCGACCACGCCTGGTTCGCCTCCTTCGCCCCGGCCGACGACCCGCAGCTGGTGGTGGTGGTCTTCGTCGAGCACGGCGGCGCCGGGTCGGAGGCCGCGGCGCCCCTCGCCAGATTGCTCTATGAGACGTTTTTCGACGCCGATCTCGCGCATCGCACCGCTGCCTGACGAGGCGCGCCCGCTGCGGCGGCTGGGCAACCTGCACTGGGGGCCGCTGGTCGCCGCCTTGCTGCTGGCAGCGATCGGCCTGGCGACGGTGCACAGCGCCAGCTCCGAGCTGGCGGTCGACTTCATGCCGCGCCAGGCGCTGTGGATCGCCCTCGGGCTGATGCTCCTGGTGCTGGCCTTCGCCGTCGACTACCACGTGGCCGTCGACCTGGCGCCGATCTTCTACGGCATCACCCTCTTGCTGCTCGTCGCGGTGCTGATCGTCGGCCGCGACGTCGCCGGTCACCGCAGCTGGCTGGCCCTCGGCCCCGTCGGCGGCCAGCCGTCGGAGCTGGCCAAACCGGCGACCGCGCTGCTCTTGGCGCGCTATCTGGGGCGGGTTCAGCGGCCCCACCTGAGCATCCTCCAGCTGACCGTGGTCGGCGTCCTGGTCGGCGTGCCGATGCTCCTGGTGGTGCTCGAGGGCGATCTCGGCAGCGCCCTGATGTTCGTGCCGATGGCGGCGGCGGTGGTGCTGGTGGCGGGGGTTCGCCTGCGCTTGCTGGCGGTCCTCCTGCTGCTGGCGGCGGTGGCCGGCGCCGGCGTCTGGAGCTTCGGCCTGCGCGACTACCAGCGCCAGCGCATCGCCAGCTTCGTGTCGCCGGAGAGCGACCCTCTGGGCGCGGGGTATCAGGTGCGGCAGAGCAAGATCGCGGTCGGCTCGGGCCACTGGTGGGGACGCGGCTACGGCCAGGGCACCCAGAGCCAGCTGCGTTTCCTGCCCGCCCGGCACACCGACTTCATCATGGCGGTGCTGGCGGAGGAGTGGGGGTTCGCCGGCGTCATGGCGGTGCTCGCCCTCTACAGCCTCTACCTCGCGTCCTGCGTCCAGGTGGCGGCGCGCAGCCGCGACCGCGCCGGCATCCTGATGGTCACCGGGCTGGTGGCGCTGGTCGCCTTCCACGTGCTCTACAACACGGCGATGGTGATCGGTCTGATGCCGATCACCGGCATCCCGTTGCCGTTTCTGTCGTATGGTGGCTCCTTCATGCTGGCCAACTTCCTGATCACCGGCTTGGTGCTCAACGTCGACTACCGGCGTTACGTCAACCGGTGATCCGACGGGGATCGAGCGGCGGTGAAACAGAACAAGGCCATGCTCATCGAGAGCGACCCTCACCAGACGCGGATCGCGGTGCTGGAGAACGACCGGCTGACGGAGCTCTTCATCGAGCGCCCGGAGCAGCGCGGCCTGGTCGGCAACATCTACAAGGGGCGGGTCAATCGGGTACTGCCGGGCATGCAGGCGGCCTTCGTCGACATCGGCTTGGAGCGCGACGCCTTCCTCTACGTCGACGACGCCGTCGATCCCCTGTCGAGCTACGACGACTTGATGGGGGCGGAGACGCCGTCGATCGGCCAACTGCTCAAGCCGGGCCAAGAGCTGATCGTGCAGGTGCTGAAGGACGCCCTGCCCAACAAGGGAGCGCGGATCAGCACCCAGATCACCCTCCCCGGCCGCTACCTGGTGCTCCTGCCCGGCTCGACCCACCTCGGGATCTCCCGCCGGATCGAAGACGAGGAGGAGCGCGAGCGCCTGAGCCGGCTGGTCGAGGACATCCGGCTCGACGGCGCGGGTCTGATCGTGCGCACCGCCAGCATCGGCCACGGGCGCGACGCCCTGGCCCACGACCTGCGCCTGCTGGAGAGCCGCTGGCAGCGCATCCGGCGTCACGGCCACTCGGTCTCCGCGCCGACCCTGATCCACCGCGAGCTCGATCTGGCCGAACGGGTGGTGCGCGACTACCTGACCGAGGAGTTCTCCGTCCTGCGGGTGGCGGGGGAGAAGACCTTCCAGCGCATCCGCGCCTACCTCGAAGCGCTGGCGCCGGCGCTGGTCGATCGGGTCAAGCTCGACGACTACGATTCGGCCCTCTTCGAGCGCTTCGGCATCGCCGCCGCGGTCGAGGAAGCGCTCAAGCCCCAGGTCTCCCTGCGCTCGGGGGGCTCGATCGTGATCAATCCGACCGAGGCGCTGGTGGCGATCGACGTCAACACCGGCCGCTACGTCGGCCGCAACAACCTGGAAGAGACGGTGCTGACCACCAACCTCGAGGCGGTGCGGGAGGTCGTGCGCCAGATCCGCCTGCGCAACCTCGGCGGCATCATCGTCATCGACCTGATCGACATGGAAAACCCGGAGCATCGCCAGCAGGTCTTCGATGCCCTCTGCGAGGAGCTGAAGAAGGATCGGGCGAAGACCAAGCTGCTGGAGATCTCCGATTTCGGCCTGGTGCAGCTGACCCGCAAGCGCAGCCGGCCGAGCCTCGACCGCCAGCTCACCCGGCGCTGCCCCTACTGCGACGGCACCGGCCGCATCCGCTCCCAGTCGACGGTCTGCCTCGAGCTGCGACGGCAGGTGCTGATCGACCGCCGGCGGCTGCGGGGGCGCGAGGTGCTGCTGCGCGTCCACCCGGAGATCGCCAGTACCCTGCAGCACGCCGAGCGCGCCATCCTCGACGAGCTGGAGGCGGCGCTCGACGGCGAGATCCTGCTGCAGAGCGACAGCGCGCTGCACCAGGAATCGTTCGAGATCCTCGAGGCCTGACGACGTGAGCTCCGGCCCCATCGAACTCGCCGCCGTCGCGGCGGCGCCGGCGCCGCCGCCGCCGGTCGACGCCGGGCGGCCTTTCGATTTCGGCGATCTCTACGGCGAGGTCGCGGCGGAGCTGGCCGGCGACTGGGACGACGCTACCCTCGAGCCGGAGCTGCGCCGGCTGATCGACCCGGCGTCGGCCCTCGACACCGTCCACTGGGGCCGCAACTACCTCTACCGCGCCCGTCTGGAGACCGCCGCCGGCCCCCTCGAGGTGGTGGTCAAACAGTTCCGCAACCACGGCTGGCGGGAGCGGCGGCGCCGGCGGCGCGGGGCCGGGAAGGCGCGGCGCAGCTGGCTGGGGGCGCGCGCCTTCGCCGCCGCCGGCATCCCCACCGCCGCCCCCCTCGCCCTGATCGAGAGCCGCCGGGCGGACGGCCCCTCATTCTTCGTCAGCCGCTACCTGGCGGGGGCCCTCGAGGCCCGTTATCTGCTGCGCGCCGCCAACGCCGGCACCTTCGGCGAGGCCTTCCCCGAGATCGATTTCGAAGCCTTCCTGGAGGCGCTCGGCGCAACCCTGCGGCGGATGCACGAGGCGGGTCTCTTCCACCGCGACCTGTCGATCGGCAACGTGCTGCTGCTGCCGCCGCCCGCCGCCGTCGCGGCACCGGAGATCGCCATCGTCGACCTCAACCGCAGCCGCCGCCTGCGGTCTCTTTCCGCCGCCCGGCGCACGCGCGACCTGTGCCGCCTGGCGATCTTCACGCGCCCTCACCAGCGGCGCTTCCTCCGCGCCTACTGGGGCGCCGACGGCCTCACCCGCCGCCGCTGGCTGCTGTACCTGCTCTACCACCATGGCTTCCGGTTCAAGATCGCGGCCAAGAAGCGGCTGCGCGGCGCGGTCAAGAGGCTGTGGCAGGCGCTCGCGCCGCGCCGCGCCCACGTCCACATCCCGTCCGCTCCCGCGGGCGCCCGGGCACGCGACAAGAGCGTCTGGGATCCGCTCTCCGATCAGCCCCACCAGCACGCCGGGCGGCTGGAGAAGCTGCTGGTGCGGACCGCCGACGCCCCCAGTCACCTGCGCCAGCTGACCACCTTCGCCGCCGCCACGCCGCGCATCTGGCGGCGTTACCGGGAGCTCTGCCGGGAGCTCTACCGCCGGCCGGTGGCGTGGGACGGCATGGGCGTCGCCGTGCGCCCCTGGCCGGCTGATCCCGAGGCCCTGCGACGAGCGATCGCCGACCTCGGCTGTCGCAACGTGCTGCTGCGGCTTCACCCCTGGGCCGAACGGCACGACGACGAGGAAGCCCTGGCGCGAACCCTCGCCGAGGAGGGCTACGACCTGACCTTCGCCCTGCCCCAGAACCGCGAGCTGGTGCGCGATCCGGCCCGCTGGCGCGCTGCGGTCGAGGAGCTCGGGGAGCGTTTCGCGCCCTACGGCCGGCGTTTTCAGGTCGGCCAGGCGGTCAACCGCAGCAAGTGGGGGGTGTGGCGCTACGGCGAGTACCTGGAGCTGCTGGCGGCGGCGGCGGAGATCCTGCGTCGCCGGCCCGGCGTCGAGATCCTCGGCCCGGCGGTGATCGACTTCGAGCTCCACGTCACCGCCGCCCTGGTCAACCTGCCCGGCGGCGTGCCCCTCGACGCCCTCGCCAGTCTGCTCTACGTCGATCGTCGCGGCGCGCCGGAAAACCGCCAACTCGGCTTCGACACGGTCGGCAAGGTGGTGCTGTGCCGGGCGATCGCCGATACCGCCCGCTGCTGCGCCCCGCGTTCGTGGATCACCGAGGTCAACTGGCCCCTGTGGGAAGGCCCGCACTCCCCCGCCGGCCGCGCCGTGGCGGTGGACGAGGCGACCCAGGCGAGCTACCTGGCGCGGTACTACCTGCTGGCCCTGAGCACCGGCCTGGTCGAGCGCGTCTACTGGTGGCAGCTGGTGGCGCGGGGCTACGGTCTGGTCGCGCCGCGGGACGATGGCCGATTGCGCCGGCGTCCGAGCTACGACGCCTTCGCCACCCTGGCGCGGACGCTCGAGGGCTCGCGTTTCGTCGGCCGGCTGGCGGCCCCCGCCGGCGCTTTCCTCTACCGCTTCGAGCATCCGCGCGACGGCGTGATCGTCGTCGGCTGGAGCCGCGACGGGGCGATTCCGGCGTCGTTGCCGGCGCCGATCGAATCCCTGGTGGAGCAGGACGGCACGCCGGCGACGTCCCCGCAGGGTGACCAGATTGTTCTAAAACCGGCCATCCGATACGCGCGGATCGCTCGATGAAGCGGTTCGGAGCGGCGAAATCCGATCGAATTGGTGCTGCCAGCACCAAAATACGCCGCAAGGGTCGCCCTTGCGTCGCCATTCGGGTATGGTTATGATCAGTCGGTCGTAGGCTCCGAACGAGATTCGGTCCGAGGCATCGGGCCCGGCCGGCCGAAGTTGTCCGGAACGATCCGCAAACCATCAAGTGGGGGCGCTGCTCAGTGCTCGGTTATCAAGCCCAACAGAGCCTGCAGGTGGCAGCCGAGGAGGTCCTCGCGCGGATTCGACGCGATCGCGATCGCGTCGACCAGCGATTGAGGCCGCTGCTCGAGCACATCGAAAGCCACCTCTTCGATCCAGGGCTCGACGTCAATCAGCTCAAGCGCCGCTGCGGCGTGCGCGACAACTCCGTCCCGATCCAGTTCCACGCACAGCTCGGCCTGCCGCCCCATGCCTACATGGAGGAGTGCCGGTTGAAGACCGGCTGCCGGCTGCTCGAGGACACGGATCTCAAGGTCTGGCAGATCGCCGATCTGCTCGGCTACTCCAGCATCCAGGTCTTCAGCCGCGCCTTCTCCCGCTGGTCGGGCATGCGGCCGACGGTCTACCGCAAGCGCCACCGTCGCAAGGCCGCGGGCGTCGCGCGCGACTCCGGGCTCGGTGCGAGCAGCGGGCAGCTCGAGATCGAATCCCTGCGCCGGGCCCTCACCGGGGAGCTCGAGGCCGCCGAGGCACAGCTCCTGATCAAGCGCCTGGTGAGCCTCTATCCGGGCAGCGCCGAGAAGCTGGCCGCCGCGGCGGCGGCCCCGGGGCCCCGCGCCGCCGCCGTGCGGCAGAAGAAGCCTGCCGGCGGCGAGAGCCTCTCTCTGCTCGGCCGCGAGGACGTCGAGCGCGTGCGGGCGGAAGCGGTCTGGAGCCTGATCAAGGATCTGCCCTTCGCCGAGCAGCGCCGCGCCGTCGCCGAGAAGCTCCGCTTCAGCACCCCGGCGCTCTTCGAGCTGTTGGGTGAGCACTGCCTGATCGCCGGCCGCGCCGATCGCCGGCGCGGCATCGAGCTCGCCGAGCTCGCTCTCGCCGCCCTCGAGGCCACGGACTGCCCGGCGGTGGACCACAGCAGCCTCCAGGCGCGCGGTTGGGCGTGGCTCGCCAACGCCCGCCGGCTGGCGCTCGACTTCTCCGGCGCCGAGCAGGCGCTCTCGGTGGCCGAGGAACTGGTGCCGCCGGCCGAGGAGGCCCCCCTGGCCTATGCCGAGTTGCTGCAGAAGAAGGCCGCGCTGCGTTCGGATCAGCGCCGTTTCGAGGAGGCGAACGCGCTCCTCGACCGGGCCCTGCCCCTGCTGCTGGAGAGCGGTGGCAAGCGGCAACTCGCCCGCGCGATGCTGCTGCGCGCCAACGTCGTCTACGAGATCGAGGGCGCCGAGGCCTCGATCCGCGATTTCCAGCACGCGGCCGAGCTGCTCGAGGACCAGGAAGACGCCTACCTGAGCCTCGCCGCCTACCAGGGTCTTGCCGACGTCTACGTGCGCTCGGGCAAGTACCGTGAAGCGGCCGCCATCCTGCCCCGCTTCGAGGCGATCCAGGAGCGGAGCCCGAGCCGCATACTCGGCCTCTACCTGCTCTGGCTCAAGGGCTTGATGGCCCAGGCCGGCGGCCAGCACGAGATCGCGGAGGGCATGCTCGAGGCCGTACGCGACGGCTTCATCCGGGCCAACTGGCTGGCGGTGTCGGTGCTCGCCGGCCTCGATCTGGCGCTGCTCTACTCCGAGCAGGGCCAGAGCTTCCAGGCGTCGCGAGTGGCGGCGGAGATCCTGCCCCTGCTCGACACCCTCAAGATGCGCGACGAGACCATGGTCGCATTGGGCATCTTCCGGCGGGCGGTGCAGGCCGGCACCATCACCGCCGAGGTGTTGCGCCAGATGCGGGCCGCCAGCGAACACCTGCGCGGCGAGCGGCCGACACGGCCCTCGGCCTGAGCGCTCGCCGTCCAGACCCCGGCACCGAGCCCGCAGCCGAGGAGGCTGCGGGCTTTTTCGTTTTCTCCGCGACGTCGCCGCCGCGGAGCGATCGCTTCACCGTGCTTGCACAACCCGTATCAACCCTCGGGATCGATGCGGGTGTTGATCTGGGTGGTGGTGGCGGAATCCGGCTCGTCGTTGGCCATCAGGGGCGAGGCGACGATCATCATGGCGGCGGTGATCAGCAGGGTAACGACGGTCCGAAGAGTGGTTCGACGCAGCATGGTAAGTCTCCTTCCTCGCGCAGGCTGCGGATCCTCCCCCGTGGAAGATTGCGCTTGCGCAGGTACACAATAAACCCAACGCAGTCAAAATGCCTAGTCAAAAGGCAAAATTTCTTCCGAGGAGGGACGGATTCACGCCGGCCAACAAAGCTCTTGGACAAGAACGTCACGCAAGGTCTCGAGGATTCAGTTTGGCCAACGAGAAGGTAACCGAACGACCGTCCGGTTCTTCGTACAATCAGCGCACCACGAGACCGGCCCCAGCGCCCTCGCCGGGGCGTGAACGTGGAGACGCAGATGATCGACGAGCACAAAGTCGGGGTACTTCTCGTCCGCCGGGGCCTCGCCTGCGGGCGTCGCAACGAGATGGAGAGCGGGGTGCTCAATCTGGTCGAAGGCCTGAGCTTGCTCGACGTCGAGGCCGACCCGCGGCTGACCCTGTGCGCGTTGCACAACCTGGCCCTCTTCCTCACCCATCTCGGTCTGACGGTGCTGGCGCGGGCGGTCCTGCTGCGCGCCAAGCCGCTCTACCAGCAGGTGCAGGACCCTCTGATGTCGGCTCGCTTGCTGTGGCTGGAAGGCTCCCTCGCCCGCCGCGCCGGCCGCTTCCAGCTGGCGGAGCGCAAGCTGGAGCAGGCGCGACTGGCTTTTCAGGCGATCGATTTCCGCCAGGCGGGCCAGATCCGCGACGAGCTGGCGGACGTCCGCCGCGAGCTCAAGAAGGTGGCCTGAGGGGCGATCGCTCAGTCGTCGATGTAGCCCAGCGCCTTGAGCTTCTCGACGCTTTCCTCGTCGAGCGCCGGTGCCGGCAGCAGATCGGCGGTCTCGAGCCCTGCACGTACCTCTGCCAGCCAGGCCCGCAAGGCCGGCGGCAGCTCCCCGTCTCCCGCCGCCAGGTCGGAGACTTCGCCGGGATCGGCGTTCAGGTCGAAGCGACGTAGCCGTTGTGCCCGCCGCAGATTGAGAATCTGCTTGATCCCCGGCGTCACCATCCCCACTTCGAGCAGCCCGTTCTTGCGCGCACGCTGGCCGCCGCTGCCGCGGATGGCGCCCTTGTGGGCCTGATGGAAGGTGCGCCTCGGCCCGTCGCCGCCAGCCTCGGAGGTGAGCACCGCCGACCAGTCGTGGCCGCGGAAGGATTCGGGGCTCGGCAGGCCGAGAAGGCCGAGGATCGTCGGCCCGAGATCGAGGTTGGAAGCCAGGGCGTCGACGACGGTGCCGGGCGGGATCCGCGGCTCCCAGATGATGGCGAACGGCACCAGCAAGGTGACGTCGTAAAGGTGCCGGCCGTGGCCCCAGTAGCCGTGTTCGCCGAGGCTCTCGCCGTGGTCGGCGACGAAGACGATCAACAGATCCTCCGCCGGCACCCGCGCCCGCAGCGCTTCGAGCAGCTCGCCGATCGCCCGGTCGACGAACGCGACTTCGGTGTCGTAGCGCTCGTGGGGCGAGGCCTCGCCGCCGTTGCTGGCGTCGATGCCCAGGGCGGCGGCGTGCTCGGCGTGGAAACGGTAGGGCGCATGGGGCTCGACGTAGTGCACCCAGATCAGAAACGGCGCCCGCTGCGGTTGCTCGAGGTCGTCGAGCCATGCCACCGCCTGGGCGGTGAGGTCGTCGGCGGTCGCTTCGGCATTGAAAAGCCCGAGCCAGCGCTTGCGGGTGAAGACCTCGCGGTAGTCGTCGAAGTGCTCGCCGAGGCCCGACAGCCGGTCGCGCAGGGTCCAGTTGCCGACGAAGGCGGCGGTCTGGTAGCGGCGGCGCTTGAGGATGGTCGGCAGGGAGGTCAGGCCGGGCCGCATCGCCAGGCCGTTGCGGGTGGCGGCGTGCTCGTGCGGGTAGAGGGAGGTGAGCATCGAGCACAGGGAGGGGGTGGTCAGGGGCTCGACCACCCGCGCCTGGGTGAAGCGGGCGCCGCGCGCCATCAGCCGGTCGACGTTCGGCGACGTCGGGCGCTCGTAGCCGTAGCCCGACAGGCGGTCGAGGCGCAGGGTGTCGACGGTGATGATCGCGATGTTGGGGAAACGGCGGGCAGCGCCGGCCGGCTCCGCCGCCAGGCTGGCGAGCGCCAGCGCCAGCAGTGGCCAGGCCCACCGGCCGCGGCCGCGCGATGGTGACTGCTGCTGTGTCATGGTCCCTGCCGGAGCAAAACGGCGGCGACCGGAGGCCGTCCGCGCGACGTGGTCATGGGTCGTGCTGCGTCGGCGGATGATATCAGATCGCACGGCGCGCCGACGGCGCGCCACCGCCGAGACTCTTACGGCCGAGAGGGGGAATGGAGGAAGGTGGCTCCTCGGGAGGGACTTGAACCCCCAACCCATCGGTTAACAGCCGATTGCTCTACCATTGAGCTACCGAGGAAGCGGACGGCGGATCGCTCGTCGCGGGCCGATTGTAGGCACCGGAGGGCCTTTTGTCAATCCGTCGGCGACGGTTGGATCGACCGAATGCCGCCGCCGTCCGCCCTGTCGGCGGCCTCGAGGCCGCGCGCCAGCAGACCGCGGGCGAGGAGCGCCAGGCCGTTCGACGTCGGCTTGTGGAGGCTGGCCTTGCGCGTCCCCAGGCGCAGGGAGAGCTCCTCGGTGGTGACGTCGAGGCCGTAGCGCAGGCGCAGCAGATTGCGGTAGCGCGGCGGCAGCTCGTCGATCACCGATTCGAGCGCGCGGCGGAGGCGCGAGCGAAACGGCCGCGGCAGGGCGCTGTCGGCCAAGATCTCGCGGATGGTGTGGTCGACCAGGCCGAAGACGTGGCGTTGGGCGCGGCGCTGGCGCAGCGCCCGATCGAGCCGCTGCGCGTCGCCGCCCGGGGCCGCCGAATCGAGGCGGAAGAGGGCCTCCTGCACCACGTCCCGCGGCTCGATCGACGGCGGCAGGGCGAGGGTCGAGCGCAAGCCCGGCAGCAGCCGTGCCATCAGGTAGGGGATCGGTTCTCGCTCGTCGTGCATCGTCAGCGCTGCCGTGATCTCGTGCCGCAGGCGCCCCCGCCCGCCGGCCGCCGCCCTGGCCGCCGGCCGGCACCCCGGCAGTTGGCGATCGAATCTCCCGAAAGATATGACAACGGGCGACGAAAGACCAGGCGCCTCCCGCCGTCGCCGTCGTCCCCTCAGCCCCCGCCGCCGCCGTCGGCACGGGCCGGCGATCGCATTCGCGCCTCGGCCCGCCGGCGGACGGCCTCGGCCTCGGCCTGCACCGCGGCGGCGTCCCAGTCCTCCTTCGGCACCACCCAGCCGTGCAGATTGCGGCGGATGAGGTCGACCAGCAGGTCGATGTGGTCGGGACGGTCGTTGAGCGCCGGCAGATAGCGGAAGGTCTCGCCGCCGGCGGCGAGGAAGAACTCGCGGTTCTGCTCCTCGATCTCCTCCAGGGTCTCCAGGCAATCGGCCGCGAAGCCCGGGCAGACGACGTCGACGTGCTTGACCCCGGCGCGCGCCAGCGCTTGGAGCGTCACGTCGGTGTAGGGCTTGATCCACTCCTCGCGACCGAAGAGCGACTGGAAGGTGACCAGCCAGCGGTCCTCCGCCAGTCCCAGCTCGTCGGCCAGCAGCCGTCCGGTCTTGAGGCACTGGCAGTGGTAGGGATCGCCGTTCTCCAGATAGCGCTGGGGGATGCCGTGAAACGACATGACGAGCTTCTCCGGCTCGCCCTCGGCCCGCCAGCGCCGGCGGATGCCCGCCGCCAGGGCGCGGACGTAGGCCGGCTCGTCGTGGTAGCTGAAGATGGTGCGCAGCTCGGGCAGCCAGCGCCAGCGGCCGAGGACCGCCGTCAGAGCGTCGAACGCAGCGCCGGTGGACGTCGAGGAATAGTGGGCGAAGAGGGGAAAGAAGAGCAGCCGCCGGCAGCCTCTGGCCCGCAGGGATTCGAGCGCCTGGCGCATCGATGGCCGGCCGTAGGTGGCGCCGAGGGCGACGTGCACCGGGGTACCGATCTCGCTCTTCAGCCGCTTCTCGATCGCTGCCGCCTGGCGCCGGCTGATGACCAGGAGCGGCGAGCCCTCGTCGGTCCAGATCTTGGCGTACAGCTGCGCCGACTTGCGCGGTCGAAAGGGCAGTACGAAGAGGTTGAGGATCAGCCACCACGCGGGGCGCGACATCTCGATCACCCGCGGATCGGAGAGGAATTGCCGCAGGTAGGGCCTGAGAGCGGCGGCGGTCGGCGCTTCCGGGGTGCCGAGGAAGGCGAGCAGGACCCCTACCGCCGGGATCTCGCCGTGCTGGTAACCCGGCTCGCCTTCGAAGAGGTTCTTTGGCACGGCGCTATTCTTCCAGCAACCGAAAGGCTTCGTCCACCTGCTCGAAGCCGACCCGCATCAGGTAGTCGTTGCGCCGGCCATAGGACTTCATGCCGAGGATGAAGAAGCGGGGCTCGGGGTTGCGCAGGGTCTCCGGCCCCAGGCTGGTCTGGGCCAGGCAGTCGCCGCCGGCGCCACTCTGGGCGAGGAGGGCGGCGGCGAGTTTCATCGGACTGCAGGTGGCGTAGCACTCGTGGACCTGGAGTTGGCGGTAGAGCCGGTGGTCGCCGACCCGGCCGACCAGGGCCAGAACGCGGTCGGCGCGCACGGTCTCGGCGCCGCCGGGGCGCCGCAGGACGACCTCGACGCCGTCCTCGCTCGGCGCCAGGGCCTCGACCACCGCGGCGGTGCGCAGCTCGACCGCCGGCGGCGGCGAGGCGGCGAGGCGGCGGGCGAAGGCGGCGAGCTCGGCGCGGGCGGGCAGCGGGTCGTCCGCCACCTCGCCCCAGGTCGGATGCTCGCTCTTCACCGCCCAGATCAGGCGCGAGCCGGGCGCCGACGCAACGTGCTGGAGAAAGTCGCGCGCCGCGGTCTGGGCGGAATGGCCGCCGCCCACCAGCAACACGGTGCGCCCGGCCCAGGCGCCGTTCTCGCCCGCGAAGTCGGGGATGTCGTGGCGGATGACGCCGGCCGCGCTGGCCTCCCCCGGGGCCGGGATGCCGCCGTCGCCCAAGGCGTTGGGCTGGCTGGCGCCGGTGCAGTCGAGCACCGCGCCGGCATAGGCGACGCGCTCGCGCCCCAGGTCGTCGCGCAGCAGCAGGCGGAAGCGCCGGCGGGCGCGCTCTTCGGTGGCGATCTCCTCGTGCTTGAGCAGGCCCTCGCGGCCGATCCCGACCACCCGCGTGCCGAGGCGCAGATGAGCGGCCAGCGGCGGCAGCTCGGCCAGCGGCTGGAGCAGGGCGTCGATCAGCTCGCCGCCGGTGGGATAGGAGCCGTCGTCGGGCACCGGCCGCCCGGCCTCGGCGAGGTGACGGCGCATGCGCGGCGAGGCGTTCATCGACCACGGGGTGAAGAGCCGCACGTGGCGCCAGTCGGCGACGTGGCCGGCGACCCGGGGCGCGGCCTCGTAGACGGTGAAGGGGAATCCACCCTCGGCGGCGGCGAGGGCGGCGTCGAGGCCGGTGGGGCCGGCACCGAGGATGGCGAGATGAGGTCGGCGGCTGCGCATCGGCGGATCAGAAGCGCCCGGCGGCGCGTTCGCGCGCCGGCAGGATCTCCAGGCAGGTGGTCCACCAGCCGGTGAGCACCGTCTCGACGAAGGGCTCGGGCAGACCCTCCCGCCGCATGTCGCGGGCCAGGGCCTGGTGGTCGTACGAAAGCGGCACGTGCTCGACCTCGAGGGTGCCGTCGGTGCCGCAGCCGAGCATGGCGTACCACACGGCGGTACGGCCGTCGTTGGCCGGCCGGCCGATGACGCCGGCGTTGATCACGTCCGCCCCCGACGGCAGGCGCCGGTGCCAGTGGAGGCCGGTGTGGGTGCAGAGGATGCCGTGACAGCGGTTCTGCGCCACCAGCAGCTCGAGGAAGTCCACCGGCGAGGTGGAGGCGAAGAGGAATTCGTTGATCCGCCGCGGCGAGCCGTGAACCAGCAGCAGCTCGCGCTCGCCGACGCGGATCCGCCGGCGCTCGGGCAGCTCCCCCATCCAGGCCTTGAACGCCGGCGACGAGTGCTGGGCGGTGTAGCGGTAGGAGATGGCGGCGTAGTGATTGTCGCGCGGGTCGGCGTAGCCGCAGTTGCAATCGTCCCGGCCGCTGGCCAGGGAGGCCTCGTAGTTGCCCTGGATGGTGCGCACGCCGCCGTTGACCAGAAGCGGCCAGACGCGCTCCGGCTGCGGGCCGAAGCCGCCGAGGTCGCCGAGGCAGTAGATCGCTTCGGCGCCGCGCCGCCGGGCGTCGTCGAGCAGGGCCTCGAGAGCGTAGGCATTGGCGTAGACGCCGCCGCACACCGCCACCCGGCGGTACGGCCCTTCGACCGGCACGCCGTCGCCGACAGGGGCGGTGAAGCGCTCGATCGCGGCGTCGCGTTGCGCATCGCTCAGGCGGCGGCCGGCGCCGTCGACGGCGCGGCGAAACTCGCCCAACGGCACCAGTTTCTCGCCCCAGGTGGCGAGGCCGCGATGGGCGGTGAGCTTGGCCTTGCGCGACGCCTTGGCGGTCTTGGCCTGGTGATCTTCCGGGATGCGGTTGCTCATGTCTTGCAGCTCACGCCGTAGACGTGGCAGGTCCAGCAGGCCGGATGGTCGAGGGGGAAGTCGCCGAGGCTGTCGGCCAGCCGTTGGCCCATTTTGCCGCCCGGCTCGTTGACCAGGATCGGGCACACCCACACCCCCTGGTCGGTGACCATGCGGCAGGTGGTGCACTGCAGGTGGTCCCAGCCCTCCGGCGGCGCATCGCCGCGTCGCAGCTGCTGCCAGCTCTCGTAGGCGCCGCTGCGCTCGGCCTCGGCGCCGAGTTGGAAGAGCGGCAGCATCTTGAGCCGCGGCTGTGCGACGCCGTGGGCGCGCAGCAGGTCGAGAAACCGCCGGCGTCCTTCGGCGGTGGCGTTGCCGGCGTGCACCTCGGTGACGGTGACCACCGGATTGAGCCCTGCCGCCGCCAGGTTCTCGATGCCCTGGAGGATGCGCTCGAAGGTGCCTTCGCCGCGGATCGGATCGTTGGTCGCGGCATCGTAGCCGTCGAGAGAGACGCGCAGGTCGAGGGAGTAGTCGCTGCCGGCGGCGAGGGCGGCGAGCCGCGAGCAGCGCCCGTCATCGAGCAGCAGGCCGTTGGTCAGCACGGTCGCCGGCCCCTGCTTCAGGGTGGCCTCGAGGATGGCTTCCATGTCGGGGTTCAAGAACGGCTCACCGCCGGTGAAGTAGTACTCCTTGACCCCCAGACGGCGCGCCTCCTCGAGGTAGGGCAAGACGTCCGCCAGGCGCATGTGCTCGTGGGTGCGGTTGGTCGGCGAGCAGGAGATGAAGCAGTGGCTGCAGGCCAGGTTGCACACCGTGCCGGCGACCTGGAACCACAGGGTGTCGAGGGCGCGCAGCTCCACCTTCGGCACGTCGCGGGCGCTCTCCCCGGCGGCGGCGCCGCCGTCTCGGGCAGCTTGGTGCAGGGTCTTGCTCACCGCCATCTCAGCAGCAGGTGCCCGGCGCGCAGCACTCCCCCGCCGCCTCGGTGGTGGCGTCGTAGTCCTCGCCCTTGGTCTCGCGCGGATGGCGCAGGGCGGTGCGCGTACAGTCGAAGGGCCTGGCGTCCTCCAGGGGGATTTCCCGCCGCGGCTCGACGAAGTCGAAGTGCTCGCGATACGGGGCCTGCCGGTAGAGCTTGAAGGTCTTGTCGCATACCGCGTAGCGCTTGCCGCGCTCCATGCGGTGGCCGTCGTCGTCGAGCACCTCCTTGAACGGGCCGCGGTAGATCACCGCCTGGTTGCGTTCCCAGCAAGGGCCCTCTTTGCCCTTGAATGCCTCGACGGTCAAGCTGCGGAACTCGATGCCCTCGACCGTTCTCCAGGGTTCGCGCTGGCGCTCGAGGATGCGGATGCCATGGAAGCCGGCCTGCTCGAAGGCCTCGAGGAAGCCGTCTTCGGTCAGCGCGCCGGAGATGCAGCCGCTCCACAGCTCCGGATCTTGTCGCAGGTGCTCGGGCACCGGCTCGTCGCTGGCGATGTCGGAGATCACCGCCCGTCCACCGCGCCGCAGGACGCGGTAGATCTCGGCGAAGAGCTGGCGCTTGTAGGACGCCGCCACCAGGTTCAGGACGCAGTTGGAGACCACCACGTCGACCGAATCGTCGGCCACCAGGGGCGACTCGCGGCGCAGGCGCTCGATCAGGCCTTCGAGCGCGAGCGCGCCCTCGGCGTCCTGCACCGGCCGGCGGGCGAGCTCGGCGTCGAGCAGGTCGAGGTCGAGGGCCAGGTCCTGGATCCGTCCGCGGCGGAAGCTGACGTTGGCGTAGCCCACCCGCTCCGCCACCAGCGGCGCATTGCGGCGCGCCACCTCGAGCATCTCGCGGGTCATGTCGACGCCGATCACCGATCCCTCCGGCCCCACGACCTGGGAGGCGATGAAGCAGATCTTGCCGGTGCCGCTGCCCAGGTCGAGCACCGTTTCGCCGGCGTTGAGGTAGCGGCTGGGATCGCCGCAGCCGTAGTCGCGCTCGAGCACTTCCTGGGGGATGGCTTCGAGGTATCGGGGGTCGTAATCGACCGGGCAGCAGAGATCGGGGGCGCGCCGCCCTGCCGCCTCGCCGTAGCGGTTCTTGACCGCGCTTTCGGTGTCGAGAAGCGTCTGCATTCGTTTCGCGTCCTTCCTGTCGTAAGCCGTCGGCGGCGCCGGCGAGCGATCGCGGAGACGAGGCGAGCGGCGCCCGACCACCGCACTTTACTACGGGAGGACGGGCGGCCGGGATTCCGCCGCGGTCAATCGACCAGCAAGCGCATGTGGACGGCGCCGAAGGTCACCGCCTCGCCGCCGTGCAGCTCCACCGGCTCGGTCGGCACCAGCCGCCGGCCGTTGACGAAGGTGCCGTTGGTCGCCTTGTCTTCGACCAGCAGCAGCTTGCCGTCGCGGCGCAGGAAGCGGGCGTGACGGCGGCTGGTCGACAGCTGCTGGTCGATCGCCGTCAGGTCGACGTCGGGGTGGATGCCGTTGATCGGGTCGAGCCGGCCGACGGTCGACTCCGGCCCGTCGCCGAGCGGGAAGACCGCACCGGGACGGCCCTCGGCCAGGTGCACCAGGCGCGCCCGGCGGCGGCCGGTGGCGTGGGTGTCGTCG
The DNA here is from genome assembly GCA_003697015.1 of Acidobacteriota bacterium. Taxonomy (GTDB): domain Bacteria; phylum Acidobacteriota; class Thermoanaerobaculia; order Multivoradales; family J023; genus J023. The sequence continues at coordinate 26,077 of RFGL01000098.1, read as the reverse complement.
CCCAGCGCGTCCTCGCCGCGCCAGGCGCGGAAGAGCTTCTCCTCGGTGGCCGTCAACCGCCGCGACAGCTTGCGGATCATCCGCACCGCGATCTCGGGATTCCGGGTCAGCATGTGGGCGAAGTCGCCGGCGTCGATCTTCACCAGCTTGGCGTCGGTGCGGGCCCGCACCGCGTGGGTGCGGGGTTGGCGCTCGAGAATCGCCATCTCGCCGAAGAAATCGCCGCGCTCGAAGACCGCCAGCGGCCGCGGATCGTCGTCGAGGTCGCGCAGCACCTCGACCTCGCCGGCCTGCACCAGGTACATGACGTCCCCTTCGTCGCCGCGATCAAAGACGACGCTGCCAGCTTCGATGTCGACAACGGTGTAGGCCATGGCCAGCCGACCGCCCCTCCCTCTCGTCGACCCATGCTACCAATCCCCCCCGGCCGCGGGGAATGCTCTCAGCTCCGGTGGGCGGTGAGCCGCCGGCGGATGGAAGGCGCCTCCAGGCCGCGGTCGAGGAAGTCGCGCACCAGGACGAAGACCTCGCGGCGGTTCATCAGGAAAGTGTGGGCGGCGTGCACGGTGACCAGCGGCAGGTCTCCGAGCCGGGTCTCCTCGAGGCGCAGGATGGCGTCGTTGGCGGCGCCGCCGAAGGGCAGCCAGGACGCCCGCGGCCCGCGGGTGCCGGCGATGATCAGCGACGGCACTTCAGGGACCGGGATGCGGGCGAAGAAGCCGTCGTCCTTGAGCTTGTCGCCGGCGTCGCCGAAGGCGAGGCGGAAGATCGGGTTGCCGCCCAGGGCGCGGGCCAGGGCCGGCGGCTGATTGGGCGGCGCCAGCATGACGAAGCGGGCGAAGCCCGGCGGCAGCCGGGGGCTGGCGAGGCGGGTGATGACGTTGCCGAGGGAATGGCCGACCACCGCGTAGGGCGCCCCCGGCGCGGCCGCCATCACCTCCTCGATGCGGTCGGCGAAGCGCTCGACGATGTGCTCCAGGGTATGGCGCTGGACGCTGTAGCCGAAGAGCGAAGGACGGTGCCCGGCACGCCACAGCCGGCCGGCGAGGACGGCCATCGACAGCCGCGTGCGAGCCATGCCGTGGATCAGGAAGACGCGCATGTCGGTGGCGCGGGCACAGGCGGCGGCGTCAGGTCGCCGCCGGTGCCGATTCGAGCCAGCTGTAGGCGTAGGCCGGGTCCTCGAGCGCCAGGGCGTGGGTGGTGATGCGCAGGGGGTGGAAGGTGTCGATCATCACCGCCAGCTCGTCGGTGCGGTCCTTGCCGATCGAGGCTTCGTAGGTGCCGGGGTGGGGGCCGTGGGGGATGCCGTTGGGATGCACGGTGAAGGAGCCGCGCTCGACCCCCTTGCGCGACATGAAGTCGCCCTCGACGTAGTAGAGCACCTCGTCCGAATCGACGTTTGAGTGGTTGTAGGGCGCCGGGATCGCCTGCGGGTGGTAATCGAAGAGGCGCGGCACGAAGGAGCAGACGACGAAGCCGGGCCCGGCGAAGGTCTGGTGCACCGGCGGCGGCTGGTGGACGCGGCCGGTGATCGGCTCGAAGTCGGCGACGTTGAAGGCGTAGGGCCACAGATGGCCGTCCCAGCCGACGACGTCGAGGGGGTGGTGGTCGTAGCGCAGGCGGGAGATGCCGCCGCGGGCCTTGACCCGCACCTCGAAGTCGCCTTCCTCGTCGTAGGTGCGCAGCTCCTCCGGCGGCCGCAGGTCGCGTTCGCAGTAGGGCGAGTGCTCGAGGAACTGGCCGTAGCGGTTGAGGTAGCGCTCCGGCGGCGTGACGTGGCCCATGGCCTCGATCACCAGCATGCGCTGTTCGACCCCGTCGTCCGGCAGCAGGCGCCACAGCACGCCCGTCGGCAGGACCAGGTAGTCGCCGGGGCGGTAGCGCAGGAGGCCGAACTGGCTCTCGAGCACGCCGCTGCCGTCGTGGACGAAGATCACCTCGTCGCCGTGGGCGAAGCGGTAGTGGTACCCCATCGCCTCGGTCGGCCGGACCACCGAGATCAGCACTTGGTGGTTGCCCATCAGCGGCACCCGGCCGCTGACCGGGTCGCCCCCCGGCGGCACGGCGGCGGCGCGGAAGGCACGGTGGCGCAAGGGTCCCTGCTCCTCGTAGGGGATCTCGATTCGTTCGACCAGCTCGATCTGCCGCACCCGGGTCGGCGGCCGGCGGTGGTAGAGGATCGACTGGATGCCGGCGAAACCGTGGATGCCCATCACCTCCTCGTGGAAGAGGGAGCCGTCGTCCTGGCGGAACTGGGTGTGGCGTTTGGGCGGGATGCGGCCGAGCGTGTAGTAGTACATCGCCTCAGGCCCTCACCAGGTTGCCACGGCGCGCCTGCTCGCGCTCGAGGGCCTCGAAGAGGGCCTTGAAGTTGCCTTCGCCGAAGCCGCGGCTGCCTTTGCGCTGGATGATCTCGAAGAAGAGGGTCGGCCGGCTGACCACCGGCTGGGTGAAGATCTGCAGCAGATACCCCTCGTGATCGCGGTCGGCGAGGATGCCGAGGCGGCGCAGGGAGCTGAGCTTCTCGTCCAGCCGGCCGACGCGCCGCGGCAGCTCCTCGTAGTAGGCGTCGGGCACGGTGAGGAAGTCGACCCCCTGCATCTTCAGCCGGCCGACGGTCTTGACGACGTCGCGGGTGAGCAGTGCCAGGTGCTGCACGCCGGGCCCGCCGTAGTGCTCGAGGAACTCCTCGATCTGGCTCTTGTTGCGGCCGCTGGCGGGCTCGTTGATCGGGAATTTGATCGAGTAGGAGCCGTCGGACATGACGACGCTCATCAGGGCGCTGTACTCGGTGGAGATCTGCTGGTCGTCGAAGTGGAGGATGCGCTTGAAGCCGAGCACCTCGTGGTACCACCGCGCCCACTCTTCCATCTTGCCGAGCTCGACGTTGCCGACGATGTGGTCGAAGCGCAGCAGGCCGGCGTCGTGGACCGGGATCTCGTTCGCCTCGTAGCCGGGCAGGAAGGGGCCGCGGTAGTCGCGGGTGGAGATGAACGAGTGGACGGTCTCGCCGTAGGTCTTGATCGTCGCCCGCCGCACCGTGCCGTGGCGGTCGTGCAGGTCGTGGGGCTCGGCAGCGATCTCCGCCCCGCGGGCGACCGCGGCGTCGAAGGCGGCGTCGGCGTCGGCGACGTGGAAGGCGATGTCCTTGACGCCGTCGCCGTGGCGGACCACGTGCTCGCCGATCTCGGTGCCGGGGCGCAGGGGCGACTTCAGCACCAGACGCGCCTGCCCCTGCCCCAGGACGTAGGCGCTGGCGTCGCGCCAGCCGGTCTCCAGCCCGGCGTAGGCGAGCTGGGAGAAGCCGAAGGCGTGACGGTAGTAGTAGGCTGCCTGCTTGGCGTCGCCGACCCACATCTCGACGTGGTGAATCTTGCGCAGGCGCAAGGGATTGTCGCTCATCGTAACGTCTCTCCTCCGGGCCGCGGGCGGCCGCGAGCCGGGTGGCTCAGTTGATCGGATCGCGAGCCGAGCTCTCGGCGTCGGCGATCTCGCCGAAGCGCTTCTCGTACAGCTCGAGGTTGGTGGCGAGGGCGCGGATCAGCCGCTTGAAGTGGCCGGGACTGGTCACCACCCGGGCGGTGACCACGCCCTGCGGCGGCACCATGTTGATGAAGTCGAGGATGAACTCCTCGCGGGTGTGGGTGACGCGGACCGCATTGGCGTAGCGGCCGCGCAGCTCGTCGTCGGTGATCTTGACGTTGAGCTCCTGATTGGGAGCGGGATCTGCCATGTTCGGCTCTCCGGTCGTCGGCGGCGCAGGCCGCCGCCGGCGGACGCTTCGCTGCGACCGCCGGGGTCAGGGCGGATGCTCAGCCGCCGATTTCTTCGGCCTCGCGTTGCAGCCGTTTGAGGCGTTCCTCGAGCTCGCGCCGTTTCTGCAACAGCAGCCGGCGCTGCTCTTCGGCGTGGCTGTCGTAGTTGTAGAGCGTCAGGTCTTTGCTCACCAGGTAGACGCGGGGGAACTTCTTCACGTCGCCCTTCTCGTCGAATTGGATGCTGCCGGTGACGCCCGGGAAATCCTTGATCGCACGCAGGCCCTTGATGATCTCGCTGGTGATCAGCGGCCGATCGCGGATCGCCTCCGCCACCACCTTCATGGCGTCGTAGCCGTGGGCGGCGAGCCAGTCGGGCTTCTCGCCGAAGCGCTTCTCGAAGGCCTCGACGAAGGACTTGATGTGGGCGTGCTCGCTGTCGACCTCGAACACCACCTTGGTCAACAGCACGCCGACCGCCGCCTCGCCGGCGCGGGCGATGGCCGACGGGGTGGCGAAGGCGGCGGTGGTCAAGATCTTGCCCTTGCACCCCACCGCCCGCAGGGCGCGGATCATCTCGGCGACGCTGGTGTCGTAGCCCGCCAGGTAGACGCCGGGCGGATCGAAGCCCTTGACGAATTCGGCCAGGCCGGAGAAGTCGGTGGTGAAGGGGGGATACTCGACCACCTCCAGCACCTCGCCGCCGAGACGCTCGAATTCCTGCTTGAAGATCTGTTGGATGCCGGTGGCGTAGTCCTGCTCCTCGGCCATGATGACGATCTTGTCGAGGCCCAAGGTCTCGCGGGCGAAGAGCGCCATCTTGTTGGCCTCGAGAAAATCCGAGGGGTAGATGCGGAAGAAGTTGCTCGAGATCTGCGTCAGCTCCGGGCTCGAAGCGGTCGGCGACACCAGGACGCGGTCGTGCTGGTCGGCGACCTGGACCATCTCCAACGCTTCGCCGGTGACCGCGCCGCCGATCGCCACGATCACGCCGTTGTCGTACATCTGATCCAGCAGCTCCGCCGCCTTCTTCGGATCGCTCTGCGAGTCGGCGTAGTCGACCTGAAGCTTCAACGGGTAGCCCGGGTCGGCGCGGATCTCGTCGGCCGCCAGCTCGATGCCCTTGCGGATCGCCTGGCCGTAGGTCTTGAACTGGCCGCTCTCGGGCACGATCACCCCCAGGTGAGCGATCTTCTCGCCGCAGCCTCCGGTCATCAGCGCGAGGGCGGCCACGGAAATGCCGAGCAGGAGCGTGCCGGGGCTCGAAATGCGTTGACTCATGATGCCTGCCCTTCTCGTCGCGTGGGTGTCGGTGACGCCGGCCGCTCGAGCGGCGGCGAGCGCCCATTCTCTCAGAACTCGCCGCGCCGCTCCACCGCCGGCCTCAGCCCGCCGCTCGGCGGCAGGTTGACGGCCTTCTTCCGCCGCCCGGAATCTGGTTCCCGGGCGGCCGTCGCCGTCCGCTGAGCCGGCGGAGGAGGGGGGCTTCCGCCCCTCCGGTACCGACTCAGCCGGCGTCGCCGCGCCGCCGCCAGCGGACCGACGGGGGGAAGGTCCAGGCGTGCTCGGGGAAATAGACCCCGACGCCGCCGCCGGCAGCGGTGACGGTGAAGCCGGCGAGCTTGCGGCGGTAATCGTAGGGGGTGCCGTCGCGGGCGTGGACCGCGACGTCGACCAGGTACTCGCCCGGCGCCAGGCGCAGGCTCGGGCAGGTGATGGTGAAGGTGGTGGTGCCGGCCGGCAGCAGCTCGGGCTGGAAACCCTCGAGGTCGGTGTTGGTGCCCCAGCACTCGACGCCGCGCGGCGTCTGGATGGCGATGCCGAAGACGAAGTCGGTGAAGTCGCGGTCGGCGTTGACCTCGACCTCGAAGCCGACGCGCTCGCCGCAGTGGAGGTGGTAGCGCTCCTCTCCCCCGGCCAGCACCCGCAGGCGCTCGATCCGCGCTTCCCCCGAGCCCCAGCGCAGCACCTCCGCCGCCTCGACGGCGTCCGCGTCCTCCTCCTCCGCCGCCGGCTCGGGCGGCGGCGTCGCCTCGTCCGCGGACTCGTCCTCGCGCAGGATCTTGGCGGCGCGGTGGGCTTCGCCCTCGCTCTCCGCCACCGCCTGGCGGTAGGCATCGGCCACCCGTCGCGGATGGCCGGCGAGGCGCAGCCGGCCACGCTCCAGCCACAGGGCCCGGTCGCACACCGACTCGACCAGGGGCAGGGCGTGGCTGACCAGCACCAGGGTCTTGCCGCGGGCGAGGAACTCCTCGATGCGCCGCAGGCACTTGTGGGCGAAGGCCTCGTCGCCCACCGACAGCACCTCGTCGACCAGCAGGATCTCCGGATCGGTGTGGATGGCGACGGCGAAACCGAGACGCACGTACATGCCGGAGGAGTAGTTCTTGACCGGTTCCTCGATGAAATCCTCCAGCCCGGCGAAGGCGACGATGTCGTCGTAGCGCTCGGCGATCTGCCGCCGGCTGAGGCCGAGGATGGCGCCGTTGATGAAGACGTTCTCGCGGCCGGAGATCTCCGGGTGAAAGCCGGCGCCGAGCTCGATCATCGCCGCCACTCGGCCGTCCACCTCCACCGTGCCGGCGGTCGGCCGCAGGATGCCCGCCAGCACCTTGAGCAGGGTCGACTTGCCCGAGCCGTTGGCGCCGATCAGCCCCACCGCCTCCCCCGCCCGCACCGTGAAGCTCAGGTCCTGCAGCGCCGGGATCGCCTCCTCCGGACGCAGGCCGCGGATCAGACTGCGCTCGAGCAAGGCGCTCTTCAGGGTACGCAGCTTGTGGCCGGCGGCGGTGCGACGGTAGTGCTTGCTGAGGCCGCGGACCCGGATCACCTCCGGCGGGTCGTTCGTCGCCGCGCTCATACCGCTTCCACCAGGGTGTCGCTCAGGCGGCCGAAGAGGGCCGTGCCGAGGGCCCAGGCCCCGGCGCTGATCGCCGCCATGGCGAGCCACGACGCGGGCCCCGGCAGGCGGCCGAAGAAGAGGGTCTCCTGGTAGGCGAGGATAAACGGCGTCAGGGGGTTGTAGGCCACCAGGGCGCGCACCGCGTCGTGTCGGTCGAGCATCCGGATGCTGTAGAGGATCGGGGTCATGAAAAAGAGCACGGTGAGGACGTTCATCAGCAGGTCGCGAACGTCCTTGAAGTGGGCGTTGAGCGCCGCCAGGCCGAGGCTCAGGCCGGCGATCAGGGGCAGCTGGAGGAGCACCACCAGGGGCATCAGGAGAGCGCCGGGTCCGCCGACGTCGTAGCCCAGGTGGCGGGCGACGACGACGGCGGCGGCGATCACCGGCAGGGCGAGGGCCAGGTGCACGAGGTTGGCCAGCACCGGCACCATCGGCAGTACCTCGGCGGGGAACGTCGCCTTGCGGATCAGCCCGGCGTTGGTCAGCAGCGAGGCGGCTCCCTCGAGCAGCGACGACTGCAGCCAGATCCAGGGGAAGAGGCCGCTGATCAGGAAGAGCGCATAGGGCTGGCTGATCGACTCGTCGTGGGGATGGAAGATCTTGCCGAAGACGAAGGTGTAGACCGCCAGCAGCACCAGCGGGTTGACCAGCGACCACAGCCAGCCCATCACCGAGCCGCGATAGCGTGCCTTGAGCTCGCGGACGGTGAGGATGGCGAGCAGCCCGCGGTAGCGGACCAGACGGCGGGCCGTTCTCCACATGGCTGCCGGCTCAGTTGATCTGCTTCGCCTTCTTGCGCAACTCTTCCAGCCGCGCCATCAGCTCCCGCTTCTGAGCATCGACGTAGCTGTCGTAGTTGTAGACCGCCAGGTCGTCGCTGACGATGTAGACCCGCGGGAATTTCTTCACGTCGCCCTGCTCGTCGAATTGGATGCTGCCGGTGACGCCGGGGAAGTCGCTGATGGCGCGCAGGCCCTTGCGTACCTCGTTGGGGATCAGCGGCCGATCGACCAGGGCTTTGGCGAGGAGCTTCATGGCGTCGTAGCCGTGGGCGGCGAAGAGGTCGGGCTTGCTGCCGTAGCGCTCCTCGAAGGCGGTGACGAAGGACTTGATGTGGGCGTAGTCGCTGTCGACGTCGAAGACCGACTGGGTCATCAGCACCCCTTCGGCGGCCGAGCCGGTGCGCACCAGGGCGTTGGGGGTGGCGAAGGCGTGGGTGGTGAGGATCTTGCCGCGGTAGCCCTTCTTCCTCAGCCCCTGGATCATGCTGGCGATGCCCTCCTCGTAGCCCGCCAGGTAGACCGCCTCGGCATCGATGCCGACGACGAAGTCGACCAGGCCGGAGAAGTCCGCCGCCTCGGGGGGATACTCGACCACTTCGGGGACCGTGCCGCCGTAGCGCTCGAACTCCTGTTTGAACACCGTCTCCAGGCTGCGGCCGTAGGCCTGCTTCTCGGCGACGATGACCACCTCGTTGAGCTTGAGGGTCTGGCTGGCGAAGTTGGCCATGCGCGTCGCCTCGAGCAGGTCGGAGGGGAAGATGCGGAAGAAGTTGGACGAGATGCCGGTCAGCTCCGGGGTCGAGGCCGAGGGCGACAGCAGGATGCGGTCGAAGCGGTCGGCTACCGGCACCATCGCCAGGGCCTCGTCCGAGGTGGCGCCGCCGATCGCCACCAGGGCGCCGTCGCGGTAGACCTCTTCCAGCAGCTGCTGGGCGCGGTCCGGATCGCTCCGGGTGTCGAAGAACTTCGCCTCGATGGTGAGCGGGTAGGCCGGGTCGGCCACCACCTCCTCGTAGGCCAGCTCGACGCCTTGGCGCAGGGAGCTGCCGTAGGGCTCGGCGTGGCCGGTCTCGGGCAGCAGCACGCCGATCTTGACCACCTTCTCGCTGCAGCCGGCGAGCGACGCCGCCAGCACGAGGAGAACGGTGACGAGCAAGAGCTTCGATTGCGGGTGCGCGTTCATCCGTCTCATCGTACACCTCTCTGGGGCCGGCGCTCAGGGCTCCTCGGATCTGAGATCGAGCCCGCCGGGGCCGTCGATCGAGCCCGCGGGCACGTCCGCCCTCCCCCCAAGTGTGCCACAGGCGCGCGGTCGCGTTAGAATAGGGGCGTGAGCGAAGGTGGCGGCAAGCTCCGCATCACCGTGCCCGACTGCGGCTGCGAGCTGCTGGTCGACGTCAAGACCGGCGAGGTCCTGTCGCATCGGAAGGCCAAGGAGCCGCCCGCCGGCGGCAAGGACTTCGACGCCCTGCTCGCCGGCCTGGGCGAGTCCAAGGCCAAGGCCGACGAGATTTTCTCGCGCGAGATGTCGGCCTTGAAAGAGCGCGACCGGTTGCTGGAGGAGAAGTTCGAAGAGGCCAAGCGCCGCGCCAAGGAGGAGGACGACGGAGCGCCCCCGCCCCGCCCCTGGGAGTTGGACTGATGCCCGCGCAGTCGAGCCTCGCCGAGGTCGAGCCGACCGCGATCGTCCCCGGGCGGTACTGGCACCGGCTCGAGGACGGCCGCATCCAATGCGACCTGTGCCCCCGCTTTTGCCGCCTGCGCGACGGCCAGCGCGGTTTGTGCTTCGTCCGCGCCCGCCGCGGCGACGAGATGGTTCTCGCCACCTACGGCCGCTCGAGCGGCTTCTGCGTCGACCCGATCGAGAAGAAGCCGCTGAACCACTTCCTCCCCGGCACTCCGGTGCTGTCCTTCGGTACCGCCGGCTGCAACCTGGCCTGCCGCTTCTGCCAGAACTGGGACATCTCCAAGTCGCGGCAGATCGACACCCTGGCGGACGCCGCCGACCCCGAGACCATCGCCCTCGCCGCCGAGGCCACCGGGTGTCGCAGCGTCGCCTTCACCTACAACGATCCGGTGATCTTCCTCGAGTACGCGGTCGACGTCGCCGCCGCCTGCCGGGCGCGGGGCATCCACACGGTGGCGGTGACCGCGGGGGAGATCTGCCCCGAGCCGCGGCGGGAATTCTTCCGCGCCATGGACGCCGCCAACGTCGACCTGAAGGCGTTCACCGAGGACTTCTACCGCAAGATCTGCGGCGCCAGCCTGCAACCGGTGCTCGATACCCTGGTCTATCTCAAGCGCGAGACCGACGTCTGGTTCGAGATCACCAACCTGCTGATCCCGGGCCATAACGACTCCGACGAGGAGATCGACGCCATGACCCGCTGGGTGGTCGAGGAGCTGGGGCCGGACGTGCCGATGCACTTCACCGCCTTCCACCCCGACTACAAGATGCTCGACGTCCCCCCGACCCCGCCTCAGACCCTCCGTCGAGCGCGCAGCATCGCCCTCGCCAACGGCGTGCGCTATGCCTACACCGGCAACGTCCACGACGAGGAGGGCGGCTCCACCTACTGCCACGCATGCGGCACCCGACTGATCGGCCGCGACTGGTACGTCATCACCGCCTGGAACCTCACCGACGACGGCCGCTGCCGCAACTGCGACGCCCCCTGCGCCGGCCGCTTCGACGGCCCCCCCGGCCGCTGGGGCGCCCGCCGCCAGCCGATCCGCCTGGCCGAGTTCCGCGCCGCCTGAGGTCAGGGAAAGATCCCCAGGTTCTCGTAGGCGGCGACGATCTTGTCGATGGCGACGACGAAGGCGGCGCTGCGCAGGTCGCAGCCGGGGCCGTGGCTTTCCTTGGCCTGGCGGATCTCCTGGTAGGCGGCGGCCATGGTCTCCTCGAGACCGGAATTGACCAGGTCGAGCTCGCTCGGCCCGTCGATGAAGTTGCGTTTGACGTCGAGCGGGAAGCGCTCGCCGGTCATGCGCTCGAGCTTGGCCAGCACGTCCTTGTAGACGCTGCTCTGCCAGCGGCGTTGCAGGCGGCCGTGGCGCACGTGGGCGAGGTTCTTGACCCACTCGAAGTAGGAGACCACCACCCCGCCGGCGTTGAGGTAGGCGTCGGGAATGATCATCACGCCCTTCCGCTGCAGGTGCTCGCTGGCGTCGGCGGTGACCGGGCCGTTGGCCGCCTCGGCGATGATCCGCGCCTGGATGCGGCCGGCGTTGTCCATGGTGATCTGATTCTCCAACGCCGCCGGCACCAGCACGTCGCAGGGCAGGGCGAGGCCGTCCCTCGGATCCGCCAGCACCTCCGCCGCTCCCGGGAAATCGGTGACGCGGCCGGCGTGCGCCAGGCGGTGGGCGTGAAGCTCCTCCGGGTCGATGCCGGCGGGCTGGTGGATGGCGCCGTCGTACTCCGCCACGCCGACGATCACGGCGCCGCCCTCGTGCAGGTACTTGGCGGCGTGGTAGCCGACGTTGCCGAAGCCCTGCACCACCACCCGCTTGCCCTCGATGCCCGGTTCGAGCCCCAGGGCGCTCATGTCCTCGGTCACGCTGCAGGCCTCCTGGATGCCGAGGGCGACGCCGCGGCCGGTGGCTTCGGTGCGGCCGCGGACGCCGCCTTGCGCCAGGGGCTTGCCGGTGACGCAGGCGACGGCGTCGAGCTTGTCGGCGGCGAGGGCGGTGTAGGTGTCGCACATCCACGACATCTCGCGCTCGCCGGTGCCGTAGTCGGGCGCCGGCACGTCGACGCCGGGGCCGATGAAGCGCTTCTGCGCCAGCTCGTAGGTGTAGCGCCGGGTGATGCGCTCGAGCTCGCCCTCGGAGAAATCGCGGCGCGAGACCTTCACCCCGCCCTTGGCGCCGCCGAAGGGCACGTTGACGATGGCGCATTTGTAGGTCATCAGCGCCGCCAGGGCCTTGACCTCGTCTTCGCTGACCGCCGAGCTGTAGCGGAAGCCGCCCTTGGTCGGCAGCTTGTGCTGGCTGTGCTCGGCGCGCCAGGCCTCGACCACCTGGATCGAGCCGTCGTCGCGCTTGAGCGGGAAGCTCATGTAGTAGACCGCGTTGCACGCCTTGATCTGGGCCAGGAGGGTGGGGTCGTGGTCGGTGAAGGCCGCCGCCTTGTCGAAGTTGCGGTTGACCTGGTCGAAGAAGCTGATCGCCTGCGCGGCCATGGCCGTCTCCTCTGGGTTGCCGGCGAGGTCGACGCCGGGATGACGGGGATCGATTCCGGCATTGGACCACGGCGCCGGGCGCCGAAGCAAGGCGGAGGGCCGGAGGCGGCGTACGCGCCCCCGCGGTGCCGGGCTGGCGGTGGGAAACGGCGAAAAACTTCGACTTTTTTGCTTCCGGATCTTGGATCTCGGGCAGGGAAGAAGCTAAACTCCGCGCGGCTCGGGCGCCGTAACGTTGCTGGCCCGCCTGACCGCCCGCCAGCGCACGCCGTCCGCCTGCGGGGGCCCGTGGCCCGCCGCTCAACTTCCAGGAGCCTCCAGGCCGTCATCGTGGCGTCGCATCCGAACGGGCATCCGCCAGCCGCGGGCGACGAGCGGGTAGGAGGCACCCGTACGTCTGCAACCGAACTGTGGAGAATGGACCGATGAGCAAGACTACCGCCATCCGCGAGCCCTACAACAAATCGAAGGTTTATAGCCACATCGCCGAGGAGACCGGCCTGACGAAGAAGGAAGTCGCGGCGGTCTTCGAATCGCTGAAGAACCTCATGCACCGCCACCTCAAGAGCCGCGCGGCCGGCGTCTTCACCCTGCCCGGCCTGTGCAAGTTCACGGTGGTCAAGAAGAAGGCGACCAAAGAGCGCAAGGGCATCAACCCCTTCACCGGCGAAGAGACCATCTTCAAGGCCAAGCCCGCCCGCCGGGTGGTCAAGGTGCGGGTGCTCAAGGGCCTCAAGGACCTGGCCGAGTAGCCGAGCTGCTCGAGGAGCCCGCGGCGTACGCCAGGCGGGCTCCCTCCTCTCCCGGCGCCCCGCCTGCCGGTCTCCCCGCCCCTTCCGCCGTAGCGCCCCCGGCCGCCGTCCGGCCCGGCCGGTGGTATGGTTCTCGGGGAGTCGATCGTCATGAGCTCGCCGAAGGACCGCAACCCCGGGGCCCGCTTCCTGCTCGCCGCCGCCAGCGTGGTCGTGGTGGTCGCCGGCCTGCGCGCCGCCGCGCAGGTGCTGCTGCCGCTTCTGGTCGCCGTTTTCCTCTCCATCCTGAGCGCTCCCCTGCTCGGCGCTCTGATGCGCCGGCGGGTGCCGAAATGGCTGGCGGTGATCCTCACCGTGCTGGCCAACTTCGCCGTCCTGGCAGCGATCGTCTGGCTGGTCAGCGGCTCGGTCAACGCCTTCGTCCGCTCCTGGCCGAGGTATCAGGACGCGGTCGAGCACAAGGCGGTCGACGTCGCCGCCGAGCTCGCCGAGCGGCTGACGGCGCTGGGCATCGAGACGCCGGACTTCGCCTGGCTCAATGCGGAGGACGAGCTGCCGCCGGCCGGGGAGCCGCCGGCCGCCGGGCCGCCGGCCACCGAGCCCGGCGTCGATCGGCCGCAGCTCAGCATCGCCCCCTCGGTCGACCTCCTGTCGAGCGCTCTGCGCGGCGTCGTCACCACCCTGCGCGGCGTCGCCAACGTCCTGTCCTACACGGTCGTCGTCCTGTTGTCGATGATCTTCATCCTGCTCGAGGCCCCCACCCTGCCGGCGAAGCTTCAGCGCGCCTTCAACTGGCACGACGAGGAGCTCCAGCGGCTGCTCAAGATCCGTCGCGAGATCCAGCACTACCTCGGCATCAAGACCGCGGTCAGCCTGGCGACCGGGGTGATCATCACCCTCTGGCTGACCCTCCTGGGGGTCGACTACGCGCTGCTCTGGGGGCTGATCGCCTTCCTCCTCAACTACATCCCCACCCTCGGCTCGATCCTCGCCTCGATCCCGGCGGTGCTCCTCGCCTGGGTCGACGTCGGGGTCGGCGAGGCGTTGCTCGTCGTCGTCGGCTACGCGGTGGTCAACGTGGTGATCGGCAACCTGATCGAGCCCCAGCTGATGGGCCGTCGCTTCGGCCTCTCGACCCTGGTGGTCTTCCTCTCCCTGGTGTTCTGGTTCTGGCTCTGGGGGCCGCTGGGAGCGCTGCTCTCGGTGCCCCTGACGATGATGATCAAGATCATGCTGGAGAACACCTCCGACCTGCGGTGGGTGGCGCAGCTCCTCGGCCCCAGCCCCGCGCCGCAACCCCGACCCCGCGCCGAGCCGCCGGCGGTCCGGCCGCCGGACGGCGAGGCCGCCGGGAATTAGCCGGCCGCGCCGTCCGGCAGGTCGACGCCGAGCCGGCGCAGCTGGCGGCTGGCGGCGGCGGCCCAGCCGCGGTTGGCCGCGGGGCTCGCCGGGCTGGGATGGAGGATGCGGTCGACCCGCAGGCCGAGGCCCTCCAAGGCGGCGCGGGCCCGCTTCTCGGCGAAGCCGCCGACGCCGATCACCCGCTCGACGCCGAGGAGCTCGGCGGTGCGTCGCAGGGCGCGGTCGCAGGGGCCGTAGAGCGCCCGGCGCTCCTCGGCCTTGAGCTTGTCGGGGGTGAGGTTGCGCCCGCTCGCCTCGAGGAAGAGGAAGGGGACGTAGTTGCCGACGAAGAAACGCTCGAAGAAGCGTTCCGGGGTGCCGAAGAGGTCGCGTGCCCAGCCCCAGATGCGCCGGCCGCTCACCTCCTCCCGCGGACAGTCGAGGCCGGTGACCGGCCGTTTGGGATGCTCGTGCGGCGGCTTGCCGACCGCACCCGCGAGCCCCAGCCAGTCGCGCACCGCTGCCACCGCGCCGAACGGCACGCCGGTCTGGGCCATGCCCCAGGGCCCCGGATTCATGCCGACGAAGAGCACCTCCTTCGGCCCCGACCCGTAGCGTTCCAGGTACTGGCGATGAAGCGCCTCGGCGTAGACCAGGGGATTGTAGACGCAGGCCACCGGCGGCGAGAAGCGCATGCCCTCGAGCTCGGCGACCAGCTGCCGGGAGACGTCGTAGAGGGTCATCGGCAGGCATTCTAGCGGTGGCGGGCGAACGGACGCGGGGCGGCGTTCGCCGGCGGCGCGCGATGGGCTATGATCACGCCGCTCGGGTGATCGCGCCATGGACGACGGCTCGCGCCATCGCACGGACGGCGGCTGGCCCTACGGTGCCGGCCCGGTCTTCTTCCGCCCGGCGACGCCGCCGGCCGTCCGCCGGCGACGCCGGCGCTTCTGCCTCGCCGGCGCCGTGATCGCTCTCGCCCTGGTGTGGCCCTTCTACCCGCTGGTGGCGACCTACGAACCCCAGATCTTCGGCCTGCCGTTCTTCTTCGCCTGGGTGGTCGCGGCGTTGATCGCGATGTTCGTCAACCTGCTGCTCCTCTTCCGTCACGAAGCGGACGGCGCGGCCGAGGACGGCTAGCGGTGGAGGCCTGGCTGGTCGCCGTCCTGGTGTGCGCCGGCTACCTGCTGGCGACGCTGGTGATGGGGGTGCTGCCCAGCCTGCGGGTGTCGCGCAGCGTCGCCGGCTACGTCGCCGCCGACCGGGCGATGGGAGCGCTGGTGCTCTACTTCGTCCTCGGCGCCTCGATCTTCTCGTCCTTCGCCTTCCTGGGCGGACCGGGCTGGGCCTACTCGCGCGGCGCGGCGGCGCTCTACATCATCGCCTACGGCGTCCTCGGCATGGTGCCGACGTACTTTCTCGGCCCGCGCGTCCGGCGCCTGGGGGTGCGCTTCGGCTTCGTCACCCAGGCCGAGCTCCTCGCCCACCGCTACCGCAGCCGGGCGCTGTCGGTGCTTCTGGCGGTGGCCAGCGTCGGCGCCTTCATTCCCTACCTCACCCTGCAGATGAAGGGCGCCGGCCTGATCCTCTCGACCATCACCGAGGGCCGGGTGAGCGAGGCGCTGGGCGCCGCGGTGACCTACGGCGTGGTGTTGATCTACGTCCTGGCGAGCGGCGTCTTGGGGGTGGGGTGGACGAATACCTTCCAGGGCCTCTTCATGATGGTCATCGCCTGGTTTCTGGGGCTCTACCTGCCGATCAAGCTCTACGGCGGGGTGGGGGCGATGTTCGATCAGATCCTGGCCGGCGATCGCGCCGCCCTGCTGTCGCCCCCCGGCCTCGACGGTGCCGGCGAGCCGTGGACCTGGGCCGCGTACAGCTCGGCGATCCTGGTGTCGGCGATCGGCTTCTCCATGTGGCCGCACCTCTTCATGAAGTCCTATGCCGCCCGGAGCGACCGCGCCCTGCGTTGGACGGTGGTGATGTATCCCACCTTCCAGCTCTTCCTGGTGCCGATCCTCCTGATCGGCTTTGCCGGCGTCGTCGCCTTTCCCGGCGTCGAGCGCGCCGACGCCATCCTCCCCTTCCTCCTCACCCAGGTCGATCTGTCGCCGTTCCTCGTCGGCCTGGTCTGCGCCGGCACCCTGGCGGCGTCGATGTCGAGCGGCGACGCCCTGCTCCACGCCGCGGCCTCGATCGGCATCCGCGACGGCCTCACCAAGCTGCTGCCCGCCGGCCTCGACGATCGCCGCGAGCGCCTGGCGATCCGCCTGCTGGTGGTCGCCCTCAGCCTGGTCGCGTTCTACTACGCCGTCGGCACCGAGGCGTCCCTGGTGGCGCTCCTTCTCGCCGCCTACGGCGGCGTGGCCCAGATCTTCCCCCTCGCCTTCGCCGCCTTCTACTGGCCGCGGGCCACCGGCAAGGGGGCCCTGGCCGGTCTCCTCGCCGGCCTGACGGTCAACACCATCTTCCTCCTCCACCCGGAATGGTCGCCGATCCGCGGCCTGCACGAAGGCATCTGGGGGCTCGCCGCCAACGTGCCGATCTTCGTCGCCGTCAGCCTGCTGACCCGCCCGGAGCCCGCCGAGCGGGTGCGGGCCTACGTCGAGGCGTGAGCCCGAGCCCGATCGGACGGGGCGGGGCCTGACGCGCGAAGTCCCGTGGCGGGAGCCGGGTATACTCCCATCGGAGATCAGCGGTGGACTACGATACGACCCGCGAGGTTCTCGCCGCACTGGAGCGCGAGGGCGTGCGCTACAAGATCTTCGGTGCCGTCGCGTTGAAT
Source organism: Acidobacteriota bacterium (assembly GCA_003697015.1). Taxonomy (GTDB): domain Bacteria; phylum Acidobacteriota; class Thermoanaerobaculia; order Multivoradales; family J023; genus J023. The sequence continues at coordinate 9,570 of RFGL01000098.1, read as the reverse complement.
CTGCACGGCTTGGCCCGGGCAACTGAGGATCTCGACGTCTTCGTTGCCCCCGAGCGGGACAACGTCGCGCGGCTGCGCAAGGCTCTGCGCTCCGTTTTCGACGATCCGCACATCGACGAGATCGACGCCGACGACCTGCTCGGCGACTATCCCGCGGTCCAGTACGTTCCGCCGGAAGGCAACTTCCACATCGACGTCCTCACCCGCCTCGGCGAGGCGTTCGACTTCGACTGTTTGGAGTCTCAACGTCTGGATTTCGGCGGCGTGGAAGTGTCGGTGGTAACGCCCAAGGCTCTCTACGAGATGAAGAAAGATACCGTGCGGCCGAAAGACTGGGGAGACGCCGATCAACTGCGCCGGCGTTTCGGTTTCGAGGACTGAGGATGCCGGTTCGGAAGTTTCGCGACGTGGCCGAAATGGAAGGCAACACGTGGCGCGAGCCCGGCGACCCGCGGCTCCGGCAGGCGATCCGTGCCACCTGGGATTTCGCCCACCGCACCCTCGAGCCGCGATTCCCACCCGGGGTCTACAAGCATCGTTCGATCGAGGAGGCGGAGAAGCTGAGCGAGCGTTGGCGCCAGGCCAATTTCGAGTCCTACCGGGCGCGGCGGATCGTCCCGCGGAGCCAAGCCCCCGAAGACGCCGTCGAGAGCTCGGAGGGGCGCCGAGGCCCAGCGCGAGGTTCCGGGCGCTGATCCGCGGCGTAGGGGCGACGCCCGCCGCGCCCGAAACCGGGGGCGACGCAGGCGTCGTCTCTACGGTGCGAACGATCCGGCTCAACCGCCCGCGGCATCGCCGGCGGGCTTGACCTCGATCACCTGATAGGGCGATCGCTGGTAGGCCAGGCCCAGCGACTCGCACTGCACGAAGACGAAGTAGACGCCCGCTCGCCGGGGGGTGAAGTCGACCTCGTAGACCCCGTCCCCGACCTCCTCCGCCCACTGCCGTCGCTGGTCCCGGCCGGGGGCGAGAAAGCTGAGCACGTTGACGTCCTCGAGGCCGCGCAGACCTTCGCCGGTGCGCGGCGCGACCAGGCGGAAGCGCAGTTTGGCGGTATCGCCGGCGCGCAGGGTCCGCGGCACCTCGACCGCCTCGAGGCGCGCCGGCAGCGCCGCCTCGCGGGCGGCGGCGAGCTCCGGGTTGGGCTTCACCCGCACCGGGAAGCAGTGGGTCAGGCGCGGGGTATCGAGAAAGAAGGCGAGGTCGTACTCCCCCGGGCTGCGCAACAGAGCGGTGGTCTCGTAGACCCCGGGCTCACGCTCCTGCAGGCTGCGGTCGACCACCGCCACCGCCCGCGGCCGATGGCCGTAGTTCTGGAAGTGGCCCATCGGTGCCGCCATCCCCTCTTTGTAGTAGTAGATCGCCCGGTCGGCCGGATTGGCCACCAGTACCGCCGTCGCCCCCGGTGCCTGGACGATGCTGTCGGCCGGGCTGGGAGGGCCGTCGCCGAAGGGTCGCTGGCCGCCGGGGAAATCGACCACCGGCACCGGCTGCCCCTCCTGGCCGACCTGATCGAGGGGGATCATCAACACGGTCTCGCTCCTGCCGTGGCGGACGTAGGCCAGCTCGTCGGAAAAGGCCAGCTGGTCGGGCTCGTCGCCGACGTCGGCGGTCTGGATGATGCGGTTCTTGGCCGCGTCGACGATGTGCAAGGCGTCGGCCTGCGGGTGGACGACGAAGCCCAGCCGGCCGCCGGGAGCGAAGCGGATCTGCCCCAGGCCGGGCTCGGTCTCGAGGCGCGCCACGACCTCGTGGGAGGTGCCGTCGACGACCGTGATCGCCCCCGCTTCGTCCACCGCGTAGGCCGCCCGCGCCAGCGACGAGTAGGCGACCGAGATCGGTTTCGTGCCCACCGGCACGTCGGCGACCTTGCGCCGGGTGCGGACGTCGATCACCGACAGGGTACCGTCGTCCCGGTTGGTGACGAAGAGCCAGCGGTCGTCGTCGCTCAAGGCCAGGTCGTGGTGACCGCGGCCGGTTTCCACCTCCCCGGCCACCGCCAGGCTCTGGACGTCGATCACCGTCACGCCGGAGGCCTCGGCGCCGGCCGCCGGGCGATCGTGGCCCACCCACAGGAAGCGCTGGTCGCGTTGCAGGGCCAATCGCGTCGGCTGCGGCCCGACCGCCAGCTCGTCGACCACCTCCCACGACGAGGTGGCCGCCACCGCCAGGCGATCGCTCGCCGGCAGGGCGACGAAGAGGTGCTCCTGGTCGTTGGTCAGGGCCCAGTCCTCCCCCGGGCTGTCGAGGGTGATCATCGCCAGCAGTTTGGTGTTGCCGAAACCGAAGAGCGGGTCGACGACGGTGATCGACGGGTCGTCGTTGAGCGCCAGCACGTAGTAGACGTTGAGGTCGAGCTCCGGCGGGGTGAGCAGGCTGCCGCCGATGAAGGCCTCGATCTTGGTCTGGCAGGCGTCGTCGACCTTCTCCGCCGCCGGCTTGAGGTCCATCCAGGCGGCGGGGTAGACGCTCGACAAGGGCGTGCCGGAGGCGGTGTCCGTGATCGTGAAGCGAAAACGCACCGGATCGCCCTCGCGCAGCTCGCCGGCGTCGCGGCCCGGGGCCAGGTTCTCCAGCTCGACCTCGACGGCGATGCCCTGGCGGACGACCCGCAGCTCGTCCGGCGCCGGATCGCCGGTGGTGGCGAGGGCGGCGAGGGCGGGCAGCAGCATGAGGCAGCAGCCGAGTCCTGCCCGGCGGACGGTACGGGAAAGAGAGAAGCAACGTGGTTGGTGCATGACCTTCATCCTCCGCGACGCGGGATGCGGGACGACCGCCCTGCCGGCGGAGCGGCCGGCGGCAGGGCGGCGTTGAGACGGCGAGCGACGCGCCCCGCCGCCGGCTCGGCCGGCGGCGGGGGTGCCGCCAGGACGGCTACGGGACCACCCGCATGATGCCCCAGAGGCCGCCGTCGAATAGGAACGACGCGAAGTCGCGATAGAGGTAGTCGCCGGTGACGCCGAAGGCGCCGCCGGCGTGCTTCAGCACGGCGTCGAAGTGGTTGGTCGGGCCGTGACCCATGCGCGCACCCTGGACCAGCGACAACGGGTTGTCGCCGATCTCCGTCGAGCCGTTGACGTAGGGCTCGTGCTGCCAGACGTGGCCGTGCACGGCGAAGACGTGGTTGCGCGAATGGCCGCCGGGCTCGACCACCCGGAGGCGCACCTCCTCGCCCGCCTGGGCGAGGAAGAGCGGGGTCTCCGGATCGCCCCCCACCTGGCTGTTCGACAACACGTTCGAGAAGTCGAAACCGCGGGTGATGGAGAGCGGCGTGTCGGGAGCGAAGCCCATGCGGAACCACATCGGCTCGGTGCGGTAGTTGAACGCCTTCTGGCCCGAGTCCTCGGGGTCGTCGGAGTCGAAGATGTTGGGTACCGCGTCCGGATCGAGCGGATCGGAGCCGCAGCCGTTGCAGCGCAGGTTGACGTCGTCCTGGGTCACCAGGACGAACTCGCGGAAGTGCGAGCCGTCGGGTTTGTAGACCGTCGCCGAGGCGCGCGAGCACCGCGGTTGGCCGGGCAGGCCGCAGTACGGATTGTCGCTGTCCTCGAGCCAGAACGAGCCCTGGGGCTCGATGATCAGCGCCCCGCCCAAACCCTTGGAGGTCTGCTTGATGCGGTCCGCCGGGATCAGGTTGGTGGCGCCGAACTCGATCGGCGTGACGTCGACGATGCCGTCGCTGCGGACGAAGAGGTCGCCGGCGTACCACTTGTAGGAGATCGCCCCCCCGGGACCGACGGTCTGCTGGGCGTTCTGGCCGACGTTGTTGCCGTCGCTGCGGCTGGGATCGTAGAACACCAGCTGCGGGTGGAGCCCCACCTGCTTCGAGGTCTGGAGCTGGTTGTTGTTGAAGTTCTCGATCAGCATCGGCAGGGCGCTGAAGCCGTCGGCGGTGGGCAACGGCCCGTTGAGGTCGTTGTAGACGGTGACCTCGAGGCAGTCGCCGGCGTTGGCGCGCAGCACCAGGGGCTCGACCGGCACCCAGGGAAAGAGCTGGCCGGTGTAGGGATCGACGTCCTCCGCGCGGACGTAGAGGATCGCCGTCGGATCGTGCAGCGGGCCCCAGCCGTTGGGACCGACCCGCTCGTTGTAGACCAGGGTGCCGCCGGGCAGCAGCTGCTGGGCGGTGGCGGCGACCACGTCGAAGTAGCGCACCGGGGCGTTCTTCGGGCAGACGCCGTTGAACAGCCCTCGCTGGCCCGGGGCGAGGTCGTTGCCGCCATTGGGGTTGTTGGGCAGGTTCAAGAGGTCCAGCCGGTGTCCCTTGTAGACCCGGAAGAGGCCCCACAAGCCGTTCCACAGGTCGTCGGTCGACGAGCCCGCGGCCCACAGGTAGTCGAGGCTGTTCTGCTTGAAGTTCTTCACCAGCTGCGGGATCTCGAGCTCGAAGTGCTCGGAGATGCCCATCATCTGCGAGTTGCGGTAGCCGGAGTTCTCCCATGAGGGCTCGAACTTCCACTTCATGCCGTTGACGCTGAAGTTGTGGCCTTCCTCGTGGGCGCCGACCAGGATGCGGATCTGCACCTTGTCGTGCTGGAAGCCCTGGAGCAGCGGGGTGAAGGGATCCCCCGGCGCGACGTCGGGGGTGAGCGGCGGGTAGAACGCCGGCTGCACGTTCATCAGCGGATCGGCGCGGGTGACGTCCGACGAGAAGGCCGCGGCGAGGTTCCCGGCGGCGCCCGCCGCCTGGCCGCCGGTGGCCGGGTCGAAGACCCGCGTGGCGATCGGCTCGTTGCGGTAGTTGACCACCATGGTTCCCGGGTCGTCGGCGGAGACGGCCTCCGGGCAGGGCAGGGGCACGCCGCCGGGGCAGACGTCGAGCTTGGCGAGCAGGAAGGGCAGGCCGGCGTCCTCCTTGGCCGGCGGATTGATCGCCGCCGCCGGGTTGTCGAAGCCTTCGCCGGGCTGGCGGGCGACGCCGTTCCACGGCAGCGGGAAGGTCGGGCCGCCGGCGTAGGGTAGGGCCGGGTGGCTGCCGGCCTCGTAGGCCAGGGCGAAGTCCTGGAATTCGAAGAGGAACTCGCGGTAGCTGTCGGCTCCCCCCGGTCCGGTGAGGATGTCGGCGCGCCAGCTGGTCGGTCCGCCGTCGAAGCGGGTGCCGTAGATCGCCCCGGTCTCCGGATCACGCCAGGTCGAACCCTCGGGCTCGATCACCAGGCCGGCGTAGAGCCCCGCCTGCTGGTGGGTCGAGGGGCCGAAGTGGTCGTGGGTAAAAACCGTGCGCAGGGTGCGGTCCTTGCCGGCGAGGTTCAGCACGTCGTCGGCGAACCAGCGCTGGACGGTGGTCTGGGCGCCGAGGAACTTGCCCCCCGGCCCGGCGCCGAAGAAGGGGTGGGGCTGGGCGATCGGGCACTCGAAGGTGCCGTCCCGCGGGTCGCCGCCGGTGATTTCGTCGCCGATGCAGCCGTTGTGGATGCGGATCGCGTGCTGGCGCTCGCGCACCTCGTCCGGGCTGAAGGTGCCGTCCTCGTAGTTCCACCCGTTGGCCGCTCCGTCCGAGGAGGTGACGTCGAACTTCACCAGGTGGATGTGCTGGCCGAGGATGTCGGTCGGGGTGCGGACCTGGAAGTCGTCGAGCTCGTAGACGTTGGGCACCAGGTTGACCATGAAGTAGCTGATGCAGTCGTTGGTGTTGGCGCGGAAGAAGAAGGGCTCGGGCGGCCGCGTACCGTCGAAGCTCGGCTGGACGTCGTCCCACAGGGTGATGATGCGCTCCTGGGGGAAGTGCCAGCCGGCCTTGTTGAAGACCGCGTCGAGCTGGATGTCCGCCGCCTTGTAGATCCGCGGCACGCCGACGGCGTTGCCGGCGTCGTCGATGCAGGGATCGGCGTACGGCGCCCCGGGTACCGCCGGCAGACCGTTGGCGATGAAGCTCGCCGGCGTGCCGTCGGGCTTGAAGCTGGGGTGGAGGCGCTGGGCGTGGAAATTCATCGCCGCCTGCTCCACCGGTGCCCCCGCCTCCGGCAACTCGATCGCCTCGACGCTCTCCAGCTCCTTGGTGAAGTCGAGCCGCGTCTCGACGTGGATCGCCTCCCCGCCGGCGATGACGTGGCGCGGCAGGCCGCCGTCGTCGACGGTGTCGAGGGGCGGATGGGGTGGCCGGTGGCCGGCGATGCCCGGCACGAAGAAGGGGAAGCCGGGATTGCCGGTGCCGCTGACCTGGGCCTGGCCGCCGACGATCTGCACCGCGGCGCCGGGCAGGGGCGCCATCGCCAGGCCGGGCAGGGGCACCACCGCCGGGATCGGCGTGCCGGCGGCGATCTCGCCGTCGGGCAGCGCCCGGCTGCCGGGTGCGGGCCGGCCGTCGGCGTCGAGCGGGGTGCCGCTCTCGAAGACGTCGTGCACCCGCCACAGGGCCCACATCCCCTGGGCGAAGTGGGGATAGAAGTGACAGTGGAAGATCGAGTCGCCGACCGCCTGGTTGCGGTTGCCGCTGCTGTTGTAGGTCATCTCCAGGGTGAAGGCGGCGCCGGGGCCGATCGCCTGACTGTCGAGGTAGGTCGACTCGTCGCTGTCCGGGGCGTAGACCCACTGGTGGGTGTGCTGGTGGTGGATGTGGTGCTCCTTCGAGCCGCCGTGGAGAATGCGGAACTTGACGTGATCCCGCAGGTAGGAGTGGTAGACGTTCGACGGATCGTCGGGGTAGAAGGCCTCGGTCGCCTTGGGGCCGGAGGCCGGGGTGCAGGGCAGGCCGGCTTCGAGCTGCGCCGTGGTGCAGGGCGCGTTGGCCGGCACGTCGACCACCATCGCCGGGTCGCCTACGGTCCAGGAGGAGAGGAAGAACTCCTCGTACTTGCACTCGGTGCAATTCCACATCGGACCGACGCCGATGCGGTTGGCGAGGATCTCGGCGCCGATGCCGCCGGTACCGTAGTTGATCGCGAAGCCGTCGCGCACGCTGTGCAGGGTGTGCTGCAGCACCGCGTCCTGGAATTGCGGGAAGGCCTGCACGGCGATGATCTCGTCGTGGTAGATGATGGTGAACTCGCGGAACGGCTGATCGCGGTCCGGGTAGATCGGGTTGGGCGGATAGGTGCCGGTCGGGAAGCTGCCGTCCGGCAGCGGGCCGACGATCATCGCCGTCAGGTCGGAGTGGACGATCTCGTTGCCCTGCAGCATGTTCAGGATCGGCAAGCCGGCCCGCGGGTGGCCCGGCGGGTAGACCGCGTCGTAGTCGATCAGCGGGTGACCGTCCGGGGTGGTGCCGGTGGTCGCCAGGGCCAGGTCGGCCTCGGTCACCTGGCTGCGCCGCCAGATGGCGCCGGCGGGCTCGACGTTGACGGCGCCGAAGAGGCCGGTGTTGAGCTGGCCGCCGTCGCCCTCGCCGCCGGTGGTGGCGCCGGCGCTGTAGAGCAGATGCTGGCCCTCGCGCTCGGCGAAGAGGGTGTAGACGGCGGTGCCGCCGGGGGGCACCAGGCTGCTGGGGTTGGTGCCGACGTTCGAGCCGTCGTCGCCGATGCCGTTGACCAGCTGCAGGCCGTTGACGTGGATCGAGGCATGGCGGGTCGCCGGCTGCTCGTCGTCCACCGGCACCGGATTGAGCAGATTCTGGAAGAAGATCTGCAGGCAGTCGCCGACGTTCATCCGCAGCACCAGCGGCCGCGGGCGTTTGTCGATGCGCAGCTGCACGTTGCCGGGCACCAACCCGGCGGCCGGGTCGATCGGCTCGACGTCGCCGCGCAGGGCGAAGATCATGCCCGCCGGGTTGACCGCCCCGAGACGGTTCCAGAAGAAGACCTGATCGAGTGCCACCACGTCGGCGGTGATGGTGCGATGGCAGGTGGGAGGTTGGGCGATCGCCGGCGTCGCGGCGACGGCCGCGAGGCAGGCGAGAAGCGCAACCCCCATCAGACCGGGCATCTGTCGTTGCATCTCGAGCTCCTTTCTTGAAGCCCGGAGACGCGTGCCGTCGACCGAGATCGCGGCGTCCTACCTCCTCGACGCCGAGCCGCGCGAGCGGTCCCCCAATGTCCGATCGCGTACCCCCAAGGAACAGCTCAGGCGTCAATCGCGGCCGCCGACGGCTCGCTGCCGTCACGCGTCCCCGCGCAGGTTACCCCACAACGTTTCCCTGCGCCGCAAACGGCGCGCCATGCCGGAGCCACAAGGCGGGGCTTCGGCCCCAGACCTCGCAAGGCTCTCAGTGCTCGGAGCTGCACGGCGGCAGAGCGATCACTCTACCGCTGGAGAGCGCAGCCATCCCGTGAGCGGGAGCCGAGCGACATCAAAAACAATCCCTCGGAAAAAGACCCCTTACAGCTCTATTGCTAGCACGAGCCCGGAATCCTGTCAACCTGTTCAGGAAGATTTTTTCCGCCGACCGCATTTCGATCACGATAGCCGCCAATTTCGTATTCTGCGAATATGCAAACTAATAGATTTCCTTTACATTAAGCATGGTTTTCGCCTGCCCGAATAAAATTTTTAAACAAGCCCAATGCGACGAAAAGACGTCGTCCGGAGCGCGCCATCCACCACAAGGCGCGCGATCCAGAGATCGGGTCGCCGCGGCCTCGTTCTCGGCCGGCGGCGGGGGCGAGCGACTGCGGCGGTGGATCGGGTCTCCCGCCGCCAGGGCCGTGGCTCGATCCACCCCCAGCCGGGGCGACGTACTATGCTGGTGAGGTGAGACCGCGAAGCCCCAGCATCGCCGGATCGGCGGCGCCTCGGGCGCCGGTGGGGGAGCTCTGCGGTCGCTGGCGGGTGGTCGCCGTCGCGGCCGACGCCCTCGGCACGTTCTGCGAGGTCGAAGACCGCCAGCGGGGGGCGCGGGGGGTGGCGCGGATCCTGCCCCTCGGCGGCTGGCAGCGGCGCGTCGTCGCCCGCCTGCGCGACGAGCTCCAGGCCGCCGCCCGCCTGCGCCACGAGCACCTGCTGGCCGCCCGCGAGCTGATCCTCGAGCGCGACCGCCGGCGCGCGGTGGCGATCCGGCCGCGGGTGGCGGGGGTGAGCGCCGGCGAGCTGCTGCGGGCGGCGGAAGGGCGCGGCGTGCCGCCGCAGCTCGTTCTCACCCTCCTCACCCAGCTGCTCGGCGCCCTGGTCGCGCTCCACGAGCGCGGCCTGGTGCACGGTCGGATCCACCCCGACTCGATCCTGTTGGCGGAGCGCACCGCGGCGATGCTGCTCGCCGACCCGAGCCGCGATCCGCGCCTGCGCCTGGTCGACGTCGGCCTGGCCGGTTGGTTCGGGACCGGGGCCCCGCCGGCCGGTCCCTGGGGGGCCCCCGAGCTCGCCGGCGACGCCGGCCGCCTGAGCCCCGCGGCCGACGTCTACGCCGCCGGCGCCGTCGCGCGAGCGCTCGTCGCCGGCTCCCTCTCCGGCCCTCTACCGCCACTCGCCGCCGGCGTCGCGCGCCTGCTCGATGCCCTCTGCGACCGCCGTCCGACGGAGCGGCCGACCAGCGCCGCGGCACGCATCACCGCCCGCGAGCTGGCCCTGGCCGAGCTGGCGGCGTGGGCGGAGAGCCCCGAGCGGCGTCGCTCGTCCCTGGCGTCGCGGGTCGCGGCACGGTCCGCGGCGCGCCGGCGTGCGGTCGAACGCCGCCGGGAAGCGGTGAGCGCCGCCCGCGCC
>RFGL01000097.1 GCA_003697015.1 Acidobacteriota bacterium | reverse complement strand
CTAACTTGTTGCTATCCAGGGAGTTAGATGGTGCAGCCAGGAGGAGTCGAACCCCCAACCTTCTGATCCGTAGTCAGATGCTCTATCCAGTTGAGCTATGGCTGCACGTGACTGTGCAGTGCGCCCGGGGAGGCGCGGGAGGGGGATTGTAGACCAAGTGGCGGCTCATCGCAACCCCAGGATGGGCCCGGCCGTCGGCCGGCCGGGGCGGCGCGGCGCTTTGGCGGTCGGGTGGCGGCGGAGTAGAATGAGGCACGATCGTTCTGCACACGTAGGGAGACGCCACATGAAGACCGTCCGCAACAAGACCCCCTTGCCTCTGCGGGTGCCGTTGCCGCAGAAGAAGGTGCTGCACCTGGGACCCCACAAGACCGGGCAGATCTCGGTCCACGACGTGGACCATCCGCCGCTGGTCAAGCTGGTGGAGGCGGGGAAGATCGAGATCCTCGGCGACGGCGAGATCCATGCGGCGCCCACCCCCAACCCCGAGGCCGCCCACGCCTCGACCCACGGCTACCACCCGGACGCCCCCTTGCCGCGGCGCGGCGACCGCGGCACCTGAGGGCGAGCCCTGATGAGCGACGGCCGGACGCAGGAGATGAGCCAGCAGAGCGCACGGGTTCCGAGCCGCGAGGAGCTGGCGGAGTGGGTGATGGACGCCTACCGCCAGACCCGCTTGCTGCTCGACGACCTGAGCGACGAGCAGCTGGTGGGGCCGCAGCTCGACATCGTCAATCCGCTGCTCTGGGAGGTCGGCCACGTCGCCTGGTTTCACGAGCGCTGGGTGCTGCGCGACGGCGGGCGCAAGCCGTCGTTTCTCGATCATGCCGACCGGCTCTACGATTCGGCGGCGATCGACCACGACCTGCGCTGGGACCTGCCCCTGCCGGTGCGCCAGGCGACCTTCGACTACCTGCGGCAGGTGCGCGACCGGGTGCTCGACCGGCTGGCGCAGGCCGGCGGCTCGCCGCAGCTGGAGTACTTCGTCCAGCTCGGGATCTTCCACCAGGACATGCACAACGAGGCCTTCACCTACACCCGCCAGACCCACGCCTACCCGCCGCCGCCCCAGGCGCAGGGGGCGCCGGCGGCGGGTGCCGCGCCCCTGCCCGCAGGCGACGTCGAGGTGGCGGGGGGGAGCTTCCGGCTCGGTGCCGAGCGCGATGCGGGATTCGTCTTCGACAACGAGAAGTGGGCCCATGAGGTGCGGGTCGAGCCCTTCGCCATCGCCCGGGCGGCGGTGACCGAGGGCGAGTTCCGCGACTTCGTCGACGACGGCGGCTACCGGCGGCGCGAGTTGTGGTCGGCGGCAGGCTGGCGCTGGCGGCAGCAGGCGGCGGCGGAGCAGCCTCTCCACTGGCGGCGGCAGGACGGCGTCTGGCAGCGACGGATCTTCGACCGCTGGCAGCCCCTCGATCCCCAACGCACCATGATCCACGTCAACTGGCACGAGGCCCAAGCCTACTGCCGCTGGGCCGGGCGGCGCCTGCCGACCGAGGCGGAGTGGGAGCTGGCGGCTGCGGGAAGCGCCGGCGGCGCGGCCAAGCGGCGGTTCCCGTGGGGCGACGAGGCGCCGTCGCCGGAGCGGGCCAACCTCGACTGGCAGGGGGGCTACGTGGTCGACGCCGCCGCCCATCCGGCCGGCGACAGCGCCGACGGCTGCCGCCAGATGATCGGCAATGCGTGGGAGTGGACGGCGAGCGATTTCGAGCCCTACCCCGGCTTTGAGCCCGACCCCTACAAGGAGTATTCGGCGCCCTGGTTCGGCACCCACAAGGTGCTGCGCGGCGGCGCCTGGACCACCCGCTCGCGGATGCTGCGCAACACCTGGCGCAACTACTACACCCCCGATCGGCGCGACGTCTGGGCGGGCTTCCGGACGTGCCGCCGATGAAGGTCCTGATCGCCACGCCCGCGCCGCCGGGGTCCCGCACCGGCAACCGGGTGACGGCCGACCGCTGGGCCCGGCTGCTCGAGCAGCTGGGCCACCAGGTCACGATCGTCGACGAGTGGCTCGGCGAAGCCGGCGATCTGCTGGTGGCGCTCCACGCCCGCCGCAGCTTCCCGTCGATCGCCCGCTTTCACCGTCTCGAGCCGCGGGCGCCGCTGATCGTCGCCCTCACCGGCACCGATCTCTACGCCGATCTCGACACCTCCGAGGAGGCGCACCAGGCCCTCGAGCTGGCGAGCAGGCTGGTGGTGCTGCAGCCGGCGGCGATCGCCGCCTTGCCGGAAGCGGTGCGGGAGAAGGCGAGGGTGATCTACCAGTCGGTGGACGTCGGCGAGGTGGCGGCGGACGACGAGGGCCTGCCGGCGCCGGGCGACTTCGACGCCTGCGTCCTCGGCCACCTGCGGCCGGTGAAGGATCCCTTCCGCGCCGCCGCTGCGGCGCGTCTGCTGCCGCCGTCGTCGCGGCTGCGGGTGCTGCAGGCCGGGGGGGCGCTGTCCCCCGACATGGAGGAGCGCGCCCAGCAGGAGATGGAGGAGAACCCGCGCTACCTCTGGCTCGGCGAGTTGCCGCGGCCGCGGGCCCTGCGCCTGCTGGCCCGCGGCCGGTTGCTGATCCTGAGCTCCAGGCTCGAGGGCGGCGCCAACGTGGTGTCGGAGGCGGTCGCCCTCGGCGTGCCGGTGCTCTCCACCCACATCGACGGCTCGATCGGCATGCTCGGCGAGGACTACCCGGGCTACTTCCCGGTCGGCGACGAAGCCGCCCTGGCGGAGAAGCTCGAGCGCGCGGAGTCCGATCCCGACTTCTACGCCGCCCTGGCCGCGCACTGCGCCCGGCTCAAGCCCCGTTTCGCCCCCGAACACGAGCGCGACGCCTGGCGCCGGCTGCTGGCGGAGCTGTAGGCGGGCATCGCCGCGCCGGCGGCCGCCGGGCTCAGCTCTCCGCCGCCAGGCGCTCGCTTTCGGTCTTGCGCCAGAACTGGATGGCGCCCCAGAAGCGCTCGGTGAACTCCTCCACCTCGTGCGGCGGGTAGAGCGACGCCACCTTCTGATACACCGCGTCCTTGGCTTCGGCGGTGGCGAAGAAGTCGATCACCACCTCGTCGAGGTGGGACAGGTGGGTGGCGCAGAACTCGCGGAAGCGGTCGGTCTCGAGCCGCTGATCGGCGATCTCGGCGTAGGCGCGGAGCTTGTCGCGGTAGGGGAGGTCGTCGCGCGCGGCGATCGCGTAGTACGGCGCCCAGTCGACGTTCTGCCGCATCTTGCGACCGGTGACGGCGCAGAAGACGGCCCAGCGCACCATCGCCCGTACCAGCCAGGGGAAGTGGTAGTGCAGGGAGGTGACCTGCGAGTCCGGGCAGGCGTTGGCGAAATCGATGGGGTGGAAGACGCCGCCGGCGCGCAACGCTTCGCAGGAGTTGAAGTCCCAGCCGAAGAAGGTATTGATGGTCAGCACCATGTCGCGCAGCAGCTGGTGCTCCTCGGCGTCGACGAAGAAGAAGTCCACCCGGTAGCGCTCGTGAAGCGGCGCCGATGGATCGTAGCGGACGACGTTGACCTGGGGGCCGAGGCCGATGCAGCGGACGAAGAGGTCCCAGCCCTCGACCGCCTTCTGCAGGTGCATCAGCATGCGCCCGCTCTGCTCGTAGGCGGCGCGCAGCTGCTCCGGGCCGTCGATGCGGCTGACGCCGCGCCAGGCGCCGCCGTCGTAGGGCTTCATGAACAGCGGGTAGCCGATCTTCTGCCCCACCTCGGTCAGGTCGAAGAGGCGCGCGTACCGCTCCAGGGTCGGCTGCAGGTCGTCGTGGGGCTCGTAGGCCTTGGGCGGCACCATCCAGGTGCGCGGCACCGGCAGGCCGAGCTTCATCATCGCGCAGTAGGTGGTCTGCTTCTCCATCGACTGCACGGACCAGGGGTTGTTGAGGACGTAGAGATCGTTGAGGATCACCGCCTTTTTGATCCACTCGCGGCTGGTGTGGTACCAGTGGGTCAGGCGGTCGATCACCACCGAGTAGCGGCACGGCTGCTGCAGGTCGAAGGGCTCGATGGTGACGCGCTCGACCGCCAGCTCGACCGTATCGCCCTGGTAGGGGATGCGCAGCCTGGCGCGCTTGACGATCTCCTCGAAGCAGATCGGCCAGCAGAGGTCGGCGCCGAGGGAGAGTCCGATGTAGCGGGTGACGTTGGCCAAGGGGGGTTCCTTTCGCGTCGGGGCCCCTATTCATACACCATCCACAGCGGCCCGGGGAATAGCCACGACAGCGCCTCGCGCAGCTGATCGCGCCAATTGGCCCAGTTGTGCCCGTCGCGGGTCTCGACGAAACGCACCGCCATGCCGGCGTCCTGCAGCAGGGGGACGAGGGAACGGTTCTCGTAGATCAGTCGCTCGTAGGTGCCGCAGCCGACGAAGACCTTGTCCGACGGCCGCCCCGGAGCTTCGCGAAAGGCGTTCATGAAGCGCACCACCGGGTCGAAGACCGGGCCGCGATCGTGGTCGCCGATGTCCGTGAAGACGAAGGAGCCGCTCTGCAGCAGCAGGCGGTCGAAACGCCGCGGGTAGCGCCAGGCGCAGGCCAGGGAGGCGACGCCGCCGAAGCTGGCACCCATCAGGCCGCGCGCCGCGGGATCGCCGAGCAGGGGCAGCTCCGCCTCCAGCCGGGGCACCAGCTCCTCGCTGACGAAGCGCGCATGGCGCGGGTTGTCGGGGTATTCCTCGAGCCGTTCCCGGGCGTCGCTCAAGGCCACCACCAGGGGCGCGACCTCGAGCCGGTGGATGAGGTTGTCGAGCACCGTCTTGAGGTCGGAGTAGCGCAGGTAGTCACTGCCGTCGTGGACCACCAGGAGAGGGTAGCGGCGGCTGGCGCGGAATCGCGCCGGCAGGTAGACCTGGACCGCTCGCGCCTCGCCGAAGGCGTCGCTGTCGACGGTGAAGGGCCGCAGGGTGCCGGGCCGCGCCTCGGGGTCGGGATGGGTCCACGCCGGCCGCCCGGCGCCCGGCGAATGGCACACCGAGTTGGCGCCGTAGGGATCGCGCGCCTGCTCGTCGTTGAGCGGATCGAGGATCAGGCGTTCCTCGTCGCCGCGCACCACCTTGAGCTTGTACTGCATGCGCGAGCCCGGCGGCAGCTCGAGCACGTGGTACCAGAGGTCGGTGCCCTCGACCCGGGTGAAGGGTTGGGCGGTCGGCAGGCCGTAGATGAAGTGTTGCAGATAGACCGCGTCCGCCTCGCCGCGGTAGACGAAGGTCATCGTCGTGCGCCCTTCGGCGAGGGGGAAGCTGTGCTCGGCGAGGAAGGCGTCGATGGCCTCGGGGCTGGGGCTGCCGCCGGCCAGCAGGCGGTGGATGGCGAGGGTCACGCGCCGCACCCCGGAAAGGGCTCGACGCCGCCGCCGGCCACCAGCTGCTCGACGCTGTCGCTCGCCTGCCAGCGCCGGCCGTCGCCGTCGAGGTGGGCCCCCTCGTCGAGGGTGAGGCAGACGGCGGGGGCGAAGCGACGGGCGAAGAGCGCCACCCGCGGCGCGTCGCCGAGGCGCAGCCGGCGGCGGGCATGGGGCAGGAGCACCAGCCCTCGCACCAGGCCGAGCCCGGCCTCCAGCACCTCCGGGTTGCCCGCCCCCTGGGGCGGCGAGTCGTGGAAGAGCACCACCCGCTCGCTGAGGGCCATGGCCCCGGCGGACCAGGCGAAGATCGTCCTGCCGGCGATCAACCGGCCGAGACCGAAGAGCCGCAGGCGATTGAGCAACACCGCCACGTGGCCGCCGGCGATGGCCACCGCCGAGCAGTCGGCGAGGATCTTCTGCAGCTCCCGCCGGTGCCGCGCAACCGCCGGCCGGCGGGTCGGCCGTACCCGTCGCTGGTAGTCGCGGTGCACCGCCCGGATGACGCTCAGGTGCTCGCGGTCGAGGCTGCGCACCGCCTCGATCGCCGAGGCGCGGGCGCTGATCAAGAGCCGCGGCGTGCCCCGCCGGCGGCGCAGCAGGCGGCGCGCCGGGGCGAGGGCGTAGTCGAGCCGCAGGCGGTAGAGACGCTGCAGCTCGCGAAGCTCGTCCTGGCGCGCGCGGTGGGCGAGGAAGAGCTCGCGATCCTCGGCGAAGACCTCTTCCCCCCGCCGGTGCAGCATCAGGTTCACCACCTTGCGGCCGAGGTGGTCGCGCAGCTCCTGGTCCTCCTCTTCGCGCTCCTGCCAGCCGGCGGTGACGGCCGCGATCTGGCCGCCGGCACAGCAGGCGTCGACGGCCGCAGCGAGGTTGGGATGGAGGCGTTGGGGACCGAGCAGGACGATGGTTCGAGAGCTCACCGAAAGCCGCGGCGCAACTCGCGCTTGAAGGTCTCGAAGGCCTCGTCGTCGTGGAGCACGACCACCACCCGTTCGAGCTTGGTGCCGCCCTGGATGTAGCGATAGACCTCGGTCAGGAGGATGCGCGCGCAGCGATCCATGGGGAAGCCGAAGGAGCCGGTGGAGATCGCCGGCATGGCGATCGACTTCAAGCCGTGGCGGTCGGCCAGCGCCAGGCAAGAACGTACCGCCGACGCGAGCTTGCGGTCTTCGTCGCCCTCGCCCATCCTGGGACCGACGGCGTGGATCACGTGGGTGGCCTTGAGGTTGCCGCCACCGGTCAGCACCGCGGTCCCCACCGCCGCCCCGCCGATGCGATCGCATTCCTCCTGGATCGACGGGCCACCCTTCTCGCGGATGGCGCCGGCGACGCCGGAGCCGAGCTTGAGCTCCTCGTTGGCCGCGTTGACTATGGCATCGACCTCGAGCTCGGTGATGTCGCCCGCCAGCAGCTGCAGCGCGGTGCCTTCCAGTTGAATCGACAGGTTTCTACCGCTCATCGTGCACGCGTCTCCTCGCAATCCGGGTGGTTGTTCCGTCATCCTATCAGGGTTGGAGGCGGGGCCGAAATCGGCCCTGGGTCGCGCGTGGGGCCAGAGGCCGGCGCGAGATACGGATGGTATATGCTACCGCCTCCGCGCCACCGCGGCGCGCTCCCCTCACCCCGACCTCAAACGAGCTCCGATCATGAAAGCCCTCAGTCCGGAATCGATCGTCGGCGAAGCCCTGGAAAGCGTCTACCGGGAGGTCGCCGCCGCCATCGCCGCCGCCAGCCGCGGGGCGCTGGAGCCGGAGCAGGTGGTGCTGGTGCCGGCGCCGGCGCACACCGGCTGCGACCTGGCCTTCCAATGCTTCAAGCTGGCCCGCGCCTGGCGCCAGGCGCCGCCCGCCATCGCCGCCGAGATGGCCACCCGGCTGGCGGCGCCGGAAGGCGACCTGCTGGCGTCGGCCGAGGCCGCCGGCCCCTACCTCAACCTGCGCCTCGATCGCGACGCCGTCGCCGCCAGGGTGCTGGCGGCGACGGCGGCGGCGGGGGACGAGTACGGCCACAGCCGGCGGCAGCAGGGCGAGGTGGTGATGATGGAGTACGTCTCCCCCAACACCAACAAGCCGCTCCACCTCGGCCACCTGCGCAACGCCGTCCTCGGACGGGCGGTGATCCGGCTGATCGCTGCCCAGGGGGCGCGGACGTATACCTCCGACATCATCAACGACCGCGGCATCCACATCGCCAAGTCGATGGTCGCCTACCAGCGCTGGGGGGAGGGCAAAACGCCGCAGGAGGCCGGCATCAAGGGGGACCATTTCGTCGGCCGGCTCTACGTCCGCTTCAGCCGTGCCCTGGACGACGAACGCCGCGCCTGGCTGGAGCGCCAGGGGATCGATCCGAGCACCCTCGACGAGCGGGCGCGCAAGAAGGTCGAGGAGCGTTTTCAACAGGCCTCCGAGCTGATGGGCGAAGCGCGGGACCTGCTCCGGCGCTGGGAAGACGAGGACCCGGAGGTGCGGGCCCTGTGGCGGCGGATGAATCGGTGGGTCTACGACGGTTTCGAGGAGACCTACCGCAAGCTCGGCATCACCTTCGACAAGCACTACTACGAGAGCGAGATCTACCAGGGGGGCAAGGAGATCATCCTCGAAGCGCTGGAGAAGGGCATCTTCGAGCGCGCTCCCAACGGCGCGGTGGTGGCACCGTTGTCGAAGCACTTCAAGCTGCAGGACAAGACCGTGCTGCGCGCCGACGGCACCGGCCTCTACGTCACCCAGGACATCAACCTGGCGGCGATCAAGTTCCGCGACTTCGGCCTCACCCGGTCGATCTACTGCATCGGCTCGGAGCAGGACTACTACATGAAGCAGCTCTTCGCCATCCTGAAGCTGCTCGGTTTCCCCTGGGCGGAGGGCCTGCACCACCTGAGCTACGGCATGGTCTACCTGCCGGAGGGCAAGATGAAGTCGCGCGAGGGCCGGGTGGTGGATGCCGACGATCTGATCGCCGGCATGAGCGAGCTGGCCGAGGAGGCGTTGCGCGAGCGCCACGGCGAGCTCGACGACGAGGAGCGGGAGCGCCGCGCCCTGGCCATCGCCCTGGCGGCGATGACCTTTCATTTCCTCGTCGTCGGCCGCGACACCGAGATCCACTTCGACCCCGCGTCGTCCCTCGCCTTCGAAGGCAAGACCGGCCCCTACCTGCAGTACGCCACCGCGCGGGTGGCGAGCATCCTGCGCAAGGCCGGCGACTGGCAGCCGCCCGTCTCGCCGGTGCTGCACGACGACCTCGAGTGGCGGCTGGTCTTCGCCCTGCTGCTCTTCCCCACCGTCGTCGCCGACGCCGCCGACAGCCTCGACCCGTCGCGCCTCGCCAACCACCTCGTCGACCTGGCCCAGTCCTTCAGCACCTTCTACCACGACCTGCCGGTCCTGGCGGCGGAGGAGCCCCTGCGCGCCAGCCGCCTGGCCCTGGTGCAGGCGGTGGGCCAGACGCTGAAGAACGGCCTCAGGCTGCTGGGCATCGAGCCTCTGGAGGTGATGTGAGGGGCGGCCGCAGGCCCCTGGGATAGACTCCCATAGCCCCTGCCGCATGCCGCGCCGGGGGCGCTTGAGGACCGACTATGAGCGACGAGCTTGAAGGACGGGTGTGGGAGGCGTTGAAGACCGTCCGCTACCCCGGCATGAGCCGCGACGTGGTCTCCTTCGGCTTCGTCCGCCGGGTCGAAATCGCCGGCGGCGTGGCCCGGGTGGCGTTGGAGATGTCGACCCACAACCCGCAGGCCGCCGAGGAGGTGAGGCGCGGCGTCGAGCAGGCGGTCGGGGCGGTCGGCGGCATCGGCGCGGTCGAGGTCGAGATGAACCTCCAGCGTCCGGCGGCGCCGCCCGCCCAGCGGGCGGTGGCGCGCGACGCCGGGCTGATCCCCGGCATCGAGCACGTGGTGGCGGTGGCCAGCGGCAAGGGCGGGGTCGGCAAGTCGACGGTGGCCGCCAATCTCGCCGTCCGCCTGGCCCAGCTCGGCCATACGGTGGGCTTGCTCGACGCCGACATCTACGGCCCCTCCATTCCGACCATGTTCGGCATCGACGAGCGGCCGCGGGTCGAGGGCGAGCGCATGCTGCCGTTCAGCCGCTTCGGCGTCAAGCTGATGTCCCTCGGCTTCGTGCTGGAGATGGACACGCCGGTGATCTGGCGCGGGCCGATGGTGATGCGGGCCCTCGAACAGCTGCTCGGCGACGTCGACTGGGGGAAGCTCGAGTACCTGATCGCCGACCTGCCGCCGGGCACCGGCGACGCCCAGCTGACCCTCACCCAGAAGGTACCGCTGGCCGGCGCGGTGATCG
Organism: Acidobacteriota bacterium; assembly: GCA_003697015.1. Taxonomy (GTDB): domain Bacteria; phylum Acidobacteriota; class Thermoanaerobaculia; order Multivoradales; family J023; genus J023. The sequence goes on along the minus strand of RFGL01000097.1, from coordinate 8,880 downwards.
TCACCACGCCGCAGGACGTGGCGCTGATCGACGCCCGCAAGGGGCTGGCGATGTTCCGCAAGGTCAACGTGCCGGTGATCGGCATCGTCGAGAACATGTCGGGCTTCGTCTGCCCTTCCTGCGGCGAGACGACCGAGGTCTTCAAGCGCGGCGGCGGCCGGCGCACCGCCGAGGTCCTCGGCTGCCCCTTCCTCGGCTCGATCCCCCTCGATCCAGCCATCGTCGCCGGCGGCGACGCGGGCGAGCCGATCGTCGTCTCCCAGCCCGACGGCCCCCACGCCGAGGCCTTCCGCCGCGTCGCCGAGGCGGTGGCGGCCGAGGTGGCGCGGCGCAGCACCCCGCAGCTGAAGATCGTCTGAGAGTCCGCCCGACCCCGCCCGGGGAAGGACGTCCCCCGCCCCCGTCGCCGGGCTCTTGGCCGGGGAATGACCCGCCTCGCCTGGCCTCGAGGTCTGGCGCGGCGGGCTCAGTCCGGCCGCCACTCCGGTAGGGGACGGCCCGGGGTCCAGGGGGCGCCGGCGGCTTCGAGGGCGGTCTCGATGCGCACCAGGTCGTCTTCGACCAGCTGGCGCAGGTCGGCGAGGGCGGCGGCGAAGACGGTGGCTGCGGCCTCGTAGTTGCGCCGGTGGGTTGGGGTCGGGTCGGCGGTGGAGGTCCAGAAGGTGGCGGCAAGCCGGTCGAGACGGGCGAGGATTCCCGGCAGGGTCGGCTCGCGCCGCCGGGCGACGGTCTCGTCGCCGGTGAAGGCCTGGCGGACGTCGGCCAGTTTCGCTTCCAGGATCCGCAGCTCGTCCAGCAGGCCGGGGTCGGCGCCGGCGGTGGCGTGCAGGGCGCGGCGGGCGTGGGCCAGGCGGGCGGCGGTCTCTTCGATGACGCCGAAGGCGCCGAGCACCGCCCGTTGCAGGCGCCAGACCCGGCGCTCGAAGGCGTGGAGCGCCGGCCGGTCGGCCGGCGGCAGGGCGCCGCGCACCAGGGGCACGACGGCGAAGGAGCGGGGCTCGTCGAGGGGCGCCAGCACGCCGTCGACCAGCGTCGCCAGCTGCACGCGGTAGGTGCCGGGGAGGGCCAGGGGGCCGGACGGCTCGTCGTAGCCGGCGGCGGGATCGGCGGCGTCGAAGGCGGGCGGCGCCGGCGACGGCAGGCGCAGGTTCCAGGCCACCCGATGAAGGCCCTTCGTCACCGGCCCGCGCAGCCGCGCCACCACCTCACCGCCGTCGCCGGTGATGGTCAGCACCACCGCCGGCGGCAGCTCGCGATCCTCCGCCCGCAGCGCCTCCCAGTCGGGGTAGAAGACGTCGTCGCCGCGGGCGCGGGCCGCCGCCTCCGCCGCCAGCCGCCGGGCGCGGCGGCTGCGCAGCTCCTGGCGCAGGTAGTAGGTGAAGACGGCGCCGAAGGGCGGGTTGGGGGCGGTGAAGAAGGCGTCGCCCTGGACGCCTTTCTCCCGCCAGCCCAGGGGGCGCTGGGGGATGTAGGCCCAGGCATCCGCCACCGGCAGGAGCGCTCCCTCGCGGGCCAGGAGCTCGGGCGTCAGCAGGCGCAGAGGGCTGTAGTCGTCGAGGATGAAGATGCCGCGGCCGAAGCTCCCCGCCACCAGGTCGCCGGCGCGGCGCTGGATCTCCAGGTCGCGGAAGGCGACGGTCGGTACGCCGCCCTCGAGCTCGATCCATCGGGCGCCGCCGTCGCGGCTGAAGAAGAGACCGAATTCGGTACCGAGGAAGAGCAGCTGCGGATCGACGTGATCCTCCACCAGCGACCAGACGGCGTGGCCTTCGGGCAGGTCGCCGCGCAGGGAGCGCCAGCTGCGCCCGCGGTCGTCGCTGACCAGGACGTAGGGGGTGAAATCGCCGCTCTTGTGGTTGTTGAAGAGGGCGTAGAGGCGATCCTCGAGGTGGCGCGAAGCGACCAGGTCGCTGACGTAGGTGCGCTCGGGCACGCCGGGGAAGCGCTCGATCCGCCGCCAGCCGTCGCCGCCGTCGTCGCTGGCGTGGACCAGGCCGTCGTCGGTGCCGGCGTAGAGCAGACCGGGGATCAGGGGGGATTCGTCGAGGGCGGTGGCATTGCCGTACTTCGAGGTGAAGACGTTCTTCCACACCGCGTCGACGCTCCACGTCCGCCCCATCACCGGCAGGCGGTTGCGGTCGAGGCCGCGGGTCAGGTCGCCGCTGATCGCCGTCCAGCTGGCGCCGCGATCGTCGCTCCTGAACAGGCGGTTGGCGCCGAAGTAGAGGCGTTTGCCGTCGTGCGGGCTGATGATCAGGGGCGAATCCCAATTCCACACCAGAGGTGGATCCCCCGGCGCCGGCTGCGGCTGGACGTTGAGCATCTCGCCGCTCTCGCGGTCGTAGCGCACCAGCTCCCCGTACTGCCACATCGAGTAGACGATGTTCGGATTCTCCGGGTCGACCCGGGTCTGGTAGCCGTCGCCGAAGGAGGTGTGGAAGACGTCGCTCGAGCGGATGCCGTGGACGTTGGTGGTGCGCGACGGCACGCCGATCGAGTCGTTGTCCTGGGTGCCGCCGTAGACGTTGTAGAACGGCCGCGCGTCGTCCACCCCCACGCGGTAGAACTGGGTCACCGGCAGATTGGCGACGAATCTCCACGTCTCCCCCCGATCCCAACTCTCGTAGAGGCCGCCGTCGGTGCCGCTCAGCAGGTAGTCCTTATCGGCCGGATCGAAGGCCAGGGCGTGGTTGTCGACGTGCTTGAAGCGCGAGTTGAGCGGCCGGAAGCTCTTGCCGCCGTCGTCGGTGACCTGCAGCAGGACGTCCATGGCGTAGAGCCGATCGAAGTGCCACGGGTCGGGGAAGAGCTCCTGGTAGTACTGCGGGTCGATCGCCACCCAATCGCTCATCTTCACCCAGCTCTCGCCGCGGTTGGCCGAGCGGTAGAAGCCGCTCTCCTCGCGGGTGGCGGCGATGGTGGCGTAGACCACGTCCGGATTCTGCGGCGAGACGGCGAGGCCGATGCGGCCGACGGGGCCGCCGGGCAGGCCGCGGCTCAGCTTCTTCCAGCTGGCGCCGCCGTCGACCGACTTGTAGATCGCCGACTCCGGGCCGCCGGCGACCAGCGCCCACACCCGTCTCCGGCGCTGGAAGGCGGCGGCGTAGACCACGTCCGGATCGCGCGGGTCGAGCACCACGTCGGTGACGCCGGTGCGCTCGCTGATCGCGAGCACCCGCTGCCAGCCGGCGCCGCCGTCGGTGGTCTTGTAGAGCCCGCGGTCGCCGCCGTCGGACCACAGCGGCCCTTGCGCGGCGACGTAGACCACGTCCGGGTCGCGCGGGTCGATGACGATCTTGCCGACGTGCTCCGAGCGTTCGAGGCCGACGCGGACGAAGCTCTCGCCGCCGTCGAGGGACTTGTAGACCCCGTCGCCCCAGCCGACGCTGCGCTGGCTGTTGTTCTCCCCGGTGCCGACCCAGACGACGTTGGGATTCGTCGGATCGACGGTGACGCAGCCGATCGAATAGGAGCCGTAGCGATCGAAGATCGGCGTCCAGGTGGTGCCGGCGTTGGTGGTCTTCCACACCCCGCCGGAGGCGACGGCGACGTACCAGGTGCCAGGGTTGTGCTCGTCGAGGGCGACGTCGGCGATGCGGCCGGACTGCAGCGCCGGGCCGATGGCGCGCAGCTCGAGGCCGCGCACCAGCTCGGCGTCGAGCACCGGCGCGCCGTCCTCGCCGTCGTCGCCGGCGGCGGCCGGCGCCAGGGCCAGGGTGCCGGCGGTCAGGGCGAGCACAAGAACTTGCGGGATTCGCATCGGCGTTCTCCGGGAAAAGGTTCAGGCGAGCTCGATCAGCGGCAGCTCCAGATGAGCGCGGACCGGCCGGCCTCAGAAGCTCTCCCGGCGCACGACGTGGGGCTCGATCTCGGCCCGGCTGCGCCATACCGGGCGCAGCTCCTTGCGGGCGAAGAGGGGCAGCTGGTCGCCGGCATGGGGGGAGCCGCGCTGGCTGGCGTTGCCGTAGCTGATGAGGGTCTGGGCACGGACCGGATCGCCGAGCTCGACGACGGCGACGAAGGAGTCGCCGCCGGCGGCGCGGAAGCGACCCTCCCCGGCCGGGGCGTAGCCGACGACGCGGAAGATGCCGAGGCTCCCGGGGCCGCCGTTGGCGGGCAGGTCGCGGTCGCCGAGCATCAGGCGGTAGACCTCGCCCCAGGGCACCTCCAGGCTGCCGTAGGCCTCCTCCACCTCGGCCGCCGCCCGGGAGAGGGCGGCGGCGGCCGCCGGCGGATCGGCCAGGCCGTCGGGGGTGCTCAGGGGCTCCTCGTCGCGCCAGGGCTTGGCGAAGGTCGCCGGCCCGGCGCCCAGGAGGCGGACGAAGCGGGCGAAGAGGACGCCGCCGCGGCTGGCGGCGTCGGCCTTGCCGTCCCAGGCCTCGAGCACCGCCAGCGCCCGGCGTGCGCGCTCGTCGCCGTGGGCGGCGACCGCCGCCGCCAGGTCGTCGAGCAGGCGCTCGGCGAGCAGCATGCGGGTGTCGTGCTTGTAGGCGACGAGCTCCTCGAAGGTGATCTTCTCGTCGTCGCGCAGCAGCCGCGCCGACTGCTGGGCGCGGAACGACATGCCCCGCGGCGCCATGTAGGGCGGGAAGGCGGCGGGATCCAGGGCCGGCGGCACGGTGGTGGTCCACGGCGGGTCGTTGGCGTTCTGCAGCCAACCGCTCGGGGGATCGACCACCTTGGGCAGCTCGTCGTACGGATGGGTCTCGGTCCACAGGGTGGCGGAGGTATCCCCCGGCACGACGCCGCTCCACTGCCAGTCCCCCGCCGGCCGGCGCGGGGTGCGGCCGCCGAAGAGGTGCATGACGTGGCCGTCGCGATCGGCGTACATGACGGTGAACATCGGCATCTGCAGGGTGCGCAGGGCGGCCTCGAAGGCCGTCAGGTCGCCGGCTCGCGCCATGTCCCAGTACTGCTGGAAGAGGGCCGGCTGATCGAGGCCGACCACCCGCAGGGCGAGGGCCTCGCCGTCCCGCTCCGCCACCACCGGCCCGTGCACCGAGCGCCGCACCCGCAGGGTCTCGCGGCGCACGCTGCCGTCCTCTCCCCGGATCGCCAGCTCGACGTCGTCGACCTCGAAGGGGCGGCGCTCGCCGTCGAAACGGTAGCCGTCGCCGTCGAGGGTGAGACGGTAGAGATCGGCGCCGTCGTGGGTGTTGACGGTGTGGGTCCAGGCCAGGTGGTCGTTGAAGCCGATGGAGATGAAGGGGGTGCCGACCAGGGTGGCGCCGTAGACGTCGACCTCGGGGGAGGTGAGCTGCATCTCGGTCCAGGTGAAGCGTTCCGACCACGGCAGGTGGGGGTTGGCGACCAGCATGGCATGGCCGCTGGCGGAGCGCGACGGCGCCACCGCCCAGGCGTTCGAGCCCTTGGCCGCCGCCGGCTCGCGGGCCGCTGGCGGCGCGAGGGCTGCCGCCGCCCGTCCCCGGCCGAGGACGCGGGCGGCGCGCGCCACCTCGCCGCGGTCGACGACGAAGGTGAAATGGACCACCCGCTGGAGATGGGCCAGCACGTCCGCTCCCGTGACCGGCAAGACCCTCCGCACCTCCGGCGGCACGGCCTCGGGATGGGACGAGGCGTAGTCGTTGACGGCGCGGGCGAAGGCGGCGATCCAGGGCTGGAAGGAGCCCTGCCGGCGGTACCACTCCACCGCCCGCGCCGGGATCCCCACCGTATGCACCCAGCGGTCCGACTCGAGGTGCTCCTCCCCCCAGTACTCCGCCGCCCGGCCGCGCGCCGCGCCGTAGAGCCGGAGCATCAGCTCCAGGTGGTTGGTCGCCTGCGCCCAGCCCTGGGCGTAGAAGAGCGACTCCGGGTCGGTGGCGAAGACGTGCGGCACCCCCCACTCGTCCCACAGGATCTCCGTCCCCGCCGTCTCCGCCGGAGACGGCTCCTCCGGCGGCGCGCAGGCGGCGAGCAATAGGCAGAGGGCGAGCGGAAACCCGAGGCACCGAGTACGAGCTGGCATGGCGTTCTCCCGTCGTAGGCGGGTGACTCTACCAGGGCGGGCGACGTGGCGTATCCTCGGGCGCGCGCCGACGCCGTCTCGACGCAGCAGCCGACCGGACCGACCACCATGGACGCCACCCCCGACCGCCGCCGTACCTTCCGCCTCCGGCGGCTGCGCGCCGAGGCGGTGGCGGTGGCGGAGCTGGCGACGCCGGTGGTGCTGGTGCAGCTCGGCATGATGCTGATGGGCACCGTCGACACCATGATGCTCGGCCGCTTCTCGGAGCTGGCGCTGGCCGCCGGCGCCTTGGGGAACAGCTTCAGCTTCGGACTGGTGTCCCTGCCGATGGGCATCCTGATGGCCCTCGATCCGCTGGTCGCCCAGGCCCACGGGGCGGGGGATCGGCCGGCGGTGGCGGCGAGCTTCAAGCGCGGCCTGGTGCTGGCGGTGCTCCTCGCCGTGCCGATCTGCGCCATCGCCTTCGAGGCGCGGCCGATCCTCCAGCTGCTGGGCCAGAAACCGGCGGTGTTGGCCGAGGCGACGCTCTACCTGCGGGCGTCGATCCCCGGGCTGCTCGCCTTCCTGCTCTTCGTCACCGTGCGCCAGACCCTGCAGGCGATGAGCATCGTGCGGCCGGCGATGGTGGCGATCATCGCCGCCAATCTGGTGAACGTCGCCGCCAACTACGGCCTGATCTTCGGCCACTTCGGCCTGCCCCGGCTGGGGGTGGAGGGCTCGGGCTACGCCACCTCGCTGTCGCGCTGGGTGATGCTCGCCGTCCTGGTGCTGGGGGCGCGGCCGATCCTCGGCCCCATCTGGCCGGCGCGACGGCTGCGCCGGCTGCGCCTGCGCGGCTACCTCCAGATGCTGATCATCGGCCTGCCGATCGGGGTGCAGATCTCCCTCGAAATGTGGCTCTTCAACGGCGTCGCCTTCCTGATGGGCAACCTCGGCGCCCGCGAGCTGGCGGCGCATCAGATCGCCCTCAGCCTGGCGGCCTTGAGCTTCATGGTGCCCCTGGGCATCTCCGGCGCCGCCGCCACCCGCGTCGGCAACGCCATCGGCCGCGGCTCGCCCGCCGCAGCGCGCCGGGCCGCCGTCGTCTGCCTGGTGCTGGGCGCCGCGGTGATGACCGTCTCCGCCCTCGCCTTCTGGTTCCTGCCCGTCCCCCTGAGTCGCCTCTTCACCGACCAGATGCCGGTGATCGCCCTCGCCGCCACCCTGGTGCCGATCGCCGCCCTCTTCCAGGTCTTCGACGGCCTGCAGGTGGTCGGTGCCGGCGTCCTGCGCGGCGCCGGCGACACCCGCGTGCCGGCGATCATCGCCCTGGTCGGCTACTGGCTCCTCGCCCTGCCGGTCGCCTGGCTGCTGGCCTTCCGCGCCGGCCATGGCCCACAAGGCCTGTGGTGGGGCCTGACCGCCGGCTTGAGCACCGTCGCGATCCTCTTTCTGATCCGCATCGCCCGCACCTTCCGCCGCGACCTCCGCGCCCTCGAGCGCGCCGACGACTGAGCCGCGGCATGACCCTCGCCGGCGGTCGAAGACCAGGGCCGTGCCCGCAAAAAACCTTGTCCACCAGCGCCCGAGATCGCATAGTCTCCGATCATGGCGTCTGTCCAGAGGGGGGCAGACGAACGTGAAAGGAGATCGACATGAAGAACCCTCTGCGTTTGACCTTGAGCGTAGCGTTGTTGGCGTTCTTTCTCGGGTTTGCGCCTGCCCGTTCCGCCGATCTCACCATCGTTTCGACGGTGACCGCAGGCAAGTACACGGGTACCTCAACTCAATACATCGGTGATCACAAGGTGCGGGTGTCAAACGGCCGGACCGAAACCATCGTCGATTACGAGAACGGCAAGGTGGTCTACATCGATCACAAGAAAAAGCGCTACTCCGAGACCTCCACGGAGGAGATGCGCCGCCACTTCGTCGAGCTCGAGAAGATGCTTGACGAGAATCCGATTCTGAGCAAGATGGTGGGCAAGGTCAGCGAGGTGACGGTGGAGCGAACCGGCGAGACCCGCACCATCGCCGGCTATCCCTGTGAGCATTACGTACTGACCATGGGCAAGGCTCTGACGTTCGACGTCTGGGCGACGCGCAAGCTCGAGATCCCGGTGTCGTATTACGACGGCCGAAAGATGCTCTACGCCAGCATGGGCCCGATGGCAGCCCGTTTCGAGAAGATGCTCGAGGCGATGAAGGACATCGGCGGCATGGCCCTGGCGATGACCGTCAGCACCAAGGCCATGGGGTTCGACGCCGAGAGCACCTCCGAAGCGACGGAAGTGCGCATCGGCCCCTTGCCGGCCGACGCTTTCGCCATTCCGGCGGGCTACAAGAAAGGGAAGTCGGCCTTCGAATGAGCGGGTTCTTGCGACCGCGGCTCAGGCGCCGGCCAGGGCTTCGGGGCGGCGGCGCAGGCGCCAGCGGACGGCGTCGCGGATGCGTTCGGCGGTGGCGAGGACGACCTCGTAGGGCTGGCCGTCGGGGTTGGCGAGATCGCTGATCGGGTCGAGACGGCGGGTCTTGCCGCGGGCGGCGGGGAAACGGGCGACGACGGCGCGACATTGCTCTGCGGTCATGCAGAAGATCGCCTCGGCGTCGCGTACCAGCTCCTCGGTCAGGCGCTGGGCGGCGTGGGAGTGGGGGGCGAAGCCGAGCTCGACCAGGGCGCGGCGTGCGCCGTCGGACATCGGCCGCCGGGGGTGCGCCTCGAGGCCGGCGCTCAAGGCCCGGAAGCCGCGCGCCGCCAGCTCCTCCGGCGGGATGCCGAGCAGGCGGGCGATCTCGGCGCCGCAGATCGACTGGGCGATGGGCGAGCGGCTGACGTTGCCGCCGCAGACGAAGAGGTAGACCCGCTGCAGCCAGCCCGGCTGCCAGCCGCCGGCCGGCCGCGGCGCGGCGACCGGAGGCGGCGGGGCGGGCAT
>RFGL01000096.1 GCA_003697015.1 Acidobacteriota bacterium | reverse complement strand
GGACGGCGCTGGGGGCGGAGGCCTTGGGCGGCGTGCCGGCGGCGCTCGCGGCGGGCGCGCCGGAGCTCCTGGCGCTCCTCGCCGGGGCCCTGGTGCTCCACGTCCTCGGCCTGCTCGACGATCGCCGCGACCTCGGCCCGCTGCCCAAGCTGGCGGTGCAGGCGGCGGCCGCCCTGCCGCTGGTCGTCCTCTTCGACGCGCGGCTGCTGCCCCAGTGGCTGGGGCCCTACGGCAGCGTCGTCCTGAGCCTCTTGTGGTTTCTGACCGTGATCAACGCCTGCAATTTCCTCGACGGCCTCGACGGCCTCCTGGCCAGCGCCGGCGCCATCTGCGCCCTCTTCCTCGGCCTCACCGCCCTCGCCACCCACCAGCAGCCGGCGGCGGCGGTGCTGGCGCTCCTCGCCGGGGCGCTCCTCGGCTTTCTGTGCTTCAACCTGCCGCCGGCGACCATCTACCTGGGGGATGGGGGCTCCCTGGTGGTGGGCTATCTGCTGGCCTGGGCGTCGGTGCGCATCACCTACTACGACCAGGGCTTCCGCCTCGACACGCCGTGGTACGCCGTCTTCACCCCGCTGGTGGTGCTGGCGATCCCGCTCTACGATCTGACCAGCGTGGTCATCCTGCGCCTGCGCCGGCATCAGAGCCCCCTCCTCGCCGACCGCCAGCATTTCTCCCACCGTCTGATGCGCCGCGGCATGAGCGAGCGCAAGGCCCTCCTGGTGATCGTCGCCTGCACCCTGGCGACGGGCATGGGCGGGGTGACGTTGATCCACCTCGAGGCCTGGCAGGCGCTCTTGGTCGCCGGCCAGACGGTGGTGGTGCTGGCGGTGCTGGCGCTGCTCGAGAGCGCGCCGGACGCGGCGCCGGCGGCTTCGCCGGAGGCGGACGGTGACTGAGCCGGCACCGCCGCGCTCGCCGCTCGCCGCCCTCGGCGCCTGCCTCGGGCTCCTCAGCCGGCGCCAGCGCTGGGGCTGGGCGGCGCTGGTTCCCCTGTCGCTGCTGTCGGCGGCGGCGGAGGCGGCGGGGGCGGCGGCGGTCTTCCTCTTGATCCGGGTGCTGAGCGACCCCGGGACGCCGCCGCCTCTCCCCGGCGTTCTGCGCGGGCCCTGGGAGAGGCTCGCGGGCGACGCGCCGGTGGTGCCGGTGACGGTCTTCGTGGTGCTGGTCTATCTGGCGAAGAATCTCTTCATCGCCCTCACCATCGACCTGCAGAGCCGGGTGGTCTACCGCACCCGGGCGAGCCTCGCCCGCCGTCTCTACGACGGCTACCTCGGCGCCTCCTACCGCTTCCACCTGCGGCGTGACTCGGCGGCTCTGATCCACCGCCTGACCGAGAACCTGGACAAGGTGGTCCACCAGACCCTGGCCGGGGCGGTGGCGGCGCTGACCGAGATCCTGGTGGTGGCCGGCGTCCTGGCGGTGCTGATCGCCGCTTCCCCCGGGGTGACCCTGGCGATCGTCGCCATCCTCGGCGCGGTGCTCGCCGCCGCCCTCGTCCTGCTGCAACGGCGGCTCTTCGTCCTCGGCGAGCGCGAGATCGCCCTCAAGCAGCGCATCCTGAAGGCGGTGCAGCAGACCCTGGACGGCATCAAGGAGATCCGGGTGATGGGGCGCGAGGGCTTCTTCCGCCGCCGTTTCGCCGCCCGGCAGGAGGAGCTGGCGCGGGTCGGACGGCGCCGCCAGCTGCTCGAGCTGGTGCCGCGGCTCCTGTTCGAGAGCAGCTTCATCGTCGCCACCCTCTTGGTGGTGGTGCTGCTGGCGGCGAGGGGCGAGCAGGCGTCGCGGGAGGTGGTGCCGCTCCTCGGGCTCTACGCCTATGCGGGTTTCCGGGTGATCCCCTCCTTCAACCGCATCCTGATGCACCTCAACAACCTGTGGTTCGCCAGCCCGGCGGTCGAGGAGCTGACCGCCGGCCTCGGGCGGCTGGCGGCGGATCCCGGCGAGCCGGCGCCGGCGGCGGCGACGGGCGAGCTGGTCTTCCGCCGGCGGCTGGTCCTGGAGCGGGTGAGCTACGCCTACGAAGAACGCCGGGCGGTGCTCGACGGGGTCAGCTTCACCATCCCCCAGGGCGCCGCCGTCGGCCTGGTCGGCGCCACCGGCGCCGGCAAGAGCACCCTGGTCGACCTGCTGCTCGGCCTGCTGGCGCCGACCGCCGGTCGCATCCTGGTCGACGGCGCCGACCTGCGCGCGCACCTCGCCGCCTGGCGGCGCAAGGTCGGCTACGTGCCGCAGCGGATCTTCCTCGCCGACGACACCCTGCGCCGCAACGTCGCCTTCGGCCTGCCGGAGGCGGAGATCGACCGCCGGCGCCTGGAAGCGGCGGCGCGGCTGGCGGGCCTCGAGCGGTTGGTGGCGGAGCTGCCGCGGGGCCTCGACACCGTGGTCGGCGAGCGCGGCGCCCGCCTCTCCGGCGGCCAGCGCCAGCTCCTCGCCATCGCCCGCGCCCTCTACCACGATCCGGAGATGCTGATCTTCGACGAGGCCACCTCGTCCCTCGACGGCCGCACCGAGCGGGTCCTGGCGGGCGTGCTCGAGGCCTTGCGCGGCCGCAAGACCCTGCTGCTGGTCGCTCACCGCCCGAGCACCATCCGGAGCTGCGACGAGGTGGTCCTGCTGCAGGACGGCCGCGTCGCCGCCCGCGGCACCTGGCGGGAGCTGGCGGAGCGCCACCCGGCCTTCCGCAAGCTGATGGGCTGGGAGTGAGGGCGCGCGCGACGGAGCGGCCTAGACCGAGAAGGAGGAGCCGCAGCCGCAGGTGCCGACGGCCTGGGGGTTGTTGAACTTGAAGCCGGCGCCGGTGGTGCCGAGGACGTAGTCGATCTCGGTTCCCTTGAGGTAGCGGGCGCTGATCGGGTCGATCAGGACCTTGAGGTCGCCCTGCTGGTAGACCAGATCGGTGTCGCGCGGCTCGAGCTCGAAGTCGAGGGCGTACTCGAAGCCGCTGCAGCCGCCGCCGCGCACCGCGATGCGCAGGCCGCAGGCCGGGTCGAGCCCCTCCTGCTCGCGGGTGATCTTCACCATGTTGACGGCCTTGGGGGTGAGCCGCACCGGCACCTCCGCCGCCTTATCGCCGCTCGGGGTGGGGAGGCCGGCGTTCGTTTCGGCGTGCTTCTCGGCCTGTTCCATGACTCGCTCCTTGGTACGTCGCCGCGGCGGGCGCCGCGGCCGGGCGAATCTTCGCCCGCCGGTTCACCATAGCCAGCGGCGGCCATGCCTGTCAACCGGCGGCGGCGTCGGCGGCGGGGTATGATGATCCCATGGTGCGTGCCCTCCTCTTCGATTTCAACGGCGTCCTGGTCGACGACGAGCCCATCCACCTCGAGCTGTTCCAGAAGGTGCTGGCGGAGGAAGGGGTGAGCCTCGAGCGGGACGACTACTTCGCCCACTATCTGGGGTTCGACGACCGCGGCTGCTTCCAGGCGGTGCTCGAGCGCGCCGGCCGGCCGGCGACGCCGGAGCAGATCTCGCGCCTCATCGCGCGCAAGGCGACCTACTACCAGGAGCGCATCCGCGAACAGGGCTTCCCCGCCTTCCCCGGTGCCGTCCGCCTCGTCCGCCAGGCTCACCAGGCCGGCCTGATGCTCGGCGTGGTCAGCGGCGCCCTGCGCAGCGAGGTGCTCGGCGCGCTGGAGAAGCTCGGCCTGGAGGGGCTGTTCAAGGCGGTGGTGGCGGCCGAGGACGTGCGCGCCAGCAAACCCAGCCCGGAGGGCTACCGCAAGGGCCTCGAGCAGCTCAACTCCCTGCCGCCCCTGCCGTCGCGTCTGATCCACCCGCACGAGGTGCTGGCGATCGAGGACGCCCCCGCCGGCCTCGAGGCGGCTGCCGGCGCCGGCTTGGCCACCCTCGGCGTCGCCCACACCTACCCGGCCGCCGCCCTCAGCGCCGCCGACCGGGTGGTCGAGTCCCTCGCCGAGGTCGAGCTGAGCGATCTCCTCGGCCCGCGTTCCGCCGCCGTCGACTGAGGGATCCCGCCTCCCCCGAGGCGCTCGACTGCGCTACCATCGACGGAGCGGGAGACGGCATGAACGAGCGTTCCACCGGCCACATCGAAGTCATCACCGGCGGCATGTTCTCCGGCAAGAGCGAGGAGTTGGTGCGGCGGCTGCGGCGGGCGCTGATCGCGCGCCAGCGGGTGCAGGCCTTCAAGCCCCTGGCCGATACCCGCCACGCCCCGGAGCAGCTGATCACCCGCGACAACCGCGCGCTCGACGCCACCGCCGTGGGCGACAGCGCCGACCTGCGGCGCAAGCTGCACTGGGGGGTGCAGGTGGTGGGGATCGACGAGGCGCAGTTCTTCGATCCCGGCCTGGTCGATCTGGCGATGGAGCTCGCCGACCACGGGGTGCGGGTGATCGTCGCCGGCCTCGACCAGGACTTCAGCCGCCGCCCCTTCGGACCCATGCCCGCCCTGCTGGCGGTGGCCGAGTTCGTCGACAAGATGCACGCCGTCTGCGTCCGCTGTGGCGCCCCCGCCCACTACAGCCAGCGCACCGCCGGCGGCGGCGAGCAGGTCCAGGTCGGCGACGCCGACAGCTACGAAGCCCGCTGCCGCCGCTGCTACGAGCCCTACCGGCCCAGCGAGCGCGAAGCCGCCGGCTCGTAGACGCGCCGAGTCGGCGAAAGCGTCGGACCCGCCCGCGCCGCCCGCCTGCCGGCGTTCGGCGGCTCTCCCCCGAGCCGCCGGCATGGACCCGCGGCACGCTCCCCCTGCACCTCGTCGCCGCCGTCTGCGAGCGCGGCGCGCCCTATCTCCACCCGGCGATGGAGGTGCCCCCCGAGCTCCGCGGCCGGGAGCTGGCGGCGCAGGAAGCTTCGGCGCGCGGCTGGAGGAGTACCGAGTGCTGCGGGCGAAAGGCGATGGCGTGTTGTAAGATGATGAAAATAAGCGACTTACGTCTTTCCCCGTGGCGTCGTTCCGGGGATGTCTGGGCGCGCCCGGCGACGACTCCGCAGTGCGATCGTAAGTCGCTTGTTTTGAAGCAGTTGCGCGAATCGGGAGGGGGGAATCATCGCCGGAAATCCTCGAAGTCACGTGTTTGCAGGGAGTTACGCGGGGCGCTCCGGGGCGTTTCGGGGCTTGCGGTGGCGTTTCGGGGCCGATCGACCGGGGATCCCCGGAAATGGGCCTGTAAGTGCCCTGGACTCAGGGGCTTGGATGTGGTACGGTCGCAGGATGAAAGGCCGTTGAAGGAATTGAGACTGGTCGTTGTGTTAGTGCCGAGTCTATCTTTATCTCTTTGTCACAGTCGCAGGATGAAAGGCCGTTGAAGGAATTGAGACTTCTGCAACAACCACTCCAGCGAGCGCCGAGAGAATCGTCGCAGGATGAAAGGCCGTTGAAGGAATTGAGACTTCTTGCCGCAGAGTTCGCGGAGGGCGTCGCGGAAGGCGTCGCAGGATGAAAGGCCGTTGAAGGAATTGAGACTTTCTACAGTCATGTTCCATAACGCAGAGCTCATCTTTTGTCGCAGGATGAAAGGCCGTTGAAGGAATTGAGACTTTCTCATCGCCCGAGCAGTCGGCCCAGAGGTCGTCGTACTGTCGCAGGATGAAAGGCCGTTGAAGGAATTGAGACCTTTCTACTCCCTACTGATGTCGTGCCCAACAGCACGTCGCAGGATGAAAGGCCGTTGAAGGAATTGAGACTTTCTTATTGTTGACATCTAAGCACCCTGGTAGAAACATCTTAAGTCGCAGGATGAAAGGCCGTTGAAGGAATTGAGACTTCTTGAGTGCACATAGTGTTTATTTAGGGACCCTAGGCCGCAGGATGAACGGCCGTTGAATGGAATGGATTCATCCGAGCGCGGCGGTTGCAAGGATGAGTATCCGAACCCGGGCGTTGATGGGCGAGGCGGTGCCGCCGGTGGGAGGGGAGCGTGACCGGCGGCGGTGACGGAAAATTTCGGTGGGGCGTGGGGTGGTGGCGAGACGGAGGTGATTTATGGCGCTTGGGCGCGGCGTTGGGATCGAGGCGGATGACGTTCAGGGTTTGTTGATCCATCTGGTGGGGTCGGCGAATCCGTCGCTTCTGTCGCTGGCGGTGCCGCAAGCCGGCGCGGGCCGGGCGGCGGGCTTTCACCTCTCGCCGGGGTTGTCGAATCGGCTGCTCGACTCCGGCGCGCGGGTAGGGGATGGCGAAGCGCGCTAGCCCCACCCTCCCGGACGGCTCGCCGCTGGTGCTGCCGGCTTGCGAGCGGCTGCGGCTGCGGCTGCGGTTGCGCGAGGGCTTGCGCTGCCACTTCCTGCACGGCGGGATGGTGCACGGCCTGCTGTGCAACGTCCTGGGGCACGAGCTGCCGGCGGGGGTGATCCCCTGCGCCCCGGAGTCGGGGCGGGTGGCGCTCGCGGCCGGCGACGCCTACCACCTGGGCCTGACCCTGGTGGGGGATGCGGTGGCGCGGGCGGCGGACGTGGCGCCGGGGTTGCGGCGCATCGCGGCGGCGCGGCGGGAGGGCGGGGCGCGGCGGACGCTCTTCGGCAACTTCGACCTCGAGTCGGCGACGGTCCTGGGCCCGCCGCCGCCGGCGGCGATCGCCGAGGACGCGGCGGCCCTCGCGGAGCTCGGCTCGATACGCGTCCAGCTGACGTCGCCCCTGCGTCTCCAGCGCCCGCACGAGCTGCGGGTCAAGGGCGCCGGCTACCTCAACCAGGACTGCTTCCCCGCCGGCTTCTTCCTCGCCCGCCTGTGGCAGCGCTGGAAGCTGCTCGAGAGCGGCGCCTACCCCGACCTCGACGAGGTGCCGGCGGTGCCGGCGGCCGCCGGCGCGCGGCCGGTGGGCTTGAGCTGGATCGACCTGCCGGTGCGCGGCAGGCCGGGGCGCGACGGCAAGCCCCGCGGCATGACCCTGGGGGGCGTCCTGGGGGAGGTCGTGCTCGAGGGCTTGAGCCCGCCGTGGTGCGCGCTCCTGGCGCTCATGGCCCACCTGCACGCCGGCCGCAGCAGCCACTACGGCTTCGGTCGCTACCGCCTGCTCGGGGTCTCGTCGGCCGGCGACGAGCCCTTCCGGCCGGCGAAGAGCTACCTCGAGCAGGTGGCGGAGCGCGGCGCCCTCGAGCGTGCCCTCGACCACGTCGCCAGGAGCTCGGACGCCGCCGGCGTCGACGGCGTGAGCTCCCGGACCTTCGCCCTCAGGAGCGACCGGCACCTGGAAGAGCTGTCTTCCGAGCTTCTCGCCGGCCGCTACCAGCCCCTGCCCCTCCTCGGCTTCCTCCAGCCCGAGGGCGACGGCGGCTGGCGCGCCCTGGCGCTGCCGGCGGTGCGCGACCGGGTGGCCCAGCGGGCGGCGGTCGAGGCCCTGACGCCGGCCATCGACGCGCTGCTCGAGGACTGCTCCTACGCCTACCGCAAGGGCTTCTCCCGCGCCGGCGCCGCGCGCGCCATCCAGCGCGCCTACGAGGAGGGCTACCGCTACGTCCTCGACGCCGACGTCGAGGCCTTCTTCGACTCGGTCGACTGGCGGCGGCTGGAGGTCAAGCTGGCGTCGCTCTTCCCCTACGAGCCGCTGCTCGCCGCCGTCCGCCAGTGGCTGCGCTCGCCGGTCGAGTTCCAGGGCCGCACCCTCGAGCGCCGCCGCGGCCTGCCCCAGGGCTCCTCCATCGGCCCCCTGCTCGCCAACCTCTACCTCGACGAGCTCGACGAGGAGATCCTCGGCCAGGACTTCCGCCTGGTGCGTTTCGCCGACGACTTCGTCGTACTCACCCGCGATCTCGAATCCGCCCGCCGCGCCCGCGACGCCGTCCGCCGCTCCCTCGCCGACCTCGGATTGGAGCTCAACGAGGAGAAGACCGGCATCAAGAGCCTCGATCGGGGCTTCAGCTACCTCGGCTACGCCTTCTGCCGCTCCCTGGTCCTCGAAACCCGCCGCGACCAAGCCGAGCCCCTCGACGCCGGCGATCCCGCCGGCGACGTGCCCGCCGCCTCGTGGCTCTCCTCCGTCCCCCTGCGCGAGCTGCGCGCTCTGCGCCCGCGCCCCGGCCGGCGCGACCTCGAGCTGGTGCCCCTCTCCCGCGCCGGCGCCTGCCGCAGCGAGCGCCGCCCGCTCTACCTCGCGCGCCACGACCTCGAGGTGCGGGTGAGCGGCGAGACGGTGATCGTCGAGGGGGCAGAGGAGGAGCCGGTCGAGCTGCCCGCCCGGGCGCTCGGCCACGTGGTCGTCATCGGCCGCAGCCGCATCACCTTGCCGGCCCTCCTGATGCTCGCCCGCCTCGAGGTGCCGGTCTTCTTCTGCCGCCGCTCGGGCCAGCTGCGCGCGCTCTTCGGCCACCACCCCCCGGACTGGCGCCTGTGGCAGGAGCAGGCCGCCTTCGCCGCCGACCGCGAGGCCTGCGTGCGCTTCGCCCGCGAGGTGGTCAAGGCCAAGCTCGCCAACGCCGCCACCCTCGCCGTCCGCTTCAAGCTCGGCGATCACCGGCGGGTCGCCCGCACCCTGCGCAACCTCGCCCGCGACGGCATGCGCAAGGACGGGCTCGACGCCCTGCGCGGTCTCGAGGGGCGCGGCGCCCGCCTCTTCTTCGAGGCCCTCGCGAAGTCCCTGCCCGACGGCTGGCCCTTCGCCGGCCGCCGCCGCCAGCCGCCCCCCGACCCGGTCAACAGCATGCTCTCCTTCGGCTACAGCCTGCTCCACCACCACGTCACCACCGCCCTGGTCGCCGCCGGCTTGAACCCCCACCTCGGCTTCTTCCACCGGCCCAACGACCGCTATCCCAGCCTCGCCAGCGACCTCCAGGAGGAGTACCGCCAGCTGGTCGATGCCCTGGTCTGGTCCCTGATCCGCCGCCGGCAGGTCAGCCCCGACGACTTCGTCGAGCGCGCCGGCGGAGCGGTGTGGATGACGCCGGACATGCGCCGGCGCTTCATCCACGCCTTCGAGGCCCGCATGTCGACCGCCTTCACCCCCCGGGGCGGCGACAAGATCACCTACCGCGCCTTCCTCGCCCAACAAGCCGCCCAGGTGCGCGAGCTGGTGCGCGGTCGCGTCGCCCGTTACCAGCCCCTCAGGCTCCACGCCTGAGCCGCAGCTACCGCGGAGCTCCGCCGATGAAATACGTTGTAACCTACGACGTGTCGGACGACCGGACGCGCCTGCGCATCGCGGAGATCCTCGAGGGCTTCGGCGTCCGGGTGCAGAAGTCGGTCTTCGAGTGCCGCCTGGGCGAGCGCGCGGTGGAGATCCTGCTCGCCAAGCTGCGCCGCGCCCTGCCCGAGCCCGAAGCCGGCAATGTGCGCATCTACCGCCTCTGCGCCCACTGCGAAGCCGCAGCCTTGGGCCTCGGCGACGTGGAGCAACCCGACGAGGGGCCGGCGATCATTCTGTGAAAAAGACGGTAAGTCCCGATTTCCGAATGGCTTACAGAAATTCGATCAGCCATTTTCCGGGGAGGGTCCCGAAGAGGGACGAGGCGAGGCTCATGAGTGAAGTTAATTCATTGATTCTAAACGAGTTATCGCTATCCAGACGGGCGAATCATCCCCGGAAATCGGTTAACTGTCTTGTTCTCAGCTACTTACTGGGAGTGATTCCGGGCGGAATCGGGCCTCCGACCCCGTCAAGACGCTCGCCGCCCCGTCATCCCCGGAAACGCCCCTGTAAGCGCCCTGGACTCAGGGACTTGGATGTGGTACGGTCGCAGAATGAAAGGCCGTCGAAGGAATTGAGACTTCTTCCTCCTCCAACTTCTTCCAATCGGGAGAATTGTCGGAGAGTCGCAGGATGAAAGGCCGTCGAAGGAATTGAGACTCTTCTGTCAAGTTGCACATCAGCGCCACGATGGCGCTTCTGAGGTCGCAGGATGAAAGGCCGTCGAAGGAATTGAGACTTCTCCTCGGTGTTGGCGGCTTCGTCCTTGAAGGCGGGTCGCAGGATGAAAGGCCGTCGAAGGAATTGAGACCTTTCTCGATGCGAGCGATGAAGGATCTTCTTCTAAGCAATGTCGCAGGATGAAAGGCCGTCGAAGGAATTGAGACTCTGTCACGCTTCTGTATCTCTTCGAAACCTCGGAGATCGTCGCAGAATGAAAGGCCGTCGAAGGAATTGAGACTCTTGAGAGCGCCTCGGATCGTCGTCCACGCACCAACGGCGTCGCAGGATGAAAGGCCGTCGAAGGAATTGAGACTTCTCCAGCGAGGGGAAGCTCTGCTCCAGCTTCACGATCTGGTCGCAGGATGAAAGGCCGTCGAAGGAATTGAGACTTCTTACGCTTGTGCCTGTTCGTCCAACCGAAACCGCAGTCGCAGGATGAAAGGCCGTCGAAGGAATTGAGACGGTTCTGAGGGCAGCCTGCGGCAGGTGCAGCTGGAGTTGTCGCAGAATGAAAGGCCGTCGAAGGAATTGAGACCGCATCAACAACGCGCCCATTCCAACAACGTAAACCAGTCGTAGGATGAAAGGCCGTCGAAGGAATTGAGACTTTCAGTCGACCGCCTCGAATCCTAGATGGCCCTTTGCATGTCGCGGCATGAAAGGCCGCCGGAGCAAGCCGGCGGCTGGCCGCGGCGTAGGTCTTTACCTACCG
>RFGL01000095.1 GCA_003697015.1 Acidobacteriota bacterium | reverse complement strand
GGGTGTCGTAGACTAGAGACGTCTTCGACCACCGTCACGACGCGCACCGACGTCGCCGGTGCGCGGCAACCGAGGAGGACCGACGCCATGCGACCCTGCTTGCTGCTTTCGCCCCTCGCCCTGCTGATCCTCGTCGCGGGCTGCACCGCCCCGGGAGAGGACGCCGCCTACGCCGACGCCATGGCCGCCGAGCACGAGGGGGACGAACCGACCCCGAGCCCGGCGGCGGAGACCCCGCCCGCGAGCCCGGTGGAAAGCAGCCGGGTGCGTTACGCCACCGTCGGCGGCCAGCCGGTGGAGGGGGTGCTGGCGCGCCCCGCCGGCGCCGCGCCGGGGACGCCGGGAATCATCGTCATCCACGAGTGGTGGGGGCTCAACGACAACGTCGAGGCGATGGCCGAGCGGTTGGCGGGGGAGGGCTACGTCGCCCTGGCGGTCGACCTCTACGGCGGCGAGGTGGCAGCGGACCGCGACCGGGCGCGGGAGCTGATGATGCGGGCGATGCAGGATGCCGGCAAGGCGGAGGAGAACCTGCGCCAGGCCTATGCCTTTCTCGAACGCCAGCAGGGGGCGAAGAAGATCGGCGTCATCGGCTGGTGCTTCGGCGGCGGCTGGTCCCTGCGCACGGCGCTGCTCCTCCCCGAGCAGATCGATGCGACGGTGATCTACTACGGCCGCCTGGTGACCGACCCGGAGCAGCTCAAGCCCCTCGCCATGCCGATCCTCGGCATCTTCGGCAGCGAGGATCGGGGCATCCCGGTCGACAGCGTGCGCGCCTTCGAAGCGGCGCTCAAGAGTCTGGGCAAGGACGTGCGGGTGCACGTCTACGAGGGGGCGGATCACGCCTTCGCCAACCCCTCCGGCGGGCGCTACAATGCCGCCGCCGCCGAGGACGCCTGGGCCAAGACCGTCGCCTTCTTCGCCGAGACCCTGCGCGGCTGAGCGCGCTGCGGAGAGTGGCCGGGCGTCGTATACTGGCGCCCCCGTAGACCGCCGGGAGCCCGTGATGTCCGTCGAGGCCCGCATCATCCTGATCGTCGTCCTGATCGCCGTCTTTCTCTTCTACCGCAAGGATCTGCGCCAGAAGATCGTCGCCTGGTTCAAGAACCTGGTCAACCCGTCGCCCTATACCGAGGAGATGCGGCGGCGGGATACCGCCAGCCAGGAGGTGATCGTCGCCGACCGGCCGCTGAAGAAGAAGACCCGGGTGCCGCCGCCGAAGCCGATCGGCGGCGGCCTCGAGCAGCGCCTGGCGGTGATCGGCGAGCTCGAGCTGTGGTACGTCGCCGGCGGCGACCAGGGCCGTCCGTCGGTGCTTCTGTTGCACGGCCTGACCGGCGACAAGGAGCAGTGGATCCCGGTCGCCACGGCGCTGGTGGCCGAGGGGTTCCGGGTGGTGGCACCGGACCTGCCGGGCTGCGGGCAGAACGCCAAAGATCCCCAGGAGAGCTACGACGTCACCAGCCAGGTCAAACGCCTGCGCGCCCTCATCCAGCGCCTCTCCCTGGCGCCGCTTCATGCGGTCGGCGTCGACGTCGGCGGCACCATCGCCGCCGCCCTCGCCTACGCCCTCAAGGAGAAGGCGAGGAGCCTCACCTTGATCGAGCCCTTCGGCGTCCGCGTGCCCTACGAGACCGAGCTCGACAAGCTGCTCGCCCAAGGCCGCAATCCCTTCCTCGTCGCCACCCCGGCGGCCTACGACAACCTGCTGAGCTTCGTCTGCAGCACGCCGTCGGCCGATCCCCGCCAGGGCGAGCGCGCCCGCCGCACGGCCGAGGATCGGGCGGTCAACCTCAAGATCTGGCAGGACATGCGCGAGGGCGAGCGGGCCAACCTCCTCGACCTGCTGCTGCCCGAGCTGAATCACAAGACCCTCTACCTCCAAGGCGCCAGCAGCAACGTCGTCCACCCCAAGACCGCCGACCTCGTCCCCACCCTGATGCGCAACGCCACCTCCGTCGTCCTCGAAGGCTGCGGCCACTGGCCGATGGTCGAGCGACCCGAGGAGACCGCCGAGCACCTCGCCGCCTTCCTGCGCTCCGTTCCGGCCGAGTAGAACCCCAGCGGCCCCGCCGATGCTCACCCGCCTCCAGGTTCAAGGCTTCAAGAATCTCCACGACGTGGACGTGCGGTTCGGTCCCTTCACCTGCATCGCAGGGGCGAATGGGGTCGGCAAGTCCAACCTATTCGACGCCATCCTCTTCTTGAGCAAGCTCGCCGACAAGCCGTTCGTTGAGGCCGTGCGCGCGATTCGAGGAGGAGAGGAGAGTCCCCGGGGCCTTTTCGCCGCGCACGGTGAGAACGAGATGTCGCTCGTTGCCGAAATGCTGATTCCGGCGATCGGTGAAGATGACTTCGGGCAACGTGCAGAGGCCAGCGCGACCTTCGTCCGTTATGAGCTCAGACTACGCCTTATGCAAGATTCGGATCATCGCCTTCGTGAACGAATACAGCTGGATCGCGAGGATCTTTCTTACATCAAGAAGGGCGAAGCAAAAGAACGTCTCGCCTTTCCGTGCGGCAAAGAGTGGATGTCGTCGGTGATTCTCAAGTCTCCCAGGACGAGACCCTTCATATCAACGGATGCGGGCATCGTTCACCTTCACGCCGATCGAATGCAGCGGTCGGGCAAGGCGAAACGCGGCGGCGGCAAGCCCTACGGGTTCAAAGCGTCTACGCTCCCGCGGACGGTTCTCTCGTCAGCGAACAATGCCGAGGAAACCCGTACGGCGGTTCTCGCCCGTAACGAAATGCGCACGTGGCGGCTCTTGCAGCTCGAGCCTTCAGCAATGCGGCAGCCGGACGATTTTCAAAGCTCCGACACGTTGACGTCGACCGGCGGCCACATACCTGCAACACTTTTTCGTATCGCTACGCTCAATGGAGACCCTGCCCGGGAAGGTCGGGTATACGCTGGCGTTGCCAACCGCTTGGCTGAGTTGGTTGAAGGCGTCCGTGGCGTTCGGGTGGTGCGGGACGAAACGAGGAAGGCTCTGATCTTGATGATGAAAGATCGATCCGGCTTGGAGCTGCCAGCCAGCTCGCTCTCCGATGGAACCTTGCGTTTTCTAGCTCTTGCCGTACTGCAGCAGGATCCACGAGAAACGGGGCTGATCTGCATGGAAGAGCCTGAGAACGGCATTCATCCGCAGAGAATTGACGCGATACTTCAGCTGCTTGAGGACATCGCCGTCGATACGGAAGGCGATTCCGATGAGGAGAATCCATTGCGGCAGGTGATTCTTAACACCCACTCGCCCCTCGTCGCCGGTCGGGTCGCCGAGGGCGATCTGCTGATCGCCAAGACGCGTTCGAAGCGAATCGGCAACGCCCCCGTCCCTGAGCTGGCGCTCTATGCGATCGGCGGCACGTGGCGCGCTGAGAGCGGAGCGCCGAGGATCACGAAAGGTGAAATCGTTTCGTACCTTCAAGGCGTGCCTTCGCGAGGGGGGCGAAGGTCAGGCTGCGTCGCCGATCGATTTCAATTGTCGCTCCAATTTGGTTGAACCTGTTGGCTCCCGATGCCGCGAATCCAGTACACGCTGGTGACGGATGGTAGTTCGGATCAGGTACTCAGGTACCCGAT
>RFGL01000094.1 GCA_003697015.1 Acidobacteriota bacterium | reverse complement strand
CCCTGCACCGGCGTGCTAGCATCGCCGGCCGGCGCAGCCCGATCCCTGAACCGACCCGGAGCGAGCCATGGCGGAGGAGCGTGAAACCCTGGAGCTCGACGTCGTCTTCGTCGGTGCCGGTCCGGCCAGCCTGGCCGGCGCCTACCATCTCGGCAAACTGATCGAGCGACACAACGCCGGCGGCGGCACCCCCTTGGAGCCGTCGATCGCGGTGCTGGAGAAGGGCAAGGAGGTGTCGAGCCACGCCCTTTCCGGCGCGGTGGTCGACCCGCGGGCCTTCCGCGAGCTGATGCCCGACGACTGGCAGCAGGCTCCCTTCGAGGCGCCGGTGGCGGACGAGAAGTTCCTCTGGCTGACCGCCGGGCGCGCCCTGTCGCTCAAGCCCCTGCCGCCGCCGCTTCGCAACCGCGGCAAGTACGTCGCCTCCCTCGGCAAGCTGACCAGCTGGCTGGCGGAAAAGGTCGAGGAGCTCGGCATCGACGTCTTCTGCGAATTCCCCGCCGTCCAGGCCCTGGTCGAGGAGGTGGACGGCAAGCCGCGGGTGGTCGGGGTGCGCACCGGCGATCGGGGCCGCGACCGCGAGGGCAAACCCAAGCCGAGCTTCGAACCCGGCGTCGACGTCAAGAGCCGGGTGGTGGTGCTGGGCGAGGGGCCGCGCGGCACCCTCGCCAAGCAGCTGGAGAAGCGCTTCGACCTCGCCGCCGGCAGGAATGCGATGACCTACGCCATCGGCCTGAAGGAGATCTGGGAGCTGCCCGCCGGCCGGCTCGCCCCGGGGGACGTCGTCCACACCGCCGGCTGGCCCCTCGGGCTGTCGACCTTCGGCGGCGGCTTCGTCTACGGCATGCAGGACGACCTGGCCATCGTCGGCCTGGTGGTGGGGCTCGACTACCGGAACCCCCTGCTCGACCCGCACACCGAATTCCAGCGTTTCAAGACCCACCCGCGCTTCGCCTCCCTGCTCGACGGCGGCACCATGCGCTTCTACGGCGCCAAGGCGATCCCCGAGGGCGGTTGGTGGGCGATGCCGCGGCCCTACGGCGACGGCTTCCTGATCTGCGGCGACTCCGGAGGCTTCCTGAACAGCCAGAAGCTCAAGGGCATCCACCTGGCGATGAAGAGCGGCATGCTGGCGGCCGAGACCATCTTCGAGGGGCTGCTCGAAGACCGTCTCGACGAGACCCGGCTGGCGCGCTACCAGCAGAAGGTGGAAAGCAGCTGGATCCGCGACGAGCTCTACCCGGTGCGCAACTTCCACCAGGCCTTCGACAAGGGGGTGCCGGCGGGCTTCTTCCAGGCCGCCGTCGGCCTTCTCACCGGCGGCCGCGGCTGGGGGTTCCGCGACCGGCTGCCGAGTCATCCCGGCCACCGGCGCATGGTGCGCCTCGACCGTCCCGAGGGCCGCGGCCTCGAGCCGCCGCCGCCGGTCCCGGCCGACGGCAAGCTGACCTTCGACAAGCTGGCCGACGTCTACAACTCCGGCACCGCCCACGAGGAGGACCAACCGGTGCACCTGCTGGTCGCCGATCCGGAGCACTGCGTCACGGTCTGCGCCCGCGAGTACCGGAACCCGTGCCAGCGTTTCTGCCCGGCAGCGGTCTACGAGATCGTCGACGACCCCTCCCACGCCAGCGGCAAGCGCCTGCAGATCAACGCCTCGAACTGCGTCCACTGCAAGACCTGCGACGTCATGGACCCCTACCAGATCATCACCTGGGTCCCCCCGGAAGGCGGCGGCGGGCCGAACTACAAGAAGATGTGATGGTGCTACGATCCGGCTGCCGGATGATGATGCACGTTCGTAGAGCCGCCGCCGCCGTCGCCGCCGCCGCCTTGCTGGCGGCGGGGTCGGCGACGGCGCAGGGCGAGTGGCCGTCGTTCCGCGGGCCGCGGGCCGCGGGGATAGCCCCCGGCCCGGCGCCGCCGCTGACCTGGGACCTCGAGTCGGGAACGAACGTCCTGTGGCGGACGGAGATCCCCGGTCTCGCCCACTCCAGCCCGGTGATCTGGGGCGATCGCATCTACCTCACCACCGCCGTCGGCGAGGAGGGAGACGGCGAGCTCAAGGTGGGCCTCTACGGCGACGTCGCCGCGGCCGACGACGACGGCGTCCATAGCTACTGGGTCTACGCCCTCGATCGGGCGAGCGGCGACGTGGTCTGGAAGCGCAAGGCCTACGAAGGCAAGCCGGCGATCCGCCGCCACACCAAGGCGAGCCACGCCAACGCCACCCCGGCGACCGACGGCGAGCACGTCGTCGCCTTCTTCGGCTCGGAGGGGCTCTACTGCTACGACCGCGAGGGCAACCTCCGGTGGAAGAAGAGCTTCGGCGTGCTCGACGCGGGCTGGTACTTCATGCCCACGGCGCAGTGGGGCTTCGGCAACTCGCCGGTGATCCACGACGGCAAGGTCATCGTCCTCGCCGACGTGCAGAAAGGCGGTTTCCTCGCCCTCTTCGACGTGCGCGACGGCCGCCCGCTGTGGCGGGTGGCGCGCGACGACGTCCCCACCTGGACCACGCCGACGGTGGTCGAGGTCGGAGGGCGGCCGCAGATCGTGGTCAACGGCTACCGTCACATCGGCGGCTACGACTTCGCCAGCGGCGAGGTGAGGTGGAAGATGAAGGGCGGCGGCGACATCCCGGTGCCGGCGCCGGTCGCCGGCCACGGCCTGGTCTTCATCACCAACGCCCACGGCCGCCAGTCGCCGATCTACGCCGTGCGCCAGAGTGCCGAGGGCGACGTCACCCTGGCGGACGGCGCCACCGCGAGCGAGCACGTCGCCTGGGCGGTGCTGCGCGGCGGGGCCTACATGCAGACCCCGATCCTCCTCGGCGACGAGCTCTACGTCTGCCGCGACAACGGCGCCCTCTCCTGCTACGACGCCAAGACCGGCGAGCGCCACTACCAGGAGCGCCTGAGCCGCAGCGGCCGCGGCTTCACCGCCTCCGCCGTCGCCGCCGGCGGCCGCATCTACTACGCCAGCGAAACCGGCGACGTCTTCGTCGTCCAGGCCGGCAAGTCCTTCAAGCTCCTGGCCCAGAACGCCCTGGGAGAGATCACCATGGCCACCCCCGCCATCGCCGGCGGCGTCCTCTACGCCCGCACCCGCCACCACCTGATCGCCATCGGCGAAAAACCCGCCGCCCCCACCCCACCACCGGCCGATGCGCAAGGCAGTGATCCTTGAGGGTCAAGAGAGTGGCTTACCCTGAACGGAACGCCTAACTAAGCTAAAGCTAAACAAATTCGTGCCCGCACTTGGGGCAGCGTCGTACTGCGCTCTTCGACGATTCTTCCACGATCGCCGCCTGTTCATCGAATTTCGTAATCTGGATGTTCGAGCCGAGCGCCAGGTCCTCCTCGTGCTCGACCGGCACATGCACGCTCCCGAACCGTCCGACGTCGTCGCTGACCAGCGTCCCGACGGCACCGAGCGACATACGTTCCGTGATCTCTTGCTTGGGTCCTAGAATGGAAAAAACCAGCCCCGGGCCTCTGAATTTCAGAAATCTCCCGTCGTGAAAAACCGCGAGCCGCTCATGGTCGCCGAGGATCGACAGCCGGCGGCTGATCTGAACGATCACGAAGAGGATCAAGACAAAAGCGATTAGGCGACCCACGCCTATGGACTTCAGGAGATCGAGCATCATCGACGCTAGGGAATCGAGCATTGCGCCTCCGCTTCAATACGGTTCATCGACAAGGGAGCTCCATGCTATCAGGATACCCGTTGGCACAGACTGCGAAAACGGCGGTAAGACCGCTTCGCACCGCACGGGGCCGCGTACGCGGGACCCCGGGCGAGGCGGGGCAAAGGAGCACCTTCGCGATTCGGCCCCGCCCGCCGGGCGCTGGGTCGAGCGTGGATGACGAACGGCCGGCGGTCGTAACGGAGCGGTAAAACCGCCGGCGGCGGCCGAACGCGGTAGGATGGGGGACGTAGCTCCCGTCAACGGGTGATCGGCGGAAGGAGGCGGCCATGGATGGGCATTGGAGCTCCAGGCGGCAGTTCTTGAAGACCGGCGTCTTGAGCGGTGCGGCCTTGCTCGGCTTGGGTGAGCTGCCCTTTCTGCGCCAGCTCGGGCGGGTATCGGCGGAGGAGGCGGTGCTGCCGCCGGGGGTGGTGCGGCTGCGGCCGGAGATCGAGCCGCTGGTGCGGCTGCTGGAGGAGACGCCGCGCGGGCGGCTGCTGGAGGAAGTGGCGGGGCGCATCCGGCGGGGCTTGAGCTACCGCGAGGTGCTGGCGGCGCTGATGCTGGCGGCGGTCAAGAACATCCGACCCGGGCCCATCGTCGGCTTCAAGCTGCACGGGGTGATGGTGGTCAACGCCGCCCACCTGGCGAGCATCGCTTCGCCGCCGCCGGACCGCTGGCTGCCGATCTTCTGGGCCCTCGACTACTTCAAGAGCGCCCAGGCGCGGGACGAGCGCGAGGGGGATTGGACCATGCCCGCCCTCGACGACGCCGCCCTGCCGTCGGCCGAGGAGGCGCCGCGGGCCTTCGCCCGGGCGATGGCGCGCTGGGACGGCGAAGCCGCCGACCGGGCGGTGGCGGCCTGGGCGCGGGGCGGGGATCTGGCGGCGATCTACGAGGAGCTGTGGCGCTACGGCGCCCGCGATTACCGCGACATCGGCCACAAGGCGATCTACGCCGCCAACAGCTACCGCACCCTGCAGGCGATCGGGCGCGAGCACGGCGAGCCGGTGCTGCGTTCCCTGGTGCGCGCCCTGAACGTCTACCGCGGCGCCTTCCCGCCCGACGCCGACGAGCCCGCCGACCGGCCCTGGCGGGAGAACCAGGAGCGGGCGCGCCGGCTGCGGCCGGGTTGGGCGGAGGGCAAGGTGGACGACGGCGCCAGCCGGGCGCTCCTCGCCGTCCTGCGCCAGGGCTCCCCCGCGGACGCCGCCGAGGGGGTGGTGAGCCTGCTCCGGGGCGACGTCGCCGCCCGCTCGGCGTGGGACGCGGTCTTCGCCTACGCCGGCGAGCTGGTGCTGCGCTGGCCGAACATCTTCTCCCTCCACGCCCAGACCACCTCGAACGCCCTCCACTTCGCCTTCCGCACGGCGCAGAGCGACGACACCCGCCGCCTGCTGCTGCTCCAGGCGGCGTCCTTTCTGCCCTACTTCCGGCAGGACGCCACCTCCGGCCGGCGCGGCTTGTGGCGCCGCGCCGGCGGCCGCCAGCCGCCGCTCATCGACCAGCTCGCCGCCGCGCCGGCGGCCGCCGGCAAGGGCGCCCCGGCCCCCGTCGAGGCGATCTTCGCCCGTCTGGCGGACGACCGGCTGCGAGCCTCCGAGATGCTGCTCCAGGCCCTCGACGCCGGCCTCGATCCGCAGCAGGTGGTCAGCGCCGCCCGCACCCTGGTCTTCCTCAAGGGCGACGACTCCCACGACTACAAATTCAGCTCCGCCATCCTCGAGGACCACCGCCACCTCTCCCCCACCTGGCGCCACCGCTTCCTCGCCGCCAACCTCTCCCTGCTGCGCAGCTCCGGCGACCGCGACAACCCCCTCGCCGCCCGCAGCCGGGAACTGCTCGCCTGAGCGCCGCGGTCGGCTGGCGTAGAATCGCCGCAGCGGCAGCGACCGGGCGGCGGCGCTCGGCGGCCGCCGAGATGCGGACGGACCCGTGATCACCTTCACCACCCTCTTCCTCGGCTTCATCGCCGGCGCGCGGCCGGTGGAGCTGGCGGTCGACGCCGCGGTGGCGGCGGTGGAGCTGCGGCTCGACGGCCGCCAGGTCGCGGCGCTCGACGGCCCGCCGTGGCGCGCGGAGGTCGACTTCGGCGACGAGCTTCTGCCCCATCGCCTCGAAGCCCTGGCCTTCGATCAGGAAGGCCGGCTGCTCGAGCGCCTCGAGCGGCGGATCAACCTCGCCCGCGCCGACTACGAGGCCGCGATCGCCCTCGACGACTCGCGCCGCGGCGGCCGCCTGCGCTGGGCGGCGGTGCTCGACCAGCAGCCGGCGTCGATCGACCTGCGCTTCGACGGCCGGCCGCTGGCGATCGATGCCGGCGGCGGCTTCCGCCTGCCGCCCTACGATCCCGCCGTCCGCCACGCCCTCGAGGCCGTGCTGGTCTTCCCCGACGGCCACCGGCTGGCGACCGAGCTGACCTTCGGCGGCGTCTTCGGCGAGCGGGTGACCAGCGCTCTTACCGCGGTGCCGGTCACCTCCCCCGCCGGCCGGCCGTGGCCCAAGGAAGCCCTCGCCGGCTGCTTCCTCCGCGACGGCCGGGCGCTGCCGGTCTTCGCCACCAGCGCCGGGGCGGGCCGGCTGCTGGTGGTGCGCGACGAACGTCTCGGTCCGGTCTTGAAGCGCCTCCGCCGCCAGCTCGCCGGCCGCAGCCTCGCCGGCCCCGCCGCGATCGCCGACTACGCCGTCGCCGCCATCTCCCCCCGTCCGCTCCAGGCTCACGACCGCACCTTCAAGCTGCTCGAGCTGGGCGCGGTCGATCCCTTCCCCGGCCTCGGTGCCCTGCTTCTCAGCGGCCAGCCCCTGACCGGCCGGGATGCCCGCCGGCGGCGGCGGCAGAAGGAGCAGAAACTGTGGGACGCCCTGGCGGTCGCCGGCCGCGACGCCGCCGCCAGCGACCGGCCGCGGGCGGTGCTGCTGATGACCGGCAGCGACCCCAGGGACCACAGCACCTTCAGCCTCGAGCAGGCGGCGCGCTACCTGGCGAGCGTCCACGTGCCCCTCTTCCTCTGGACCCCCGACGACGCCACCCTCGGCCGCCTGCCACCCCTGCCCCGGGCACGCCCCACCAGCGGCGCCCGCGGCCTGGAGGCCCTGGTCGACGCCATCCCCCACGCCCTCGCCAGCCAGACCATCGTCTGGCTCGAAGGCGAGCACCTGCCGGCCGAGATCGCCGTCAGCCCCACCGCCCCCCCAGGCCTCGAGCTGGTGCGCTGAGACGTTGGTGCCATCCGGCCCGCCGCTCGGGGAGCGGCTCGATCCCCCGGCGAAGGCCTCGAAGACCCGAGCTCGGGGACGCGTGGACGGCGGCCGGGCGGGGGCGTTGCCGAGCGCCGGATCGCCGGCCTGCTACACTAGCGCCACCAACATTCTTGAGGAGTTTTGCCATGGTTCGCTCGATGCTCGCCGTCGCCGCCGTCGTCCTCTATCTCGCCCTGCCCGCCCCGGTGGCGGCGGAGACGGGATCGGACCTGCTCTTGATCCTCGACGCCTCGGGCTCGATGTGGGGGCAGATCGAGGGGGAAAACAAGATCGTCATCGCCCGCCGGG
>RFGL01000007.1 GCA_003697015.1 Acidobacteriota bacterium | reverse complement strand
GTCGTCGTCGATCCGCCACGTCCGTCCTCCGCCGGCATTCTACGGGGTCGGAGTTTGAAAGGGCTGCCGGCGTCTGCTATGCTCTCGCCCGTCATGGCTAGCAAAGTGAAAGACGGAAGCTCCCGCAACGAGGGCTAGCACCGTTGGCCCGCCCGATCAAGCGCTGACGCCGGCCCCGGTACGCGCCGGCCGTCTCCCTCTCGTCGGCAATCCGCCTGAGCTCGATCCGATTTCCCGCCCTGAGCAGCCGGTCGAATAGGACGTCGCGGTGCGGCGTAGCGGGGTGGGTGAACCGACGACCCGAGGAGATCCCATGATCCGAGCCCAGTCTCTCCGCAAGGTCTTTCGCGACAAGAAGCGCGGCGACGTGGTGGCGGTGGACGAGCTGTCGTTCACCGCCGCGCCGGGGGAGGTCTTCGGTCTTCTGGGGCCGAACGGCGCCGGCAAGACGACCACCCTGCGCATCCTGTCGACGGCCTTGAAGCCGACCGCCGGCACCATCGAGGTGGACGGCGTCGACGTGGCCGAGAACCCCGGCGAGGTGCGCCGGCGGATCGGCTTTCTGTCCGGCGCCACCGGCCTCTACCCCCGCCTCACCCCGCGCGAGATCGCCACCTACTTCGGCCGCCTCTGCGGCATGAGCGACCGGCGCATCGAGGAACGCTGCGCCGAGCTCTTCGACCGCCTGCGCATGCACGACTTCGCCGACCGCCGCAGCGACGCCCTGTCCACCGGCCAGAAACAGAAGGCGTCGATCGTTCGTACCATCATCCACGACCCGCCGATCGTGGTCTTCGACGAACCGACCACCGGCCTCGACGTCATGACCTCGCGCGAGATCATCCGCCTGATCGAGCAGTGCAAGGACGAGGGCAAGTGCGTCGTCTTCTCCACCCATCACATGCACGAGGCGGAGAAGCTCTGCGACCGCCTGGCGGTGATCCACCAGGGTCGCTGCTTCGCCGAGGGCGCACCGGCCGAGGTCATCGCCCAGACCGGCTGCGATGATCTCGAGGACGCCTTTCTCAAGCTCGTGGGGGTGGAAGAATGAACGTGCGCAACGTCTGGATCATCTTCAGAAAAGAGCTCACCGACATCCTGCGGGACCGGCGCACCCTGATCTTCATGGTGGCGCTGCCCATCCTGGTCATCCCCGGCCTGCTCTGGCTGATGAACAAATTCGTCGAGTCCGGCGTCCAACGCCTGCGCGAGGAGGCGTCGATCATCGCCGTCGTCGGCGCCGAGGAAGGGCCGTCGGTGGTCAAGCTGCTCAAGGCGTTCGAGAATCTTTCCGACGACCCGCAGCTCCTGGCCAACGTCGGCGACCCGCTGCTCGAGAGCGGCCTGATGAACATGCTCTCCGCCGACGAGAGCGCCGACGCCATGCTCGTCGCCTCGGCGATGGCCCAGGCGCCGTCGGAGGAGCAGCTCGAGCGGCTGGGCAGCGTCCGCTTCGTGCGGGTGGTCGACTTCGAGCCCCGGGGCGAAGCGGCGGCGCTCTTCGCCGAAGGACGGCCGGACCTGCTGCGCGACGGCGCCCGCCTGCGCCTGGCGGCGACGGCTCTCGCCCTGCGCGAGGCGGGGGAGGACGGGGCCGACAAGCTGGTCGAGGGCGATCCGGCGATGATCGCCGACCGCCAGCGCATCGAAGGGCTCTCCGACGCCGAGCGCCGGCGCCTCGAGGAGGACGTCGCGCGGCTCGAGGTCCTGCGCCGGGCGGTGACCGCGGGCATCAAGGCGCGCGACTTCCACGCCGTCCTGGTGCTCCACGACGACTTCGACCAGGCCCTGCACAACGACGGCACGGCGCGCTTCACCATGCTCTACGACGAGTCGCAGGAGAAGTCCGAGGTCGCCGAGGGCAAGGTGACGCGCCTGCTCGATCGCTTGAGCCAGGGCATCGTCCGCGCCCGGGTGAGCAGCCACGGCCTCAAGCGCTCCCTCCTCGATCCGTTCAAGGCGGAGAGCCTGAACCTCGGCCGCGAGCGCAGCATCCTCGCCATGTTCCTGCCCTACATGGTGATCCTGATGTGCTTCGCCGGCGCCATCTACCCCGCCCTCGACCTCGGTGCCGGGGAGAAAGAGCGCGGCACCCTGGAGACCCTGCTGGTCACCCCGGCGAGCCGTCTCGAGCTGGTGCTGGGCAAGTTCGCCGTGGTCAGTCTGACCGCCCTGGTGGCGGCACTGCTCAACATCGCCAGCCTGACGACCAGCATGAAGCTCGGCATCGTCGACTTCGGCGCCGGCGGCGGTGGCCTGGTCTTCGATCCGCGGGCGGCGATCGTTTCCTTCGCCCTCATGCTGCCGGTGGCGGCGCTCTTCGCCGCCGTGCTGATGGCGGTGTCGATCTTCGCCAAGAGCTTCAAGGAGGCGCAGAGCTACACCGCGCCGATCAACATGGTGGTGATCGTGCCGGCGATCTTCTCCTTCATCCCCGGCGTCGAGCTGACCATCCCCCTGTCGCTGGTGCCCCTGGTCAACGTCACCCTCGCCCTCAAGGAGGCCTGGGCGGGGATCTTCAAATGGGACTGCCTGGCGGTGCTCGCCATCTCCTCCCTGGCCTACGCCGCCCTGGCGCTCCTCTTCTGCGTCTGGTGGTTCCAGCGCGAGGAGGTGCTCTTCCGCACCTAGCCCGAGGAGATCGATGCCATGGACGCCACCATCCGCATCGCCGGCCTGCGCAAGAGCTACGGTGAGCAGACCGTGCTCCACGACCTCGATCTCGAAGTGGGGGCAGGGGAGGTGATCGGCTACATCGGCCCCAACGGCGCCGGCAAGTCGACGACGGTGAAGATCCTCACCGGCATGATCGACGACTTCGAAGGCGAGGCCACGGTCTGCGGCTTCGACGTCCGGCGCCAACCCCTCGAGGTGAAGCGGCGCATCGGCTACATCCCCGAGACCGCCGACCTCTACGACGCCCTCACCGCCCGCCAGTACCTGCGCTTCCTCGGCCGGCTGCACGGCCTGGAGCCGGCGCTCCTCGATCGTCGCGCCGAGTCGCTGCTCGGCCTCCTCGGCTTGGAGGATCTCGACCAGACCCTGGCGAGCTTCTCCAAGGGCATGCGCCAGAAGGTGGTGATCGTCGCCGCCCTGATCCACGATCCGCAGGTCATCTTCATGGACGAGCCCCTGTCCGGCCTCGACGCCAACACGGTGGTGGTGGTCAAGGAGGTGATCACCCGCCTCGCCGCCCGCGGCAAGACGGTCTTCTATTGCTCCCACGTGATGGACGTGGTGGAGCGGGTCTGCCACCGCATCGTCATCCTCGACCGCGGTCGCATCCTCGCCGACGGCAGCTTCGACGACCTGCAAGCCGAGGCACAGAGCGCCGGGGCGTCCCTGGAGCGCATCTTCACCCGGCTGACCTCCGCCGGCCAGCACGGTGCTGTGGCCGAGCGCTTCGTCGCCCAGCTAGGCGGCTTAGCCGACGGCGCCCAGGAGGGGAGGGTCTGAGATTGTTGCAGCGCGCCGTGCTCAGGGGCTTCGACCTTGCGGCGCCCATCCTGCGCCGAGCTGGGGTCGACTACCCGCAGTTCCGTGCCATCCTCGGGCTCAAGCTGACCCTCGACCGCAAGCGTCCCCGCCCCGCCTGGGGAACCAGAGAGGGTCCCGGCAAGCGCTTGGATCCCTTCGTCGTCAACCTCATCCTCTACAGCGCCTTCGGCTTCGTACCGGTAGGGGTGATTGCGTCAGCAGGCTCGCCGCTGGTCGCCTTCACCGTCGTCCACTCTTTCGTCCTGGTGATGGTGGGCTTGGGGCTCGTCAGCGACTTCTCCTCGGTCTTGCTCGAGACCCGCGACCAGCAGATCCTCGGCGCGCGGCCGGTGGCGCCGAAGACCCTGCTCGCCGCGCGCCTGGCGCACATCGTCGTCTACCTCGCGCTGCTTTCAGGCAGCCTGGCCGCAGGCTCCCTGATCGTCATCGCCGTGCGCTACGGCGTCGTGGCGCTGCTCCTGCCGCTCACCCTCGCCCTCGGCAACGTGCTGGTGCTGGCGGCGACCGGCGCCCTCTATCTGCTGGTGATGCGCTACTTCGATCAGGAGCGGGTGCGTGACGTCATCGTCTACGTCCAGATCGTGGTGGTGATGACCTGGATGTTCGGCTACCAGATCCTTCCCCGGCTGATCGACATGAAAGCCCTCGCCACTACCGACATTGCCGGACGCTGGTGGACGTACCTCTATCCCCCGGCCTGGCTCGCCGGCCTTCTCGACCTCGCCACCGGCCGCTCGGGTCCGCCGCAATGGATCCTCGCCACCCTGGCGCTGGTAGGACCGGCGGTGGCGTTCGTCGCCCTCGACCGGTTGGGACCCAGCTTCCGCGTCGCCCCGGTGGCCGCCCACCGCCGGCGCCCGCGAAAGCCGCGGCGGGTAGTCTTCCACCAGCGGCTGGCAGCCCTTTTCCGCCGCTGGCCGGCGACGCGGGCCGGCTTCGAGCTCACCTGGCAGCTGTGCGCCGGCGACCGTCAGTTCAAGCTGCGCACCTACCCTGCGATGGCGATGATCTTTATCTTCGGCTTCGTCGCGCTCCGTCCGAACCAAGGTCTGGAAGAGCTCGTAGCGAGTCTGGCTCAGAGCGTGCGCTACTTGCCATTGCTCTACCTCAGTGCCATCCTGGCGCCAGCGGCCATCAGTGAGGCTCGCAACAGCGAAACCCCCGCCGCTGCGTGGATCTACTGGTCGGCCCCGATCGCTCGTCCGGGCGCGCTCTTGGCTGGAGCTTTGATGGCGGTCCTCATGCAGCTGGTGATGCCCGCCTTCGGCCTGCTGGCCGCGGTCTGCCTGGCGATTTGGGGCTTGAACGTACTGGCCGACGTGGTTCTGGCCGCCGGCGTAACCTGGCTCACCAGCGTGCTCTTCGCTTGGTGGGAGGAGCGCTATTTCCCCTTCTCCTGCCCGGTGAGCGTTCGCCAGACCTCCGGACGCCTGGGGCGCCTGGTTCTGCTCGCGCTCGTCCCTCTCCTCGCCGGCTTCATCCATTGGGGGCTGACCTTCGTGCCCTGGGGGGTGCACGCAGCCATGCTGCCGGTCTACGGCGCCGCCCTGCTCTTGACCGTCGCCTATGCCCGCACCGACTGGCGGTCGATGCGGGCGTGACCGATGGCACGGCCGAGGGCCTATAATCCCCTCGAGACGACCGACGACGAGGAGGCGACGATGGCGCATGCGGCGAGCAAGAGCGTGGTCAAGCGGGCCGACGAGGTGCCGCGCAAGGTGGTGGCGGCGGGGAAGGCGACCGAGACCCAGGTGCTGCTCGGGCCGGAGGACGGCATGCCCCATTTCGCCATGCGGCGCTTCCGCATGGGGGAAGGCGGCGGCATGCCGCGCCACACCAATACCGTCGAGCACGAGCAGTACGTGCTGCGCGGCCGGGCGCGGATCGCCATCGGCGAGGAGGTCCACGAGGTCGCCGCCGGCGACGTGCTCTACATCCCCGCCGGCGTGCCCCATGCCTACGAGGTGCTCGAGGGTCCCTTCGAATTCCTCTGCATGGTGCCCAACGCCCCGGACACGATCGAGATCCTGGAGCCGCAGTCGCCTTGACATGTGATGCGCATGCAAGTATGCTCGTCGCATGCCCAAGATGATCCAGCTGCGCAACGTACCCGACGAGCTGCACCGCAAGCTCAAGGCGCGGGCGGCGATGGCCGGCATGTCCCTCTCCGCCTACTTGATCCGGGAGATCGAGAAAAGTGCCCGGTGCCCGACGCCGGAGGAGATCCGGGCACGGATCGCGTCGCGGACGCCGGTCAAGCTCTCCATGTCGACCGCCGAGGCCGTACGACGTGAACGCGAGGGGCGATGATCGTCGTCGACGCGTCCGCATTGCTCGAATTGGTTCTGCTGACGGCCGACGCGGTCAAGGTCGGAGAGCGGATCTTCACCTCGAGCGAGATGGTTCACGCCCCCCACGTGATCGATCTCGAAGTGACGCAGGTCATCCGCCGGTACTGCGCTCTCGGGGACGTCGCCGAGACGCACGCTCAGCGCGCCCTGGACGACCTGGCGATCCTGGCGATCGTGCGGCACCCCCACGGCCCTCTCCTGCCCCGGATCTGGCAGCTGCGCCACAACGTCACCGCCTACGACGCCGCCTACCTCGCCCTGGCCGAGACCCTCGACGCGCCCCTCCTGACCCGCGACGCGCGGCTGGCCAACGCTCCGGGACACGGCGCGCGGGTGGAGCTGATATGAGAGAGTAGCCGCGCTCACCGCCCGAGCGACGAGCAGCCAGGAGGCGAGATGAAAGGCCTGATGCAGGATCACCCGCTGTTGATCTCCTCCATCATCCGCTTCGCCCGCCGCAATCACCAGCGGGTCGAAATCGTGTCGGCGATGGGGGACGGCAGGCGCCATCGCACCACCTACGGCCGCGCCTACCGCCGCATCGCCCAACTCGCCCACGCCCTCACCGCGCTCGGCGTCGCCCCCGGCGAGCGCATCGCCACCCTGGCGTGGAACGACTACCGCCACTTCGAGATCTACTACGCGGTCTCCGGCATCGGCGCCGTCTGCCACACCCTCAATCTGCGTCTCTTCCCCGAGCAGCTGGCCTACATCATCAACCACGCCGACGACCGGATGATCTTCGTCGACCCGATGTTCGTGCCCTTGCTCGAGCAGCTGGGCGACGCGATCCCCGGCGTGCGCCACGTCGTCGTCCTCTGCGACGAGGACGAGCTGCCCAGCGCCTCCCTGCCCGATCTGCGCTCCTACGAGAGCCTGATCGCCGGCCACGACGAGGAGTACGACTGGCCGCTCTTCGACGAGAACACCGCCTCCTCCCTGTGCTACACCTCGGGCACCACCGGCAATCCCAAAGGGGTGCTCTACAGCCACCGCTCGACCGTCCTCCACGCCTACGCCGCCGCCCTGCCCGACGGCATCAGCCTGTCGCGCCGCGATGCCGTGCTGCCGGTGGTGCCGATGTTCCACGTCAACGCCTGGGGCATCCCCTACATGGCACCGATGGTCGGCGCCAAGCTGGTGATGCCGGGGCAGAAGATGGCCGACGGCGAGGCGCTGCAGGCGCTGATCGAAGACGAGGGGGTGACCGTCGCCTTGGGGGTGCCGACCATCTGGCTGGCGCTCTTGCAGTACCTCGAGCGGTCGGGCAAGGGGCTGGGCAGGCTCGAGCGCACCATGGTCGGCGGCGCCGCCTGCCCGCCGGCGATGATCAAGACCTTCCTCGAGCGCTACGGCGTCTACACCCGCCACGGTTGGGGGATGACCGAGATGAGCCCGGTGGGCACGGTCAACACCCCGCGCCCGGACTGGGCGGAGATGGAGCCGGAGGAGCGCGAGCGGCTGATGGCCAAGCAGGGCCACGGCCTCTTCGGCGTCGAGATGCGGATCACCGGCGACGACGGCGAGGAGCTGCCGTGGGACGGCGAGAGCCGCGGCCAGCTGGAGGTGCGCGGCCCCTTCGTCTGCGCCGGCTACTACCGCCTCGAGGAGAGCCCCAGCCACAAGCCCGACGGCTGGTTCATGACCGGCGACGTCGCCACCATCGACGCCGACGGCTACATGCAGATCGTCGACCGCACCAAGGACGTGATCAAATCCGGCGGCGAGTGGGTGAGCTCGATCGATCTCGAGAACCTGGCCGTCGCCCACCCCGCCGTCGCCGAGGCGGCGGTGATCGGCGTCGCCCACCCCAAGTGGAGCGAGCGGCCGCTGCTGATCGTCGTCAAACAGCCCGGCGCCGAGCTCAGCCGCGACGAGATGCTCGCTTTCTTCGACGGCAAAGTCGCCAGCTGGTGGATCCCCGACGACGTCGTCTTCGTCGAGGAGCTGCCCCACACCGCCACCGGCAAGGTCCAGAAAACCGCCCTCCGCGAGCAATTCCGCGACTACGTTCTGCCGACGGCGTGAGACGGCGATCCGCGAACCAGGCGGTTTTCCGGCTATGATCGACCCCGCGCGAGCAACGCCCTAGCTCTTGGGCCCATCAGGACAGTCAGATGCCCCACTCGCCCACCTCGATCGCCGAGCGCCGCCATGCCGCGGCGGGCCGCGGCGAGGGGGCGCTGTGGCGGCGGGTCGACCTCCATCTCCACAGCCCCGGGGTGGAAACCTTCAAGCTGCCGCCCGGAAGCGACGTGCGCAGCGAAGCGGGCCGGCGGAAGGTGGTCGACGCCTACGTCGAACGGCTGGTCGACGCCGCCGTCGACGTCGCCGCGATCACCGACTACAACGGCATCCGCGTGAGCTGGTTCCGGTCGATCCGGGACCGGGCCGCGGAACGCGGCATCACGGTGCTGCCCGGGGTCGAGATCTCCTTCAGGGTACCCAAGTACGGATTGCACGTGCTGGCGATTTTCGATCGGGATCGCGACGTCGACGAGGTCAACAGATTCCTGCCCCACCTCGATGGACGTCCGGAAAAGCCTCTGATCGACGAACGCGGCAAGCACCGCGACATCGAACCTGAAGGCCGGGTCGAGGACTGTTTGAGCAAGCTCCGCGAGCGCTTTCCCTGCGTTCTCATTCTGCCTCATCCCGATCAGGAGAGCGGCTTCGCCAAGAGCTACAAACCGAAAGACGCCGTGAGATTCCTCCGTGACGTCGCGCCAGACGCGATCGAACACTGCTCAGAGAAGACGATCGAAGCCCTGCGGTCGACCGGAGATCTCCCCGAATCGCTGCTCGACCGTCTCGTCTTCGTCGAATTCTCCGATCCGAAACGGATCGACGAGATCGGCGGCAAGTCGCTGGCGGACGGCAGGCCCCGTGCCACCTACCTGAAGCTCAGCCATCGCGGCCTCGAAGCCATCCACCTGGCGCTCCACGACCCGCAGACGCGCTTGGCGGTGGGGCGGCAGCCTCCGGTGGCCACGCACCCGCGCATCCGCCGCATGGCGGTCGACGGATCGGGCTTTCTCGGCCGCCTCGAGATGCGCTGGAACGACGACCTCAACGTCATCATCGGCGGCCGCGGAACGGGGAAATCGGCGATCGTCGAGGTGCTGCGCTACGCCCTCGATCTGCCACCGTACGCCGACGCCAGCAGCCGCGAGGACCTGGTGCGCCATGCCCTCGGCAGCGGCGGCAGGGTCGAGCTCGAGCTCGAACGCTCCATCGGCGCGGGGCGAAGTCAGTGCTACCGGATACGCAGGGTGTGGGGCGAGGAGCCGCGGGTGGTCGACGCAGCCAGCGGCAAGACCGTCGCCACGCCGCCCGCCGAAGCCCTCGGTCCGAACGGCGGACCGGTGGTTTTCGGCCAGCGGGAGATCTATGAGGCCTCGCGCAGTGAGCGCGAGCGGCTGGCGCTGCTCGATCAGCTGATCGGCGAAGAAGCAAAGAGCTGCGAACGCAAGGTAGAGCAGGCATTGAGCCGGCTGCGCGCCAACGCACGGCAACTGCTCGAGGCCCGCAAGAACCTCGACCGTCGCGATGAGCTCCGCGACCGCCTGCAGCGCATCGAGCACGAGATCGCCGTCTACGAGAAGCACGGCGCCGCAACCAAGCTCGAGCAGGCGAAACGGCTGCGCGAGGATCGCCAACGGCTGCGCACCGCGACCGACGCCATCCAAGAGGCACGAGATGCGTGGCAGGACGCCGGAAGCGAGGTGGAATCATCCCTGGCACGGGCCCGGGACGCCCTCTCCCGGCGCTCCAGCAGCCAGCGGGAGATCCTCGCTGAAGCGGAACGGAGAATCGACGACCTCGAGCGCACGATCGACCACCTGATCGACCGCGGCGAGGCGGCGTTCGGTGAAGGGGCTGCCGCGCTCAAAGCGCTCGTTCCACGCTGGCAGAAAGCCGTCGAGCCGCTGGAGGAGGAAATCAATCGCATCAAGCAAGAGGCTCAAACCGAAGCCCTTGACCCGGACCGTCTGCTCGCCCTGAGTGAAGAGAAGGCCGGCCTCGAGCCGCAGCTCGAGCACCTGCGCCGTTACGAAGCCGATCTCCATAAGCTTCGCCAAGAAAGACGGTCCCTCGTAGAGCAGGCTCGCGATTTGCGACTCGAAGTGCAGCGCCTGCGGCGGGAGCGGGCTGAGCAGATCGCCGGCCAACTCGAAGGCCGATTGCGGCTCGAGGTTGAGCTCAAGGGGCAGAAGGAAGGGTATCGAGTCCAACTGGCGGCGCTGTTGAAGGGCTCCGGCCTCACCGCGGATGCCATCGACCGACTGGCGGCACCCGAGGCTACCGACGGCATTGCCCTCGCGGCGGCGGTGCGCGAAGGCGCCGCGGCGGTAGCGGAGCAGTTCGACGTCACCGAGACCATGGCCCGCCGCCTGGTTGACTGGCTCGGGGACGAGAGGCGCCTCTTCGAGCTCGAGACCTTCCTCCCTGCGGACGCCCTTCGGATCAAGCTGAGGATCGGCGACGACTATCGGGAGCTCGACGAGCTTTCCGCCGGCCAACGGGCGACGGCCATTCTCCTGCTTCTCTTCGCCCTGGAGGGCAGGGTCCTGGTACTCGACCAACCCGAGGACGATCTCGACAACCGCTTCGTCTACGAAGACGTGGTTCAGATTCTCCGCCAGCAGAAAGGGTTGGATGATCGCCCTCGACGGCAGATCATCGCCGCCAGCCACAACGCCAACATCCCGGTCCTCGGTGACGCCGAGCTGGTACTGGCGCTCGAGGTGGAGAACGGACGAGCACAGATCTCCGACCGCGGCTCGATCGACGACCCGAACGTTCGGGAGCGGATCAAGACGATCATGGAAGGCGGCGAAGAAGCCCTCGCAAGGCGCTTCGAGAAGTACCGCGGACTGCGAGGCCGCCCATGACCTTGGCGGATCTCTACGACCGCATCGCTCGGTGGGAGAATCTCCATACCGAGTTCAAGGCGTGGCCGGTCAGCCCGAAGAGACTCGCAGCCGCCCTCGTCGCCTTCGCCAATACCGATGGCGGGCAGCTGATCCTCGGGGTGGCGGAGGATCGCAGCATCGTCGGCGTCGAGGACGTTGACGCCGTGACGCGCACGGTCGACAACGTCGCCTACAACAATTGCGAGCCCCCCGTGACGATCGTCCAAGAGGTTCTCCGACCGGAAGAGTCGAATCCCGTCGTCGTCGTCAACGTGCCCAAGGGCGACATGCGGCCGTACGCCACCAACGAAGGCAAGTTCTACGTACGGACGTCCTCCGGCCGGCGCCCTGCCTCGCGCGAGGAGCTGTTGAGACTCTTTCAAGCCTCGGAGAGCATGTTCTATGACGAGACGCCCCTCCTTCGCCTGTCGCTGACCGACCTCGACCTCGCCGCCCTCGAGAGCTATCTCGAAGAGACCGGCCAAACGGAGCTCGGGCACGACCCGGAGCGGCTTCTCCGCAGCTGGAAGCTGTTGTCCGGCTCCCATCCGACCATCGCCGGCCTGCTCCTCTTCGGCCGGCGACCGCAGGAACATCTGCCCTTCGCGCAGATCAATGCGGCACGTTTCCCGGGTACGGACAGCGCCCTCGAGCCATCCGACCGCAAGGACTGCCGCGGGCGACTGCTGGAGGTCTTGGAACAAGCCGAACGCTTCCTGGACGTCCACCTGCGCCAGCCGCACAGGATCGAGGGATTCCTTCCGGAGCCACGGCCGGAAGTTCCCAAAGAGGCTTTGCGCGAAGCGGTGGTCAATGCCGTCGTCCATCGCGACTACACCGTCCATGGCCCGATCCGTCTCTTCGTCTTCGACGACCGGATCGAGGTGCACACCCCCGGGAAGCCACCGAATACCGTCGACGAGGAGGCCATGCGGGCGGGGGTCCACGTGGTGCGCAATCCGGCGATCTACACCCGCCTCGCCGACGCGGGACTGGTGACCCGCGCGGGCACCGGGATCCGTCGCATCAGCCGCCTCGTCCGCCAGGCCACCGGCACCGACGTCGGCATCGACATCCGCCCATTCGAGGTTCTGCTGACCCTCCCTCGAAATGCTTCAAAAGCATAGACATGTCGCCGGATCCAAAAATCCGAATTCGGATTTCTGCCGCCATTCAAGCTGTTGAGCCGGTTCTCCGCATCGGCCAGACAAATCGCCTTCGGATGCGCTAGAATAGCGTCCACTTCTGGGCTTTTTGCCGCAGATCGTGG
The DNA here is from genome assembly GCA_003697015.1 of Acidobacteriota bacterium. Lineage (GTDB taxonomy): Bacteria > Acidobacteriota > Thermoanaerobaculia > Multivoradales > J023 > J023. The sequence continues at coordinate 13,131 of RFGL01000007.1, read as the reverse complement.
CGGCGGGCGTGACGATCACGCGATCTGGAGTCTCTCCGGACGATGGCACGGAGCTTGCTCCTGCCCTGTCTGAGGACTTTGGTGCGAACGTCTCCCGCCGACGACGGATAGCTCATCCGGGCACAGTGCTCGCGAGCGATCGCGCCGAGAGACAACCTTCAAGAAAGGGGGCTCCCATCGTGAGAAAGGCTTTCTTCGCACTCCTGATCTTGCTGCTGGTGCCGGCACTCGCCTACGGCCAGGCCAAGATCACCGGCGAGATCACCGGCACGGTGGTCGACGAGAACGGCAAGCCGATCGAGGGTGCCGACGTCACCGCCAGCTCGACCGATACCGGTCTCGAGCGCTCGACCAAGACCGACCCCAACGGTCGCTTCCTGATCGGGCTTTTGCCGGTAGGCAACTACAGCGTGGTGATCTCCGCGCCCGGCCTGCAACCGCAGGCCTACTCCTTCCGCCTCGGGGTGGGTGAGACCGTGCCGGTCAACGCCACCCTCCTGCCCGGCGAGGTGGTGACCGAGGAGATCTCGGTCTACGGCGCGGCGACGGCCCTCGAGACCACCGTCACCGGCGAGAACTTCGAGTACCGGGAGAACGTCGAGCAGCTGCCGCTGCCCGACCGCGACATCCAGGACGTCGCCATGCTGGCGCCCAACGTGTCGCCCAACGGCCCGCACACCAATTCCGACCGCGACCCGTCCGGCGGCGGCTACTCGATCGCCGGCGCCCCGACCTACGACGTGGTGGTGATGCTCGACGGGGCGGAGGTCTCCGACCCCTACTTCGGCGGCGCCCCGGTGCTCTACATCGAGGATGCGGTCGAGGAGGTGCAGGTGATGGCCTCCGGCGTCAGCGCGCGCTACGGCCGCTTCCAGGGCGGGGTGATCAACGCCATCACCAAGTCGGGCTCGAACAACTTCGAGGCGACGTTCCGGACCGAGGTTGAGAACCAGTCCTGGAACTCCAAGAGCCCGTTCGGCGAGGAGCAGGAGGACGACAACAAGTTCACCTACCAGCTCACCGGCGGCGGCTACGTGCTCAAGGACCGCCTGTGGTTCTTCGGCGGCCTGCGCGAGATCCCCAAGAGCGGCATCTCCCGCACCACCGTCGCCACCCGGGAATCGGTCACCGAGACCGACGACGAGGAGCGCAAGCAGCTCAAGTTCCGCGCCGCGCCGCAGTCGAACCACATCATCGACATCAGCCGGCTGGAATTCGAGCGGGCGCGCTCCAACCGCGCCGGCCTGGCGGCCGGCGACGCCCGCGCCCACACCGGCATCCGCAGCGACGACCGCGACGCCAACACCCTGGCCTACCAGGGCGTCCTGACCTCGAATCTCTTCTTCGAGGTGCAGGCGACGACCAAGGACGTGGCCATCGCTTCGGGCGGCGACCCGGCCCTCGGCGATCCGATCTTCGACTTCGGTCTCGGGGCGGTGTTCAACAACCACTGGTGGGACTTCAACGACCCCAGCATCCGCGACAACGAGACCATCTCGGCCAACGTCACCCAGGCGATCCACACCAACAAGATCGGCACCCACAACATCGAGGCCGGCGTGCAGTACGTCTCCTCGATCACCGGCGGCGAGAACCGCCAGTCGTCGACCGGCTTCAACTTCCTCGGGCTCAACCCGGATCTCTTCGCCGGCACCGACGCCAACGGCAACTCGCTGTTCAACGTCCGCTCGGGTGCCGCCCGGCGCTGGGAGGCCCTCTCCCTGGGTGGCGATCAGGAGCTGGAGAACACCGCGCTCTACGTCCAGGATACGGTCAACTACGGCAAGTTCCGGGTTGAGGTGGGCCTGCGCTGGGAGGACTACAGCGGCTCCGGTCCGCTGCCGACCTTCGGCGTCGACTTCCAGGACATCTCGCCGCGCCTCGGCGTGACCTACAACATCAGCCCGAACTGGCAGGTGCTCGGCACCTGGGGCAAGTACGTCGCGCGCTTCAACGACAACATCGCCAACGACGTCACCGGCGTCTCCAGCGCGCCGCGGATCGACCGCGCCTACGTCGGCCCGACCCTGCTCGGAGTCGACGGCACGACCATCGGTCAGCTGCTGCGCGACGACTCGAACTGGGGTGCGATCCTCGCCTTCGTGTCGCCCGACCAGCCGACCACCTTCCTGGCCAACGACCTCGACGCACCGTTCGCCCAGGACCTGCAGTTCTCGGTCCGCCACGCCCTGGCGGGGAACTCCGGTTCGATCTCCTTCAGCTACATCAACCGCGAGTTCAAGAACCTGCTCGACGACTTCATCGGCGAGGTCTGCGTCTTCGGGTTGGCCATCGACGGCTGCCCGGCGCGCAACTTCACCGGCGTCGTCGATCCGGGCGGCAACGTCGCCACCGTCGACACCCAGATCTGGGCCAACACCGCCCGCGCGCGGCGCGAGTACGAGGCCTTCTCGGTGCAGTGGGACTATCGTCCGTCGCGGCGCTGGAGCATCGGCGGCAACTACACCTTCGGCGAGAATCGGGGCAACTACGAGGGCGAGGGCACCAACACCCCGTCCACCGGCAGCCCGATCGGCGACTTCGAGCGCTCGCGGCCGGAGGAAGCGGCGGTACCCTTCGGCCTCACCGACGAGGACATCAAGCACCGCTTCTTCCTCTGGGGTACCTACCGCTTCGACTTCGGTCGCAGCGGCAACCTCGCCCTGTCGGGCATCTTCAACTACAGCTCGGGCGCCGTCTACAGCCTGACGGCGACGGTGCCGCTGGCCGACGACCCGGTCTACCTGGGCGATAGGGGCACCACCTACACCCACTTCTTCGGTGGGCGTAACCCGTTCCGCTTCAATGACTTCAACACACTCGACGTCAGCGTCCGCTACGAGGTGCCGATCTTCAAGGACCTCGACTTCTGGGTCAAGTTGACGGCGCTCAACGCCCTCGACAACGACACCCTGACGTCGTTCAACACCGTCGGCGGCACCACCACCGTCAACGGCATCCTGCAGTTCGCTCCCCAGGGCAACTGCGGCCTGAACGACCGGCCGTCGGTCGACTGCACCGGCTTCGGCCAGATCCGCAACGAACGGGACTTCCAGCTGCCGCGGCAGATTTTCCTCACCGTCGGCATCAAGTTCTGATCCGGGGCGGATACCATGGAAGGGCCGCCCCGCCGGCGGCCCGCCCCGCGGGCGGCAACGGCTCCGGCCGGCGCCGCCCGCGCGGGTCTTGGAGGAATGGGGGGGAAACGCCGGACAACGGCATGACGCGACGATTCAAGCCGACCGCACGGACCACCCGCCGAACGCTCCTCGCCGCCTTCCTGCTCGCCGGCGCCGCATCGGCCCCCGGTGGGCCGGCCCGCGGCGAGGAAGGCGCGATCTTCGTCGACCGTACCGCCGCCGCTGGCGTCGACTTCGTCCACCTTACCGGCGCCACGGGAGAGCGCTACTTCCCCGAGATCATGGGCGCCGGCGCCGGCCTCGTCGACTACGACGGCGACGGCGATCTCGATCTCTACCTGGTGCAGGGCGGCTCCCTCGCCGGGGCGGACGAGGCGCCGCCGAGCGATCGTCTCTACCGCAACGACCTGACGCTGCGGGCCGACGGCAGCCGCCAGCTGCGCTTCACCGACGTCACCGCCGAGAGCGGCATCCGCGCCACCGGCTACGGCATGGGGGTGGCGACCGGCGACTACGACCGCGACGGCCACCCCGACCTCTACCTGACCAACTACGGCCCCAACCAGCTGTGGCGCAACCGCGGCGACGGCACCTTCGAGGACGTCACCGCCGCCACCGGCAGCGACGACCACCGGTGGAGCGTGCCGGCGGTCTTCTTCGACTACGACGGCGACCGCTGGCTCGACCTCTTCGTCGGCAACTACGCCGCCTTCCGGCCGGCGATCCACAAGCGCTGCGTATCCCCCGCCGGCCTGGCCGACTACTGCTCGCCGGCGAGCTACGAGCCGGAGGGGGACCGCCTGCTGCACAACGACGGCGGCCGCCGCTTCACCGAGGCGACCCTGAGCGCCGGCCTCGGCGGGGCCCGCGGCTATGCCCTGGGGGCGATCCCGGCCGACTTCGACGGCGACGGCCGCCTCGACCTCTACGTCGCCAACGACGGGGTGCCCAACAATCTGTGGCACAACCTGGGACCGGACGCCGGCGGCCGCGTGCGCTTCGAGGATCTGGCGCTGCTCGCCGGCTGTGCGGTCAACGAGCGCGGCGAGCCCGAGGCGTCGATGGGGGTCGACGCCGGCGACTACGACGCCGACGGCGACCTCGATCTCTTCATGACCCACCTGAAGAAGGAGACCAACACCCTCTACGCCGGCGACGGCCAGGGGGGCTTCGACGACCGCAGCCGGGCGAGCGGCCTGGGGCTGGCGAGCTGGCAGGCCACCGGCTTCGGCGTCGCCTGGATCGACTACGACAACGACGGCTGGCTCGACCTGCTGGCGGTCAACGGCGCCGTCACCACCATCGAAGAACTGGTCCAGCGCGGCGATCCCCACCCCTTTCACCAGCCCAACCAGCTGTTCCGCAACCTCGGCCCGGACGCCACCGGCCAGGTGCGCTTCGAGGACGTGACGGAGCGCGCCGGCACCGCCTTCGCCACCTCTCTGGTGAGCCGCGGCGCCGCCTTCGGCGACCTCGACCAGGACGGCGACGTCGACGTCGTCGTCACCAACAACGGCGGGCCGGCGCAGATCCTGATCAACGCCGCCGGCCAGGACCGGCCGTGGCTCGGTCTGCGCCTGGTCGACGGCGCCAGCGACGTCCCCGGCGCCTGGGTCGGCGTCAAGCGCCGCGACGCGGCGACCCTCTGGCGGCTGGTGCGGATGGCGGGCAGCTACGCCTCGGCCAACGATCCGCGGCTCACCGTCGGCCTCGGCGACCGGCCCCAGGTCACCGCCATCGTGGTCCACTGGCCGGACGGCCTGCGCGAGACCTTCCCCCCCACCCCGCTCCGCACCTACGCCACCCTGAAGCGGGGCACGGGGAAACCGCTGGAGGCGCCGCCATGATCGGGCGGCGGGCGGCGGCGGCGCGCCTGGGGCTCGCCGCCGCGGCGTTGGCGCTGCCCCTTGCGGCGGCCGCCGGGCTCGAGCCCGTCCCCCGCCCGGTGCTCGACGGCCTCGAGCCGGCGGTCGAGGCGCGGATCGCCGCCCGCCAGGCCGAGCTCGACGCCCTGCTGTCGCGGCAGGACGCTCCGCCGGCGGAGCTGGCGGCGGCGTTCGGAGCGCTCGGCATGCTCTACCACGCCCACCAGCTGGCCGCCGCCGAGCCGTGCTACCGGAACGCCGCCGAGCTGGCGCCGGAGGACGTCCGCTGGCCCTACTACCTCGCCCTCCTGGCGCTCGAGGACGGCCGCTTCGCCGACGCCGTCGCCGGCTTCGCTGCGGTCGTCGAGCGGCGCAGCGACGACGTCGCCGCCCTCCTGCGCCTGGGCACGGCCCTGCGCGAGCTCGGCCGGCTGGAGGAAGCCCGCGCCACCTTCGAACGCGTCCTGGCGCTCGATTCCGCCGCCGCGGCCGCCGCCGAAGACGGCCTCGGTCGCACGGCGCTGGCGGCGGGGGATCTGCCGGCGGCGATCGCCCATCTCGAGCGCGCCCTGGCGCTGCAGCCGGCGGCGCGGCGGCTGCACGCCCTCCTGGCCCAGGCCTACCGCAAGCTCGGCGACGGCGAACGGGCGGCGGCCCATGCCGGGCTCTACGGCCCCGGGGAGGTGGTCTTCCCCGAGCCCCGGGTCGCCGCGCTGCGGGCGGCGGCAGCGGGGGCCGATTTCCACCTCGTCGCCGGCGATCGGGCCCTCGCCGCCGGTCATCTCGAGGCGGCGCGGGAGAGCTACCGCCGGGCGCTGGCCGCCGAGCCCGCCAACGCCCGCGCCGAGCGCGGACTGGGGGCGGTCTACGAGGGTTTGGGGGAGCTCGAGGAGGCGCGGCGGCACTTCGCCGCCGCGGTCGAGCTGGAGCCGCGCAATCCGCGCTACCGCCACGCCCTGGCGCGACTGCTCCTCGCCCTCGGCGAGCAGCGGGCGGCGGCGGACGAGCTGGCGGCAGCGGTGCGGCTCGACCCGCAGGACGACGCCGCCCAACTCGACCTGGCCTCCGTCGAGCTGGATCTCGGCCAGGCGGCGAGCGCCCTGGCGCGCTACGACGCGGTGCTCGCCCGTTCCCCCCAGAGCCGGCCGGCCCTGGTCGGCCGGGCACGGTCGCTGAAGGCCCTCGGCCGTCACGCCGAGGCGGCGGCGGAGCTGCGAGCACTCCTCGCCCGCCTGCCGGAGGACGCCGCGGTGCGGCTCAACCTGGCCACCGCCCTGATCGACGGCGGCGACCTGGAAGGCGGCGAGGAGGAACTGCGCCGCGTCCTGGAGCTGGAGGCGGAGGACGGCGTCCACGCCCTGGCCTACCACAACCTGGGGGTGATCGCCCTGCGCCGCGGCCGGGAGGAGTCCGCGGCGCATGCCTTCGCGGCCGCTCTCGAGCTCGACCCCGAAGCGGTCGATGCGCGCTTTCAGCTGGCCAACCTACTGGCCCGCGGCGGGCGCTACGGCGAAGCGGCGGAGCACTATCTCGAGCTCCTGCGGCGGGTGCCGGCCCACCGCCCCGCACGTCTGGCCGGGGCCACCGCCCTGGCCCTCGCCGGCCGCTACCGGCAGGCCGCCGACGTGCTGGCGACGGGGCTCGAGACGACGCCCGAGGACCTGGAGCTCAAGCACGTGCTGGCGAGCTTTCTGGCCAGCTGCCCGGACCCGGCGGTGCGCGACGGCCGGCGCGCCGTCGAGCTCGCCCTCGAGGTCTTCGCCGCCCGCCCCACCCTCGCCCACGGCGAGACCGTCGCCATCGCCCACGCCGCCGCCGGCAACTTCGCCGAAGCGGTGCGCTGGCAGCGCCGCCTGCTGGCCGAAGCCGAGGGCCTCGGCGACGACGACTGGACGGAGCGCCTGGCAAGCAACCTGGCGCGCTTCGAGCGCGGCGAGAACGCCCCGCCGCCCTGGGAGCCGCGATGAGCCTGCCGGCGTCGATCGCCCGCCCCCTGGCGTTGGCCTTGATCGCCGTCGCCTGGAGCGCTCCGGTACGTGCTGCGGAGGCGCCCTGGACGGCGTTTACGGCCCTGCCCGAACCGCCCTTGGACGGCATCGAGCCGGCGGTGCGCGAGGTTCTCGCCGGCCGTCGCCGGGCGCTGGAGCAGGCGGTGGCGACGGGCGAGCTGCCGCCGTCGCGCCTCGCCGCCATCGCCGGCGAGCTGTGCCGGGCCTACCACGTGCACGGCTTCCCCGCCGCCGCCCGGGCCTGCTACCACGCCCTGCTCGAGGTCGATCCGCGCGCCCCGCGCTGGCCCTACCTGCTGGCCCTGCTCGAGCTCGAGGCCGGCGACCTCGAGGCCGCCGTCTCGGGCCTCGAACGAGCCCGCGGGCTCGCCCCCGACGACCTGCCCACCCTGCTGCGGCTGGGCGACGCCTACCTCCGTCTCGGGCGCCTGGACGACGCCCGCACGGCCTACGAGACGGCGCTCGCCCGCCGGCCCGACGCCGCCGCGGCGCTCTGCGGCCTGGGACGCCTGGCGCAACGGGCCGGCGACGTCGAGCGGGCGATCGAGAGATTCGAAGCCTGCCTCGAGCGCCAGCCCGAGGCCGGCCAGGTCCACGCCAACCTGGCGCAGCTCTACCGCCGCCTCGGCAAGGCGCAACCCGCCCGCCGGCACGCCGCCGCCTACCGGCCGTCACCGGTACGCTTCGCCGATCCCCTGCTCGCCGAGCTGCGCGCCTCGTCGGCCCTGGCCGAGCGCGATCTGCTGGCCGCCGACCGCGCCTTCCTCGAGGGCCGGCTGGACGACGCCCTGGCGGCCTATCGCCGGGCGGCGGCGAGCCGGCCGGAAGACCCCCGCGGCCTCCTGGGAGTGGCTTCGGTGCTCGAGCGCCGGGGGCAGACGCGGGCGGCGATGGAGCACTACCGGCAGGCCTTGCGCGTCGATGGCGAGCTCGCCCTCGCCCACCTCAACCTCGGCGCCCTCCACGCCCGCCTGGGGGAGGACGCCGCGGCGCGACGGCACCTCGAGGCCGCCGTCCGCCTCGATCCTTCCGACGCCGACGCCCAGCGCATGCTGGCCGTCGTGCTCGAGCGCAACGGCGAGATCGAGGGCGCGCTGGCGGCCTACCGGGCGGCGGCGCAGGCGGCGCCGGAGGAGCTGGAGCCGCTGCGCGCCTGGGCCGACGCCCTCGCCCGCCAGCGTCGTTTCGACCCGGCGGCGGCGCTCTACCAGCAGATCCTGGAGCGCGACCCCACCCTGCGCCAGGTCCGCCTGGCCCAGGCCGCGGCCCTGGCCCTCGGCGGGCGATATCCTGAAGCCAGGGCAGCCCTCGAAGCCGGCCTCGAAGCGCTGCCCGGCGACCCCGAGCTGAGCCACGCCCTGGCCCGCCTGCTGGTGCTCTGCCCCCTGCCGGCGGTGCGCGATCCGCAGCGTGCCCTGGAGCTGGCGCTCGAGGTCTACCGCGCCACCGGCGAGCTCGCCCACGGCGAGACCGTCGCCATGGCCTACGCCGAGCTCGGCGACTTTGAGGCGGCGGCCACCTGGCAGGCACGCCTGGTGGCCGAGAGCGAGCAGCGGGCCGACGCCGGCGTCGCCGAGCGCCTGCGCGCCGGCCTCGAGCGCTATCGCAACGGGATCCGACCGTCGGCAACGTCCGGCGGAGGTGGCCCGTGAGCGAGGCGCCGCCGGCAGCCGGCCGACCGACCGAAGGAGAATCGACCCGATGAGACCGAAGGACCTGGTGCCCGCGACCCTCGCCGCCCTCCTCCTCTGCGCCCTGCCGGCCCCCGCCCAGGAGGAGCCACAGCCCGAGCCGAGCGCACAGTTCGGCGAGGAGATCGACGTGCGGCTGGTGCAGATCCCGATCCTGGCCCACGACCGCAAGGGCCGGCCGATCACCGACCTGCGGCCGGAGGACGTGGAGGTCAAGCACGACGGGCGGCCGATGCGGATCGCCTTCCTCGAGCCCTTCCACAAGCCGCGGCCGGAGCGCCCGCTGCCGGAGGTGCGGCTCAAGCTCGAGCTGCCCGGCGGTGCCGACGACGCCGCCGCCTCCGGTTCGGTCGAGCCCCAGCACGTGATCTTCTACATCGACGTCGAGAACGATCAGCCCCTGGGCAAGAGCCTGGCGATCCAGCAGCTGATCCGTTTCGTCGACGAAGGGCTCGACCCCTCCTACCGCGCGGCGGTGGTGTCGTTCAACGGCGAGATCCACCTCGACCAACCCTTCACCAGCGACCGGCGCGCCATCACCCGCGCCATCCGCGACGCCTTCGACCAGCCGCGGCGGCCGCAGATCGACCTGCAGCTGCGCATCCGGCAGCTGATCGACCGCTTCGAGGACTGCATCGAGGAAGAGGCGGGGGGGGTCTTCATCAAGACGCCGGACGAGGACTGCGTCGAGGCGGTGGCGCGGGAATACGCCGACGAGGTGCGGCCGCGGGCGCGGGACTTCCTGATCGGTCTCGAGGGGCTGATCCGTTTCGCCGGCGGCCTCGACGGCCGCAAGTCGGTGGTGGCGGTGACCCACGGCACGGCGGTCAACCCGGCGCCGGAGATCGTCGAGGCGATGCGGGCGGTATTCGGCAACGCCCTCGAGCTGGGCCAGGTGCAGCTGGAGATCATGAGCGGCGAGGGCGAGCGCTTGCGCATGGACGAGGTGCTCGACCTGGCGATCCGCAACCAGGTGACCCTGCACTTCGTCGACCGCACCCAGGCACCGACCGGCGACCACGGCGCCCGCCTCGCCCACGCCTACCAGCCCGGTGCCCAGCCGATGCACGCCGCCTGGACCGCGCCGCAGCAGGACCTGCGCGAGATCGCCCGCACCACCGGCGGCAGCTTCGTCGTCTCGCAGGATCTCTTCGACGGCGTCAAGCGGGCGATGGACCTGGAGCGGGGGGGCTACTACCTCGGCTACTACACCGACGTCATCCTCACCCGCGACCAGCTGTCCAAGGTGGTCGTACGCAGCGCGCGCAAGGGCGTCCGCATCACCCACCAGCGCGGCAGCTATGCCCGGCCGAAGGAGCTGCAGCTGGCCCTGGCCAACTTCCGCGGCCGCATCGACCTCGGGCGGCCCCAGCGCCTGAGCGACCGCCGCGACGAGGCCCTCCACGTGCCCTTCCGCATCGTCGCCAACCCGCGCGATCTGGGCTACGCGCCGGGCCGGGAGGTGGTGGCGGCGGATCTCACCCTGCACGTGCGGGTGGAGCAGGGAGCGCAGCGCCTGGCCGACGTCTACCACTTCGTCAACCACGCCTACCCGCGGGCGGTGTGGGAGGCCGAGGAGGAGGAGCCCCTGGTGATCGACGGCTGGGTCGAGCTGCCCCTCGGCGAGTACCGCCTGGTGGCGGTGTTCAAGAACGCCCGCAGCGGCGACGGCGGCCAGCTGGAACGCGAGGTGGTGATCGCCAGCCGCGCCGCCCGGAGCCAGGCGGGAGGAGAACGGCGATGAGCGTACGGATCGACCGGTGGCGCAAGGTCCTCGGCACAGCCCTCCTCACCGGCATGGTGCTGGGCTCCGGGCTCGGCGCCCAGCCGGCGGCGGACGAGGACGCCAGCCGCCACGGCATCTTCATCGAGACCCTCGACGTCACCCTGGTCAACGTCGAGGTGGTGGTGACCGAGAACGGCCGGCCGGTGACCGACCTGACGCGGGACGACTTCGAGGTCTTCGACGACGGCGAGCCGGTGGCGATCACCAACTTCCACCGGGTGGAGAACGGCCGGCGGGTGGCGCCGGCCGGCGACGGCGAGCCCGCGCCGCAGCCGGTGCCGCTGGCGAACGAGCACTCGGCGGTGATCGTGTTGGTCGACAACGCCTTCCTCTCCCCGACCAGCCGCCGGGCGGTCTTCGACGCCCTCGCCCAACGCCTCGACGGCCTGATCGAGCGCGGCGCCCAGGTGATGGTGGCGAGCAAGGATCAGGCGATCAAGATCGAGCAGCGCTTCACCCGCGATCGCAGGGAGGTCGACGCGGTTCTCGACCGCCTGTCCCGCCGCGCCGGCAGCGGCAATCTCGACGACAGCACCGAGGGACGGATCGTGCGCGAGGTCGAGCTCGGTGCCAGCCCCGGCACCGTCGGCCCGGGAGGCCTCGACCTCGGCGAGGCCGACGCCGTCGCCACCTACAGCCGCGCCCAGACGTTCGCCGCCGAGATTTTCCAGAAGGTACGCCGTTCGTCGGTCGTCACCCGGGGCTTCCTCGGCTCGCTGGCGGGCCTTCCCGGGCGCAAGGTCCTGCTCTACGTCGCCGACCGACTGCCCCTGCGACCGGGGGAGCTGCCGCTGAGCGTGTGGGCAGCCAAGTACGCCCGCGCCTACGGCGATCAGGTCGGCTTCACCACCGTCCAGGACGTGATCGACGAGTTTGACACCAGCCAGGAGCTCCTCGAGCTGATCGCCGATGCCAGCGCCAGCGGCGTCGTCTTCTACCCCATCGGCAACGGTCGCAACGCCGCCATGCGGGCGATCTCGGCGGCCAACGACAGCGCCGTCGGCACCGCCAGCTTCGCTCTTCAGAACGTCACCCAGGAGAACCAGGGCCTGCGTTTCCTCGCCCGCGGCACCGGCGGCGAAGCGGCGGTCGACGTCTCCAGCACCGACTGGCTCCTCGATCGGCTGGAGAGCGACGTCAGCGCCTACTACTCCCTCGGCTACCCCGCCCCCCACGGCGGCGACGGCAAGACCCACCGCATCAAGGTCCGGGTCAAGCGACCCGGGGTCGAGGTGCGTTACCTCGAGACCTACCGCGCCAAGACCGCCGACCAGCAGATGAGCGACCGCACGGTGGCGGCGCTCTTCTTCGATGCCGGCGACAATCCCCTCGACGTCCGCCTGCTGCTGGGGGATGCCGAGCGGCAGAAGGACGGCACCTACCTGCAACCGATCGAGATCCGCTTCCCGATCGCCAACCTGGTGCTCCTGCCCGAAGCCGACAATCACTCCGGCAACGTGTCGATCTTCGTCGTCGTCCGCGACGACAAGGGCCGCATGTCGCCGCCGACGAAGGTACCGGTGCCGGTCACCATCCCCAACGCCAACATGCTCGCCGCCATGTCCCAGATCGCCAGCTACCGCACCAACCTCCGCATGCGCCGCGGCGAGCAATCGATCGCCGTCAGCGTACGCGACGACCTCGCCGCCAAGAGCTCCACCGTCGGCACCCGCGTACGCCTGGGCAAAGCGAAAGGAAAAGGCTGACGCCGTCGCGTGGCATCTCGTCCCCGCCGTCCCCGGCTCGCCCCGCCCGAGTGGCGATGGAGGAGGGGATTCGGCTAGGCTGGTGATCTGATGCGCCGAGGAATCGAGCAGCGACGTCGCGCGGGTGCGGGGGCGAGCCGGCTGGCGGCCGGCTGGGTGGGCTGGGGACTGGCGGTGCTGGCGCTGGCGCTCGGCACGACCGCGGGCGCGCAGCCGCTGGCGGAGGTTCGGTGGCGGCCGCTTTCGGGCCTGCGGGCGGACGTCGCCAACCTGATCCTGGCCGGGCGGGCGGGGGGAGCCTTCCGCATGGCGGCGCTGGCGGCGCCGCGGGCGCGCGCCGACGGCACCGGCAGCGTCGAGCTGTGGGTCGAGATCGACGGTGCCGGTCTGCTCGGCGAGCCGCCGGCGGAGGCGCGGCTGACGGTCGAGCTCTATGCCTACGCCCTCGCCGATGGCGCGGTGGCCGGCTTCCTCGCCCGCTCCGTCCGTCTCGATCTCGAGCAGCTGGGAGCGGCGCTCTACGACGGCGGCCTCAAGCTGGGCGGCGAGCTGGCCCTCGAGCCCGGCAGCTACGAGCTGCGGGTGCTGGCGCGGGAGCCGCGCTCCCAGCGATTCGCCCTCCGCGTTCTGCCGCTGGTGGTGCCCGAGCCGACGCCCGCCGCCCCCCTGCTGCTGCCGCCGCGCTTCGCCGATCCGGCGGCGGGATGGATCGTCGCTCGCGACGGCCGCGACGACGGCGACGAAGCGCCGCCGGCGATCATCCCGGTGCTGGCCAGCGGCCGGACGCAGCAGGCGGAGCTGCGGATCTTCGGTCCCCTGCCGCAGCCGCCGCAGCTCGTCGCCCGCTTCTTCGATCTCGGCGGCCGGCCGGTGGCCGAAGTCGCCTTCGCCGGCGAGCCGCTCAACGGCGCGGCCGCGCCGGCGCCGCAGCGCC
>RFGL01000093.1 GCA_003697015.1 Acidobacteriota bacterium | reverse complement strand
GCGCAACCGGCCGCCCCCGCCCCCCCGCCGGCCGCCGCCGCCGGCGCCAGCCGCCGGCGCCGCCGGCGCCAGCCGGCGCCGCGCTTCATCGAGCTCAACGAGGAGGATCGGGCGCTGCTCTACGCCCAGGGGACGGAGGAGGGAGAGGCATCGCCCGAGGCGCGGCTGGCGGCCTGCGCCGAGGCCCTGCAGAAAGCGGACATCCGCGACGAGATCGCCGACCTGGTGCTCGACTTCTGCGCCCCCTACCTCAGCCGGCGGCTGCTCCTCTTCCGCCGCCGCAAGCGCATCCTCGGCTGGCGCGGCGAAGGCCGCGACCTCTCCTTCGTCGCCGTGCGCGGCATCGAGATCGCCGAAGATCAGCCCTCGGTCTTCCAGAACGTCGGCCGCGGCCTGGGCGTCTGGCGCGGCCCCCTGCCCCCCTTCCCCGCCCACCAGAGCCTCCTCCTCGCCCTCGGCGAACCGCCGAAGGAATGCATCGTGCTGCCGATCGCCCTCGGCGAACGGGTGGTGTGCTATCTCTACGGCGACAACGGCGGCGAGGAGCTGGGGGAGGTGCCGGTGGAGGTCCTCAAGCGCCTCGCCCGCAAGGCGGCGGTAGCCTTCGAGCTGCTGATCCTGAAGAACAAGATCCGCATGCTCTGAGGGCGGCGGCCGGCGATGGGGGGAGCCGAAGGTGAATCACAGCGAGATCGTCAGCTTTTCTGTGGGGCGTCGCCGACCTGATCCGCGACGCCTTCCGGCGCGGCCGGTACCAGGACGTGATCCTGCCCCTGACCGTGCTGCGGCGGCTGGACTGCGTGCTGGCGGACACCGAGGAGACGGTGCTCAAGCGCCAGGCGGCCCTGCGCAACCAAGGGCTCGAGCAGCAGGACGCGCAGCTGCGGCGGGGGTCGGGCTTCGCCTTCTCCAACACCTCGCGCTACGATTTCGACAAGCTCCTCGCCGACGCCCCGCACCTCGCCGCCAACCTGCGCAACTACATCGCCGGCTTCAGCCCCAACATGCGCGAGGGGTTGGAGAAATTCGACTTCGAGGGCGCAGAGTGGCCGAATAAACGCCGGCACTTGGTCGCAAGTGCCGGCGTTTATTTCCACCACGGCGGGCGGCGTCGAGGGCAGGGTGGCTGCGGCCGGTCGCGGGCGGCGTCATCCGCGAGCATGATCGCGGCTCGCCGGGTGATACGAAACGTCGGGGGTTGCGCATAACCCCCGACGTTTCGTATCATGTAGGCGTCATGATCACCACCACCCAGGATCGGACTCTCCGACTGGTCCGCAAGCTGGGCCTCGCCCGCCCGAAAGAGCTCGAGAGCCATGGCGTCACGCGTGCACAGCTTGCTCGCATGGTGCGCCGGGGGCTGCTTCAACGCCGCGGCCGCGGCATCTACGTTGCCGCGGAGCATGAGCCTACAGCCATGCACACCCTCGCCCACGTCGCCAAACTGGTGCCGCAGGGAGTGTTCTGCCTGCTCACTGCGCTGCGATTTCATGATCTGACCACCCAATCCCCGGCAGAGGTATGGATCGCGCTGCCCGAGAAGTCGCGTCTTCCCCGCCTCGACTACCCGCGGCTGCGCGTCGCGCGATTCTCCGCCCCGGCTTATGCGGAGGGCGTCGAGGAGCACCGGGTGGAAGGTGTGACCGTGCGCGTCTACTCGCCGGCCAAGACTGTCGCCGATTGCTTCAAGTACCGCAATAAGGTAGGAATCGACGTTGCAGTCGAAGCGCTGCGCGACTTCAGCCGCAAGTACCGCGGGCATGCCGACGAGCTGGCCCACTTCGCCCGCGTCTGTCGCGTGTCGCGCGTGATGCAACCCTATCTGGACGCCATCGCATGACCGGCAAAAACAACCTCGCTGCATCGATCGCGGCCCGCCTGCTTAACCAAGCCAGGGAGAGCGGAGCCAACCACGAGACCCTCCTGACGAGCTACTGCCTCGAACGATTCCTTCACCGTCTCGGCGCATCCGACCTGCGCGAGCGCTTTGTGCTGAAGGGCGCCATGCTGCTCAGGCTGTGGTCGGACCACCCCTATCGCGCCACCCGCGACCTCGACCTGCTGCGCCGGGGGGACGGCGACTTCGAAAGCATCCGGCAAGACTTGAGCACCGTCGTCATGACGCCCGTTACGGCGGATGCCGTCCACTTCGAGACCCGGAGCATCACCGTCGAAGCGATCCGTGCCCAAGACGAATACGCTGGCGCGCGGGCCACCATGCTGGCCCGCGTCGGCAAGGCACGACTGAGGCTCCAAGTTGACATGGGCGTGGGAAAGACGGTCTGGCCGGCGCCCACTCTCTGCATCTATCCGACGCTGCTCGACTTTCCACCTCCGAGGGTACTCGCCTATCCCCGGGAAGCGGTGGTGGCGGAGAAACTGGAAGCGATGGTTGTGCTCGGCGACCGCAACAGCCGAATCAAGGACTTCTTCGACTTGCACCATCTAGCAAGTCGTTTCGAATTCGACCGCGCAACGCTATCGGAGGCAGTGCGGCGTACCTTCGAGCAGCGGCTCACCCCGGTCCCGGCGAAGGACCCGATCGGGCTGACGACAGCCTATTGGCAGAACCCGTCCAGGCCGACCCAAGTGCGTGCATTCGCCCGCCGCGCCCAACTCGACGTGCCAGAAACCCCGGCCGAGCATTTCACCCACTTGCTGCACGCCTTCCTCTCGCCGATCCTGGAAGACCTGAGACGCGGAATGAAACCCCAAGGCACCTGGCCACCCGGAGGACCGTGGCGATGAGGGCGCGAAGCTTCAAGGCCTACCCCGCGTACAAAGACCCCGGCGTCGAATGGCTGGGGAAGATCCCGG
>RFGL01000092.1 GCA_003697015.1 Acidobacteriota bacterium | reverse complement strand
GTGAGGATGGGAGGGGATCCGGCCGCGAGGAGATCGGTGGATCTCGGTGTAATTCGTTGATGCGTAAGGAGTTGCGAAGAGGGTGGGACCTTATGGGGAGTGGCCGCAAAGAGGGTGGGACCTTCGGAGTGGAGACCTCGCGACCCTTGGGGACCTCTTGGGCTCTCACAGCAGGGACGGCGTGAGGCATACGGTCAAGTCTGACGTCACAATCAATCCAAACCAGCACGAGTAACTACCTCATTCGAAACAACTTGCGAAGAGGGTGGCACCTAAGGGGGGCAGCACCTAAGGGGCACCGCACCTAAGGGGCACCTAAGGGGGCAACAACTTGCGAAGAGGGTGGCACCTCAGGGGGCAGCAGCGAAGAGGGTGGCACCTCAGGGGCAGCACCTCAGGGGCAGGGCCAGGGGCGGGGCAACCACGTCAGGGGCAACCTCAGGGGCACCTCACGGGCCGGGGGGCACCTTACGGGCAGCACTAATTCATTGAGCCGCAAGGAGTTGTGAAGAGGGTGGGACCTTTGAGGGAGGGGAAGGGGAAGCTCAGCCGCGCCCTTCTTGGACGATTCGCCAGCGGCCCTGCCGTAGCCGCCAGAGCTGGCGCTTGCGCGAGGTGGTGTCGTAGTTGCTGCTGCGGTACGTCTGGAGAAAGTCGAGCAGCACCAGGTCGTCTTCGCCGGGATAGCGGTAGAGGCCGAGATCCGACACCTCGACGCGGATGTAGCTCTTGGCCGCGTTGACCCGCCGCTTGTGCCGAATCCAGGCGATGATGTCCATGTTGCCGGAGCGGAAGTCGGTGGCGTAGAAGGAGAGGTAGCGTTCCGTATCGAGGCTCTCCCACGCCTGCCGCCACGCTTCCTGCGCCCGCAGGACGCCGTTGCGCTGGACGGCGATCGCTTCCGGCGACAACCACTCGATGCGGTCGCTGATCACCACCGGCGTGCGGCCGGGCTCGACCGATCTGGCGATGGCCCGGAAGTCGTCGTTGGCCAGGGTCAGGCAACCGCGGCTGGAGCGCGGCGGACGGGTGATCATGCTTTCCGGCATGCCGTGGATCCAGATGCCGCTGCCGGTGCGACCCAACCGCCGATCCCACAGGTTGGGATAGTCGACCGGGAAAGCGCCGGCGCCGTAGAGCTCGGGCAGGCGACTGCCGGGGATGAAATCGGTGACGAAGTAGACCCCGACCGGCGTTTTTTCGTCGCCCTCACGCTCCTTGTGACTGCCGTTCTTGCCGATCGAGACGTAGAGGTCGGCGGCCAACCGCGGGATCGGCCGGTGGTTCTTGTAGACGTACATCCGGTTGCGGCTCAGGTCGACCACCAGGGCGGCGTCGACCGACGGCGGCAGTTGCAGCAGCCCGGCCGGAAGGCGCACGCCGCCTGCCGGCGACGCGACGCCGTCGCCGAGCTCCCGCACCGGCGCCCGCCCGCCGGCGCCGGATGGGCTGGCCGCCGGCTCCTCCGGCTGCCCGCCGTCGGCGGCGCTTCTTGCCGCCAGGCTCCAGGCGAGCACCACGACGGCAACCGCGAGCACGAGGTGCCAGGCGGGTGCCAGCGTCTTGAGCATGGGTCGCATACGTCGGCCTTGGATCGATCGGCGAAGCCCTGCCCCGGCGGCACTCGGCCTGGGCGTCCGCACGGACCCGAACCGGGGATGGAGCAACGATAGCACAATCGCGGACGCCGCCTGCGGCAACGTCCGGCCCCGCCGCAGGCGTTGGCGACGGCGAGCGAAGTCAATCCCGTTGATTCAATCCCGTTGATTCCCATTGATATAGTGTCGGCGCTGTGTTTGAAGTGGTAAACGTGCTGCTCCTCGCCGCCGGAGCGTTGATCGGCTCGGAGGTTCCGGCACCGGGCGCTGCAACGGCGACGGCGAGCGACGAGGTGCGCCTGAGTTGCGAGCGCTTCGCAGCCCGCTTGGCCAGTGTCTCCCTCGACGAATGCCTCGGCATCGGCTTGCAGGCGACCGACGGCCGGTCGGTGGCCGGCCTGCCGATCGTGGCCCGGGAGTATCCGCCGGTCGAAGCTCGCCCACCGCGCGGCCGGGTGCTGCTGTTCGGCGGCATCCACGGCGACGAGCTGTCGTCGGTGAGCATCGTCTTCAAGTGGATGGGAATCCTCAACCGTTTCCACAGCGGTCTTTTTCACTGGCGCATCGTCCCCGCCCTCAACCCCGACGGCTTGCTGCAGCGGCCGGGATCGCGGATGAACGCCAACGGCGTCGACCTCAACCGCAACTTTCCCTGTCCAGACTGGCTCGCCGCCACCCGCGACTATTGGGAACGCCGCACCGGCAAGAACCCGCGGCGCTACCCCGGTCCGGCGGCCTTGAGCGAGCCCGAGAGCCGCTGGCTGGCGGAACAGATCGAGCGCTTCCAGCCCGACGTGATCGTCTCGGTTCACGCGCCCCACAGCGTCGTCGACTTCGACGGACCGCCCCATCCACCGCGCAAACTGGGCTCCCTCGAGCTCAAGCTGCTCGGCACCTACCCGGGCTCCCTGGGGCGTTACGCCGGCTTCTTCCAGGAGATCCCGGTGGTCACCATCGAGCTGGAAAGCGCCACCTCGATGCCCTCTCTGCGCGAGCAGAAGCGGATCTGGATCGACCTGGTGCGCTGGCTCAAGGAACGCCTGCCGGAGGCCCCGTCGTCCCCGGCCCAGACGTTGGCGGCGCCGGGCGGCTGAGGAGCCGGCCGGTGCCCGCCCCCAGCTCGCTCCAGCCCCTGCCGTCGCAAGGGCAGAGGGCTCGACGCGGGCTGCTGGTCTTCGGTCTTCTCGCCGCCGCAGTCCTGTGGATCTCCGGCCGCCTGGCGTACCTGCCACCCTGGGGCCTCGCCTCGCTGCTGCTGGTCAGCGTCCTGGCCGGCCTGTGGCTGGCCGCGACGCCGTCCCGCGTCGCCGGCGAGCGCTGGCTGGGCGGCGGCCTGGTGGCCTCGGCCCTGCTCTTCGTCACCACCGTCTTCTTGCCGCCCTCCGGGCCGCTTCACGTCGAGCGGCGGGCAGCGACGCCGGCGACGCCACCCTCCACCCTGCGGCTGGTCAACGTCAACGTTCTGCACGGCTTCCCCGCCTTCCGCGATCAGGAGACCCGCTACGCCCAGCTGGCGGCGGCCCTCGCCGCCCTCGAGCCGACGGTGGTGGTATTGCAGGAAGCCTGGTCGGTGGCAGGCCACGGCCAACTCGCCGCCCGCCTCGGTCAGGAGCTCGGCCTCGATGCGGTCTTCGCCAGCGCCAACGGCTCGCGCCGGCTGATCGGCTTCGAGGAGGGCAGCGCGGTGCTCAGCCGGCTGCCGATCCGCCGGGCGCAACGGGTGGTGCTGGCGCCGCGGCGGCCGTGGTGGGAGATCCGGGTGGCGCTCTTCGTCACCCTGGAGGTGGCACCCGGCGAAACCCTGACCGTGGTCTCCACCCACCTGGTGGCGGGGGATCTGCAAACCGCCGCGGCGCAGGCGGAGTTTCTGGCTCGACGGCTGCCGCCGGCCGCGACCCTGGTGGTCGCCGGGGACCTCAACGCACCCAGCGCCAGCGCCGCAGCGCGGGCCTTCGAGGCCCACGGCTTGCGGGACGCCCTGCCCGGCGGCATCGACCACGTCTTCGTCCCGGCGAGCGATTCGCCCTGGCAGGTGGCGAACGCCGCCTGGACCCTGCGTCCCGGCGAGCTCGAAGCGCTGATCGGCGAGCCGGTGGCCATCTCCGATCACCCGGGCATCGTCGTCGACCTGGAGCGGCGCTGACCAGCGGGCGCCAGGGCGCCGTAGACGATAGAGTCGGAGACGCCGTAGGGAAGATCGCATGCTCGCCCGCACGATCACCATCCTCGCCACCGTCCTGAGCCTCGACGGCGGTCTCGCCCGCCTCGACGACGGCGCCACCGCCCTGCTGCAACCGGGGGACGCAGCGACCATCTACCGGGTCGGCGACGGCGGCCGGACCTGGACCGCCGTCGGCCGCGGCACGGTGGTGAGCGACGGCACCCGCCTGGGCCTCGCCCTCCCCCCCGGCGCCGGCGTCGCCGCCGGCGACCGCGCCGTCTTCGACCTTCCCGCCGAGCGTTTCGCGGCACTCGAAGGCGGTGTGGCCGACGATCTCGAGGCCTTGGACGAACGCGAGCTCGGCGAGCTCGCCGAACGCCTGGTGCCCGCCGACCCGCGCCTCGAGCTCGCCGTCCTGCGCCTGCTCGAGCGGCGCTGGCAGCAGCGGGGGGAGGTCCTGGCGCCGCCGGCAGCGGGCGCTCAACCGCCGGCGGAGACGAGCGGACCGGCCTGGCCGGCGGCCGGCGTTTCCCGGCCGCCGTCGCCGCCGGTCGTCCCCGGCCGCGGCGAGCCGCTCCCCGAGCCGCCGTCCACCGGCCTCACCGCCCGGGTGCGTGCCTGGGCCGCCGCCTGGTCGGCGCAGCGGGTCGACGACTACCTCAGCTTCTACGCCCGCGACTTCCGGCCGCCGGGGGGGCTCACGCGGACGGCGTGGGAGGAGCAGCGCCGCCAGCGCTTGCGCCGGCCGCGATTCATCGACGTGGTGCTCGACGACCTGCAGGCGAGCATCGTCGGCATCGACCGCGCCGAGGCGACCTTCGTCCAGCGCTACCGCTCCGACGCCTACCAGGACGTCACCCGCAAACGCCTGCGCTTGATCTGGGAAGACGACGATTGGCGCATCCTGGCCGAGGAGGTGCTGGAGGAGACGGCGGAGCCGCCGCCATGAAGCCCAAACGAGTCCTCTTCGTCTGCACCGAGAACGCCAACCGCAGCCAGCTGGCGGAAGCCTTCGCCCGCATCCACGGCAAGGGCATGCTGGAGGCCTGGAGCGCCGGCTCGCGGCCGTCGGGGACGATCAACCCGCGCGCCGTCGCCGCCATGGCCGAGCTCGGCTACGACCTGACCGCGCATCGCTCGAAGGACCTGGACGCGGTGCCCGCCGGGCCTTACGACTTCCTGATCACCATGGGCTGCGGCGACGCGTGCCCCTTCGTCCCCGCCCGCCAGCGCGAGGACTGGGACCTGCCCGACCCGAGGGACTTGCCGCCGCCCGCCTACCGCCAGATCCGCGACGAGATCGAGCGCCGGGTCAAGGATCTGATCGCCCGCGCTGCCGCCTGAGGCCCCGCCCCCCCGCTCAGCGCTGGCCGGCCACTTCGGGCGCCGCCTCGAGGGGGTCGGGTCTGCCCCAGACGCGGTAGAGCTCGGCCAGCCGGCGACGGGCTTCGCGGGTGGCGGTCACCGCCGGCCCGCGCTTCGCGTCCAGGGTGCGATAGGCGGCGAGGAGGCAGGACTCCGCTTCGGCGAGGCGACCGGCGGCGGCGAGGATGGCGCCGAGGACGCTCTCCGCTTCGGCGACGTCGGCGTCGTCCGCCGGCCGCAGGCGGTAGAGGGCGGCGAGAGCCTGGTCGATCAGCAGCCGGGCGGTGGTCAGATCGCCGCGGGCGAGGAGCACGCTCGCCAGATCTTTCCTGGTCAGCGCGACGAAGAGGTGATCCTCGCCGAGACGCTGGCGCCGGATGGCGAGGACCTGATCGAACAACCACTCCGCCCCGTCGTAGTCGCCGCGGGCCAGGTAGAGCCGGCCGAGGCTGCTGAGGACGCTGGCCGCCGCCGTGCTGCGCTCGCCGTAGACCCGCTGGCGGATGGCCAAGGCCTCCTCGAGCAGCGTCTCCGCCTCGTCGAGATCGCCGCGGGCGAGGAGGACCGTCGCCAGGCTGCGCAGGCTGGTGGCGACGTTGGGGTGCTCGTCGCCCAGCCGGTCTCGGCGCAGGCGAAGCCCCTGGCGATAGAGCTCCTCCGCCTCGCCCAGCTCACCGCGGTTGACCAGGACGGCCGCCAGGTTGTTCATCGGCTTGATCAGATCGGCGCTCTGGCCGAGGCGGCGGCGCATGGCGATCGCCTCGCGCAACAGGGGCTCGGCGGCGGCGTACCGCCCCTGGAAGACGTAGACCGCGCTCAGGTCGTTGATCGCCTTGGCCAGGGTCGGATGATCCCCGCGATGGCGGCGCCGCACGAGCGCCAGGGACTCGCTCAGGAGCTCCTCCGCCGCGTCGTAGTCGCCGAGGTTGACGTAGACCCGGCCGAGGGTGCCGAGCAGGGCGGCGCGCACCTCGGGCTCGTCCTCCAAGCCGGCGGCGAGCTCGCGGCGGCCGCGCTCCAGCACCTGGCGGGCGGTGAGCTCCGCGTCCGGATTCGAGGCGCGGAAGAGGTCTTCCAGAAAGGCCGTCACCCGCTCGCCCCGGTCGCGGGCGCGGGCGGTCTCCGAGAGCTGCAGCCAAAGCGCGGTGGTGAACCCCACCACCAGCAGCAGGATCAGCGCCAAGGTGCTCAGCCCCCAGCGGTTGCGACGGACGTACTTGATCGCCCGGTAGCCCAGGGTACCCTCGCGGGCGCTCACCGGCAGGCCGCCGAGATGGCGGCGGACGTCCTCCGCCAGCTGCTCGACCGACGGGTAGCGGTGGCGCGGCTCCTTGCGCAACGCCTTGAGCACGATGCTGTCGACGTCGCCCTTGAGCCGGCGGCGCAGGGTGCGGGGATCGCCGTCGCGACGGCGGCTGACCTCCTCCGGCGTCAGCCGCAGCACCTCCCCGTCCGGGGTCTCGATCTCCTCCGCCCGCGCCACCACCTCGCTCGGCAACTCGGGCTCGTCGTGGCACACCGCCATCATCAGACGCGGGTAGCCGTAGCGCTCGAGCCGGCAGGGCAGGCGGCCGGTCAACAGCCGGTAGAGCAGAACGCCGAGGGAGTAGATGTCGCTCGCCGTCGTCAGCGGTGCCTGCTGCAACTGCTCGGGGCTGGCGTAGCGCAGGGTCATCGGACGGCGACCGGGCACGGTGTCGTCGCGGCGGGTGCTCAGATCGGCGCGCAGCAGCTTGGCGATGCCGAAGTCGAGCAGCTTGGGCGTGCCGCTGGCGTCGACCAGGATGTTGCCGGGTTTCAGATCGCGGTGGATGACCAGGTTCTGGTGCGCGAACTCGAGGGCCGAGCACACCTGGAGGAAGAGCTCCAGGCGCTGCCGGGTGGTGAGGCCGTGACGGTCGCAGTAGCGGTCGAGAGGCTCCCCTTCGACGTACTCCATGGCGAAGTAGGGCAGCCCTTCGCCGGTGGTGCCGCCGTCGAGCAGGCGGGCGATGTTCGGGTGCTCGAGCCGCGCCAGGATCTGCCGCTCGACGTGGAAGCGACGGATCACCTCGGCCGAATCGAGGCCGCTCTGGATCAGCTTGAGCGCCACCCGCTGCTCGAATTCGTCCTCCCTTACCGCCAGGTAGACCGCCCCCATGCCGCCGCGCCCGAGCAGGCGCACGATGCGGTAGGGGCCGATCCGACGGCCAACCTCCCCCTCCTCCTCCACCGGCTGGCGGCGATCGTCCATGCCCCCATTCTACGCTCGGCGGGCGACCGGCACGGCCGCCGGCGGGTGTCCGTCGCGGCCCTTTGACATGTCGGACGGCGTCCGCCCTCCCGTACCGCCGCCATCGGCCCACCTGCGAGCGACGCCCCGTCGGCTTCTCGCGCGACGGCGCCGGCGCGCCGCCGGAGCCGCCCTTCCCGCTGCCGTCGGCGCTCGGCGGCGCCGGCTGAAGAGGGCAGATCCCGCCCGTTTCGTGCCGGCTGGCACGCTTCCTGCTCCCCATCCCACCAGAGATTCCGCAAAGCCAGTTATCTGGCAGTGACGAGCGCCAACACCGATGGCGGGCCGCGCGCCTGCAAGGAGGAGCTTCATGTCAAACGTCAACCTCCGGACTTCACAACGGCTTTACTCAAAAACCTTTCTTTCGACTCTGATCGCCGCCGTCGTGGCCCTCTGCGTCGGAGCCTCGGACCTGCGGGCTCTCGCCGCCCCGTGCGACGACGCCATCCCGCTCGCCGCCGGCGAAACCTGGCGTGATGCCGGCGGCGCGGAGAGCGTCTGCTTCGAGGTCGAGCTGGCCGCCCGCGGCGTCCTCGCTCTCGATCTGTCGGCTCCGGGCTACGCCGCGCGGGCCCGGCTCGACTTCCTCGGCTCGGTCGATCGCGGCCTGAACAAGGGGCCGCGGACCGTGTACTGGAAACGTGCCGCCACCGGCCTGGTGCTCGGCGTGCGCGAAGCCGGTCGCTATCGCTTCCGCATCATCGCCGAGCAAACCGGCGCCGTCCTGCCGCCCTCCAAGCTGCGTACCGCCTTCGTCGAGCCCGGTGACCTGATGCTCAAGAGCGACCTCGACGACGAAATCGAAATCGATCCCGATCCCTTCGTCGCCTGCCCGACCGTCGCAACTAAGAGCGACCTCGACGACGAAATCGAAATCGATCCCGATCCCTTCGTCGCCTGCCCGACCGTCGCAAACAAGAGCGACCTCGACGACGAAATCGAAATCGATCCCGATCCCTTCGTCGCCTGCCCGACCGTCGCAAACAAGAGCGATCTCGACGACGAAATCGAAATCGATCCCGATCCCTTCGTCGCCTGCGTCTACAACCTCGCCGCCTTGCCGCGCGGCGCGCGACGCTGGCTCGATGCCCTCTGCCGGCAGGGTGAGGCCGACGACCACGGCGACGCCTTTCTCTGCGCCACCCCGATGGTTCTCGGGCGCCCGATCGACGGCCGGCTGGCCAACGGCTGGGGCGACGACGAAGACGTCTTCGCTTTCCGCCTGCCGACCCCGCAGACGGTGGCGGTCGAGGTGCGCAGCGAGGCCGGTGCTGCCGTCCAGCTCTTCGATCGATTCGGCCATGCACTCGCTGCCGGAAGCCAGCCGGGCGGGGACCGCGACGCCGTCGCCCTGGTGCGAACCCTCAGCCCCGGCACCTACTTCCTGCGCCTTGACGGCACCGGCGGGAGCTATCGCCTGCGCGCCGACCGGCTGCCCTGACGCCGTCCCGAGGCCGCCCGTCCGCAAGGCGATCCCGCCCGGTTGCGGGATCGTTCTCCCCGCGCCCGGGCGGCGCTCACGGCGCCAGTCGTACGCGCTCCCACCCGCCGCCGGCCAGGCGGCGGTAGCGGAAGCGGTCGTGGAGACGACGCGGGCGGGCGGCCCAGAACTCCATGGTCTCGGGGAGGAGACGGTAGGCGCGCCAGTGGGGCGGCCGCGGCAGAGGATCGCGGCCGGCGAAGCGGCGGTCGACCTCGGCCAGGCTCGCCTCGAGGGCCTCGAGGGTAGTGACCTCGCTCTGACGCGACGCCCAGGGGGTGGCCTGGCTGCGGCGCGGGCGCTGGGCGAAGACGCGGTCGGCGTCCTCCTCCGGCGCCACCTCGACCCCGCCCTCCACCCGCACCTGCAGTTCGAGCGGCGCGCCCCAGTAGACCGCCAGCGAGGCGTACGGCAGGTGGGCCAGGGCCCGTCCCTTGGCCGAGCGCGCGTCGGTGAGGAAGAGGAAGCCGTCCTCGCCCCAGGCGTGGACGATGACGAAGCGCCCCTCCGGCCGCCCGTCCGGCGACGCCGTCGACAGGCACATGGCGTTGGGGTAGCGCAGGTGCGCCACCGCCACCGCCCGCCGGTACCAGGCGGCGAAGAGCTCAAGCGGATCCTCCGGCAGGTCGGCGAGGCGCAGGCGCTCGGGCGGGTGGTGCGGCTCGGGCTGCTGGTGCGGCATGTCGCCCATCCTCCCGGCCGGCGGGGCAGGGCGCAGCACTGCGGATTCTCGCCCCACGCCGGCCGCAGCTCGTGTAGACTCGCTGCGCCGTCGTAAGCGTACGCGACCCGGCGCCCTGAGGGGGCGCTGGCGACCGCATGGCCGAGGGGGGGCCCGGCGGCGACGGCCGGCGCGCGGACCTGCGATCCGCGCCGCCGGCACGATGCGTCCGGTCGACGCGCTCACCGGCTGACGGCCGGCGGGTCGCCCATTCCCTCCTCGCGGCGGCAGCGAAGCCCTCGCCGCCGCGTCCCCGCGTGCCGGCGAGCGGGACGCCCCCGCGTCCCACCCTTCCATCCACCGAGAGAGGAGCAACGACATGAGATGGCGCATCGCCTCGCTGGCCCTGGCGGCCCTCGCCGCCTTCGCGCCCAGCGCCCTGGCGCAGCCGTGCCTGATCTTCGTGCACGGCAAGCAGACCGACACCGGCACCTTCACCAACTGGAACAACGCCCGCAACTATTGGGTGAAGGGCTCGAACGACTTCGTCCGCACCGCGACCAAGAACTTCCAGGCCTCGTTCTACGTCGTGGGCTACAACGGCACCAACCCCTACTGGGGTTCCCAGGCCGCCGGCGAGGTCGCCAACGAGATCGTCAACGCCACCAACGGCGGCGCCGACGGCGGCGGCAACCGCTGCGCCACGACCTGGGCGCAGGGCGGCAGCTTCTGGGTCATCGCCCACTCCATGGGCGGCACGGTGATGGACTTCATCCTCGGCAACAACGACCCCTCCGACCCCAACTTCAACTTCAACGGCCCCTACGACCAGGTGGCGAGCCGCATCAGCCTGGTGATCACCACCGGCGGCGCCCACCGCGGCTCGGAGGGGGCCGACGCGGTGTGCGGCGACGGCTCCTTCCTGTGCAACTTCATCGCCTCCTTCATCCAGGACTGCGACACCGCCACCTTCTGGCTGCGCAGCGACGACGGCGTGCAGGTCAAGACCTTCTCCAACGCGCCGGCCAAGAACGTCTGGATGACCGGCGGCTACGAGGCCATCTTCGGCGCCAGCGCCTGCCTGTCGGGCGAAGACGATGGGGTGGTTCAGTACGCCTCCCAATTCGCCTGCGGCGGCAGCGCCACCGCCAGCTACAACAACTCGAACGTCTGCGGCAACAGCTTCAAGCAGGAGTCCTCGGGCTTCCGCAACCTCGACGGCGCGCACGAGAACCACGACGACGAGCGCAACGCCAGCGACTCGGACGACCGGCGCCAGATCCCCGACGGCATCTGGAATTGCGGCGGCGCCCCCTGCGCCCCCAACACCCTGGTGCAAACCTCGATGACCACCGCCCAATTCATCAGCCTGCTCTACTAGGCGAGGAGCGAGACGATCATGCGCAACAAGATCACAGTCCCCGTCCTGAGCGCCGTCGCGGGCCTGGTGCTCGCCGCCGTCCCCACCCTCGCCCAGCCCGAGCCCGGCTGGCTGCTGCGCGAGACCGCCAAGGACTATCGGGCCCAGGCGGCATACCCCGAGAACTGCCACGTCCTCTTTCCCGGCGATGCCGACCCGGTGCGCGCCAAGCGCACCCCGAGCCCGATCGTGGCCCGGGGCGAGAACGGCAGCGGCCCCACCCTCGCGGTGTGGGCCGCCGAGGTGAGCTTCGAGCACCCGCGGCCGGTCGAGCTCTACGCCCGCCTCGCCGACACCTTCGACAAGGTGCTGCGGCGGGCGGTGGTCACCGGCGAGGTGGTGCGCGAGAACGGCGAAGTCGTCGCCACCCTCGACTTCCGCGACGACGGCCTCGAAGCCGACGCCGTGGCCGGCGACGGGGTGCACGCGGTGCGCTTCGAGCTGCCGCAGGAGCTGCTGCCCGAGCTCGCCGAGAGTTTCGCCGTGCGCGTTCGCGCCACCCTGCCCGGCGGCACACAGCGCCTGGCCACCGGCGGCTTCCTCTACAGCCGGCCCTGGGCCCGCCTCACCGGCCGCTACCGCGACCGCGTGGTGGACGGCAACCTGGTGATCGCCGCCGAGGTCGAGGTCAGCCGCGCCGGCCGATTCCACCTGGCGGCGACCCTCTACGGCGCCGACGGCGAGCCGGTGGGCACCGCCCAGAGCGCCGCCCGTCTGGAGCCCGGCAAGCACTGGTTGGAGGTTCCCTTCTACGGCCTGATGTTCCACCAGCGCGGCCTCGCCGGCCCCTACCGCGTCGGCAGCCTCGCCCTGGCCACCGCCGGCGCCATGCCCAACGCCCTCTCCGAGCTTCAGGTCGACGTTCACCAGACCCGCGCCTACCGCCTGAAGCGCTTCACCGCCCGGCCCTTCGCCAATCCGGAGCTGCTCGACGCCGCACGCCGTCTCGAGCGCGAAGCGGCACGGATTTCCACCGACCGCTGAGCCCTCCCCCGGCACGCCGCCCCCGCGGGCGGCGTGCCGCCTTTCGACCGCCGTGTGTACTTTGGTATACGCGCCGCCGGCGGCGCCGCGGGGAGCGCCTCGGCCGTCCCCTGCCGGGCCGAATCTGTAGCGCGGGATACACAAAAACCAGCCTCCTTGAAGCGGCGCCGCCCTTGTCCCTAGGCTGGGCTTCGTTTCGGCATCGGGCGAGCGGGGATACGAAGGCGGATCAAGGTTCATGCTGATCGTGCGCGACAACCGTCCAGAACGGCTGGACGAGCTGACCCGGACCCTGGAGCGGATCGTCCTCCAGGGGGCGCGGGAGATGCTCCTCCAGGCCCTCGAGGCCGAGGTCGAGCTCTACCTCGAGCGGCATCGCCACGAGCGCGATGCGCGCGGCCACGCCCTGGTGGTGCGCAACGGTCGGGCGCGGCGGCGCAAGATCTTCCTCGGCCACGGCAGCGTCGAGATCGCCGCCCCGCGGGTCGACGACCGGCGGCTCAGCGAGGACGGGCGGCGGCGGCGCTTCACCAGCCGGATCCTGCCGCCCTACGCCCGCCGCGCCACGACCCTGATCGACGCCCTGCCGCTGCTCTATCTGCGCGCCCTGAGCGACGGCGGGCGCTCCCTCGCGCTCGCCGGCGACGTCGCCGGCGACCTCGAACCGGCTCTCGCCGAGCGCATCGGCGAAGCCTGGCGCGCCGCCTGCCGCCGCTTCGCCAGCAGCGATCTCAGCCGCCGCGACGACCTCTACCTGCGCCCCGGCGGCATCCACCTGCGCCACCGGAGCGACCGCCAACACCTCCTGGTCGTCATCGGCATCGGCACCGGCGGCGAAGAGGAGCTGATCGCCGCCGGCGCCGGCGAGCCCGACAGCGTCGACTGCTGGTCACGCCTACTCCGCCGGCTGCGCGATCGCGGCTTGCAGCCGCCGGCCGCGGCGGTCGGCGATCCGTCCCTCGGCTTCTGGGCTGCGGCGCGCGGGATCTGGCCCGAGACCGAGCCGAGCCGCTTCCCGAGCGAACGGCTGACCTGGCTGCGCGACCGGCTGCCGCCCTCCCTGCGGCCGCAGCTCGACGAGGCGCTGGCGGCGGAGCGACGGCGCCAGCAGGCGCGGGACAGCGCCCTCCTCGCCGGTTGGAAGACCGGCCAAAGCCACCGCCCACCCGCGGGGAGCGACTGGGAATGAGCCGCCGGACGCAGGCCCTGCGCCCGCCCCGCAGCGTTGCCGGCCACCGCCGGCAGCCGCCGCTTCCGCCGGCGTGCGACGAGCGGCTGATCCACAACTTTCGAGCCACACCATCGCTGCTGCCGGCCACGACATCGAGCCACAACTCACCGTCATGGCAAACAAAACCCGTGCGAAAGATGTGGAAAAAGATGTGGATTTCTGAACCGCCGGCCGGCGGCGCACCCGGACGCGGCGCAATGCTTTTCTTCCGAACAAAAACCTTGACGAAGCCCTTGACTTTCTCGTATTCTGGACCCGATCCTGCCATCGATGGGGGATGGACAAACGAGCGTCCGGCGAGAGCTCACCACGCGACCTTCGGCCGGCGTCGAGCGAGCCCGGAAGCCTGAGCACTTCGAGCACAAAAGGAGGACCTCTATGAACCGCCAACCGACCTTGCGCACCGGCAGCCCTTGCGGGCGGCCTGCTGGCCTTCGCGCGTTCGTGGCCTGCGCGTTGTTTCTCGGCTCGGTCGCCGGGTCGTTCGCCCAGGTGATCGACGACAACGAGCCGGGCATCCTCGAGCCCGTCAGCTCGTTCCTGGAGAACCGCGACGTGCGCGTTCCCAACACCGACCAGTCGATCGACGGGGTGGAGCAGAGCAACATCGACGGCGACGTCGTCTTCGAGGACGCCTTCAGCGGCACCACCCTCAGCATGCTCGGGCACCCGATCACCCACGTCGCCAGCCCCAACGACGACATGCGCGCGGCGCTTCAGGACATGGTCACCGCCGCCCAGATCGGCGACGACGCGGGCCTGCGCGCGGCCGCCGAAGACCTGATGGACATCCTCCTCGGCACGACCGAGGGGCGGATCTACGACGGCTTCTCCATGCTCAACTTCAACCGCTGGAAGGATCCGAGCATCGGCGCCGAGTACTTCCCGCCGGACGCGGTGCCGGGGGAATACAAGATGAAGGTCGCCCGCGACAGCGGCAAAACTTTCATCAGCCCCTTCGACGGGGAGGAGCGCAAGATCTGGGAAGCCGACATCAACCTGCTCTACTACGACGGCCAGATCGACTCCGATACGTTTTTCGTCGTCTTCCCCTTCGGTCACGACAAAGACGACGTGCTGCACGTCAACTACCGCATCTTTTCCCTGGTGCGGGAGGACTTCTCCCCCACCCTGGTGATGCTCGACCGGCGCATGGCGCAGAACACCGTGTCCTTTCCGTTCAAGGGATTCGACTCGGTGTGGGTGGCCTTCAACGCCGGCCAGGTGGTGGACCTGACGGTCAAGTACCCGCCGATCCGCATGATCCGCGGCGTCTACGACTGGGGCTGGCGCGTCCACCCGCCGCGCATCCAGTTCATGCAGCCGCTGTATGAGATCCAGAATCAGCACACCGGCGAGATCGAGCTCGACCCGCAGGGCAAGTCCTTCGCCTACCGCAACCGCGAAGACCTGATCATCGACCTGATCTCGGACGCCGCCCCCGAGAAAAAGATGTACAACGTCGCCAAGGCGGTGATCGACGGCACCGCCTCCACCGTCGAGGTACTGCAGTGGTTGATCGACGAGGACGCCGGCCCGCGCGGCACCTGGATCGACTGGGCCGACCTGGTGAAAGAACAGCGCCAGCTGCCGCCGGAGGCCTGGGACCTGCTCGAGCAGGAAGACGGCCTCGCCCTCGGCGACTTCGGCGAGTACAACATGATCACCGTCTTCATGAACAACGAAATGTACGGCGAAGGCCCGTTCCTGAACGAGATCATCGGTTGGGATCAGGGAGAGGTCTTCAAGGTCAAGCTGATCAACCTCGACAAACACACCCACTACTTCCGCAACGTCGACTTCGGGACCCGCCTGCACGACGACATCCTGCGCTGCTGCGGCGGGGGCGAGACCAGCTTCGAGATCATGAACTTCAAGCCCAGCTACGGTGCGCCCAAGGTGGCGGAGATGCAGTGGCGGGCGGGCTGGGGCTTCCGTCCCCACTACGACGTCATCCAGCAGCAGGGCGTCTTCCCGCGCGGCTCGGACCGCGCCAAGCTCAAGCCCTTCAAGGGCGGCTTCGACGGCACCTTCTACGGCTACCAGTACTCGGAAGAGGCGCGCCAGGGCGACTTCCGCTTCAACCCGCCGCCCTTCATCATCACCGACACGGTCAATCCGGCCCCCTTCCCCCTGCGCGACGCCGACGGCCTCCCCGGCCTGGTGATCGGCCAGAAGACCGAAGGCTACGGCGTCGCCCAGTTCTGTCCCGAGGCGGAACCGGGCTTCTGCCCGCAGGACATCGCCAAGTACAACCCGCACGGCGTGCTCAACTGGCCGCCGCCGCCGCTCCAGGGGGTGAACGGCAACCCGGACCATCCGACCGAGCTGCGCTTCCCGCCCTTCCTGCGCAACCCCTGCCAGGGCGATCCGCAGTGCGGCGACATCATCCCGCCGACCGGCGCATGGCGTCCCTTCCTGTGGATCAACCCCAACAACGGCACCCTCTTCCTCGACCCCGCCAAGGGGCGTGACGGCGGCTACTGGGCGGATCTGACCTTCAGCCACGGTGCCCCGGTCTTCGCCGGCAAGACCCTGTCGGCGACCATCGAGCTGCCGCGGGCCTCAGGCCAGGTCTTCTACCAATTCGACGACCTCTTCCACGACAACGACATCTTCTCGCCCCATCCGCTCTTCGAGGGCCCGGACGAGGACGACTCGGTGCGCAGCCTGCGCGCCATCCAGCGCGGCGATGCCCTGCGCATCCGCGGCCGCCTCGAGCCGATGAGCGAAACCGGCACCTTCGCCGACTGGGTGACGGTCTTCGACGGCGCCGCCGGCAGCACCGGCTGCACCGGCAACGTCCTCGCCTTCGTCAAGGTGCAGCGCAACGGCCGCTTCATCCTGCGGCAGAAGAACGCCGGCGCGCTGAGCACGGTCTGCGTCCAGTCGACCATCGGCGGTTTCGCCGACGCCAGCGTCAACTGATCCCCCGGCGGCGGGTCCCCAAGCACCCGCGCGATCGCCAGCCGGCGGCCTCGGCCGCCGGCTTTTCTTCTGCCCGCAACTGCGCCGTCGCGCGTCCTCAACCGAGGAGCCACGGCATCCGCAGCGATCGCTTCGCAACCTCGTTCAGCCGTCGCTTTCGGGGCTCGTCCGCTCAACCGCGCCGGTACGACGGGGGAAGTGGGCCCACCACCGCTCGAACCAGACGATTCCCCGGCGGTCCTTGACCGCGAGGTGCGATCCGCCGATCTCGATCTTCCCGCGTGAACCATCCGTGAAATGCAGGTCGGCCGCCGCTTGCACCGGGACGAGTTCCGCCCAGCCCGGAACCAGCTGAGGAGATTCGTTGGGGTGGTCGGGGGAGATGACGATCGACGCCAGGAAGTCGCGAACCAACGCTTCGGCTTCTGAGGGGGAGAGATGGGGATCGACGTAAGTCAGCACGATCTCCGCGATCTCGCCCCCAAGGAATTCGCTGACGGTGATCGGCCGCCCCTCTTGACGCAGCGTGTCGACGTAGCCCTCAAGCTCTTCCTGCGAAACGGTTTCGTAGCAGTTGCGCAATCCTCGGCCTACGGATCGAGCGTAGAGCGGCGTCATGGGGGCCGCGTAGTCCTCTGCCTCTTCGCACGGACCGGGGGCGTAGAGCGGCATCTGAAGGGTGAGCTGCCACAGCTCGCCCTGGCCATCCGCCTTCAACGCGAGGCAGACCAGAAGCGCAATCACGGATCCCGCGCCCCTGCGGCGCGCCAAGGGGCGCTCCCGCACCGTACGGGGGCACGTCGCGCAAAGGCCGATCTCGCCTGCGGCGCGGCGCATCCTACTTCCCCTTGATCCCGGTGAGGATCGAGTTGCTCTCGTCGATCTTCTTGAGGATCGTGTCCAGCAGGATGGCCTGGGTCTTCGAGCCGCAGGCGAGGTAGTACAGCTGCTCCGGGAGTGACCGGAACATCGCCGGATCGGGGGGATCGACCTTGTAGCCGCTTGATGACGCCCCGGTGCCTTTCTCATGAGAAGCGGCGGCCGCGCCGTCTGGTGGCATCCAGGGGGCCAGCTCATTCAGAACCTCGACCTCCCCCTCGCCATAGGCAGCGTACTTCTGGCTGAGGTAGCGGCTCTTCTGCCATTGCCTGTAGACCGCACGCACGCCGAGATCGACCGAGCGTTCCTCCTTGATCTTCACGCCCGTAGAGATCTGCTCGAAGTGCTCACGAACCTTGCCAACGTAGCCTTCGACGCTGGCGATGCGGGCCTTGATTCTCCCGTAGCCGTGTACGAATAGGACCGCCAGAAAGATCAGAACGAGGACGATCAGCGCGAGCAGCGCGTTGGTTACCTGCAGGTCATTCATCATGATCATCTCCTTGCTGAGCTCAAAACTCGTCTCGATTGGTGCCCAGACGCTCCATCGAATAGGTGACGAAAGGCGTCTCCAGGGACGCCCAGGGAAGGGTTTCGGCCAGCAGCCGCCTCGCCTCCTCCGGCCGGCCCTGCCGGGCGAGGATCGACGCGCGCAGCAGGCGCGGCCATTCGCCCTCGTAGAGACTCCGGCGGCGGCTCGCGATCTCTTCGGCCGCCGCCGCCCGTCGCGCCGCTGCGGCGGCGTCGGAGCGCAGGAGCGCCGCGGCGCCGAGGGCCCAGTGGGCGCGAAGCATCTGCGGGTCGACGTCGAGGGCCCGGCGGGCGAAGTCTTCGGCGTTCTCCGGCTCGCCGAGGAGCACCCACGCCCTGGCGCTGCGCCAGAAGGCTTCCTTCTTGTCGTCGATGCCATAGGCCCCCTGCCCGACCTCGGCGTAGACCTCGAGCGCACGCCGCAGGTCCGTCGAACGCGCCGGATCGCCGCCGCTCGCCAGGGCGCGGAAGGCGTGGGCGTCCCCCAGTCCGAGGAGAGCCGGAGGATAGGAGGGATCCAGCTCGACGGCGCGCCGGAAGGCCGCGATGGCGTCTTCGGCGGCGCCGGTGACGAGATAGGCCTGCCCGCGGCTGAAGTGATAGTGCGGTCTTCCTCGATAGAGCGCTTCGTTGTCGTCGAGAATGGCGAAGGCCTCAGCCGGCGCACGGCAGGCGAGGTACCCCTCCACCAGCAGGCCGAGAAGGCGCCAGCGAGAGGGATCGAGCTCCACCGCCCGTTCCAGCTCGGCCAGGGTCTCGGGGCAGGATCGACGGTGGGTCAGATAGAACCAACCGAGGCGGGCGTGGGCCTCGGCGGACAGGGGGCTCAAGGCCAGCATCTTCTGCAGCAGGGCCTCTTCTTCCGCGGTATTCCACTCGAGCTGGGCCCGCCGCCGCCTGAGCTCCAGCTGCTCGATCTCGGTGAGCGGGCTCGCACATTCGACCGCCCGGTTGATCGCCCGCAGAGCTTCGTCGCGATGGCCGAGGACGTGGAAGGAATTGGCCAGGAGGCTGAAGGCATGGGCGAAGCAGGCGTCGAGCTCGGTGGCCCGCAGGAGCGCTTCGACCGCCTCCTCGTATTGATAGGCGTCGTTGTAGTGCTGCGCCTGCTTGTACAGGAGATAGGCCACGGCGGAACCGGTCTTGAGGCTGTGGATGGTCCGTTCCTCGGACTCCAAGCCGGCGGCGCGGATTTCGATCGCCAGGCGGAAGGGCAAGATGAAGTCGCGGATCGACGAGTCCAGGGGAACCGTGTCGGCGATGCTCAAGGTGCTCGCGTGCAGGAGTCGGTTGCCGTCGAGCGCCAGGAGCTGAGCGTCGAGCTCGGCGCCTCGATCCAGCGAGCCGGTGACGATCAACCGCAGTTCCGCCCTCGAGACGCTGCCGGGGGACTCTTCCTTGAGGATCTCCAAGAACGGCGACTCGCTCAGCACTTGGAGCGCCGTGGTCTCGATCCGCCTGGCGGCGCGGTCGCCGCCGGAACCGCCGCTGGCGAGCTGAAACGGCGGCACGGCGAGGGCGATGCTCTGGTCGATCGCCGGGTCCGCAGCCACGGCCGGGGGCCTCTTCCCCTCGGCCGGGCTCCTCTCCGGCGAGGGCTGGAAGAAGAAGAGCACCACGGCGATGACCGCCGCGGCGGCGAGGAGGACGGCTGCCGCGGTCCCCGCAGCGTCCTTCCTGCGTCCGCCCCGCGACGATTCGACCAGACAACGCTCCAGAGCCGGGGCCGACCGCACCCGGTCCCTCGGCGCGGCGGCGAGGGCGCGTTCAACGCAGGCGACGAAACCTTCCGGCAGGATCGGTCGTACGCCGCGCAGCGACGAGTACGCACCCTCGCGGTGTCGGGCGACGAGGCTCGCCCACGTAGCGGCTCGGACGGGATAGGTCGCCGATACCAGATAGAAGAGCAGCACCCCCAAGCTGTAGAGGTCCGATCGGCGGGTCGCTTCGCCGCCGAACAAGACCTCCGGCGCCAGGTAGAGGGGCGTGCCGGAGATCGAGCTCGAGCTTCGCGGCTGGGTGGCGGCTTCGATGCCGATGCCGAAGTCCATCAGGACGATGCGGCCGCCTTCTTCGCGCATCACGTTCTGCGCCTTGACGTCGCGGTGGACGATGCCTTGGGCGTGGACGGCGGCCAAGGCTCTGCACAGATCGATGCCGATCACGGCGGCTTCGGCAGCACCGAACGGGCCCTGCTCCTGCACCAGCTGGGCCAGGGTCTTGCCGCGGACGAGCTCCATCCACAGGCCGATGCGGCCGTCGACCCGGTCGATGCCGTAGATGGTGACCACGTTGGGGTGCTTGACGCGGGCGAGGAGGCGGCCTTCCTGAATCACCGACAGGGAGCGGAAGCGGGCGCCGGGGACGTCGGCGCGGAAGAGCTTCAGGGCGACCTCGCGGTCGAGGGCCCGGTCGCGGGCACGGAAGACCTCGCTGAAGGAGCCTTCGCCGATCTGGTCGAGGATCTCGAAGCCACCCCAGCGCTCGGGAACCGGGCGGCGGGCGCTGGGGTGGGAAGGGGCGGCGTCGCCGGCCTCCGGCGCGGAAGGCTCCCCCTGCAGGGTGCGGTGGAGGTCGCGGATCCGGGCCAGCTGCCGGAGCGCCTCGAGGGTGGCGCGCTGGTGCCCGTCGCGGACGGCGTCGGCGGCATCCTGCCAGTCGACGGTGGTGCCGTCCGCCACCGCCGAGGCGACCTCCATCAAACGGCGCTGGTCCCGACGGCTCATCCCCGCCCCTCGTCCGCCATCACCGAGGCCAGGCGTAGGAGAGCGCGACTCACCGCCATGCGGGCGGCGTCGGGGGAAGGGTAGCCCGCCGCCTCGGCCACCTGGGCGTAGCTGAAACCGAGCTCGAGGCGGGCCAGCACCGCCTCGCGCACCTTGGGCTTCAAGGTGGCGAGCGCCGCCTCGTAGCGCTCCCGGACCTGGGAGCCGATCGCTTCGTCCAAGGGGGTCGGTCGCGGGTCGGCGGCGCGCGACAGGGTGCCGCCGGCGGCCGGACGGCGGGCGACGCGGCGTACCTCGTCGCAGATGCGGTGCTCGATGGCTCGGCGCAGGTAGGCCTGAAAAGCGCCGGAATGACGGGGGTCGAACCCGCCGACGCCGCGCACCGTGCGCAACAGGGTCTCCTGCACCAGGTCGTCGGTGTCGAGGAGATCCCGCGCCCAGCCGGGCAGGCGGCCGCGCGACCAGCGCTGGAGGGGGAGGAGATAACGACGGAAGAGGCGATCGAGGGCTTGCTCGTCACCCTTCCTGGCCTGGGCCAGCAGCTGGCGCGTGCCGGTCTCGGCGAGCAGCGCAGGCTCCTCCTCCACGGCATCAGCGCCGGACGGGCGGCCTTGGGATGGGCTCAACATGGTACCTGACGCTCATCATACCGGACGGTTCCGGCGCTGAGCTGGACCGCCAGCGGCTCGTTCGGGCCCCCCGCATGCGATGCGATGCCGCCGGGGGCGCTCCCTCAGGCGAGCGACGGGACACTACACCCCTTCGGTGGAGACGCTGCCGCCGACGCCGATTCGCGGACAGGTTTTTCGCCCGCGTCAGTCTTCGCGTCGCGCGCCGAAGGCGGCGAGAAGCTCCCGACGGAGGACCGGCGGCAGCTCGCCGCGGCCGAGGTCGTGGCAGATCTCACGGCTCAGGTCGAGGGTGGCGAAGAGGGCCTGGCAGCGGCGGCAGAGCTCGCTCTCCGGGACGTTGAAGGGCACGCCGCGGTCGAGGGCTTCCTGCTTCGCATGCAGCAGGTCGAGGCACATCCGGCGGGGATGGTCGGGCGGCGGGGCGTCGACGTTGGGGAGGGTTTCGGCGAGGGCCTTGCGCAGCAACAGGCGGCCGCGGTGGACCCTGGTCTTGACCGTCGCCGGCTTGAGCCCGAGGATCGCCGCCACCTCGGCGATCGGCAACTCGACGATCTCCTTCAGCACCAGGGGCAGGCGGAAGTGGACCGGCAGGGTGGCGATCGCCCGCTCCACCGCCGCCCGCGCCTCGCGCCGCAGGCTGTCGTGGAGGGGGCTCTCCGCCGGCGACGGCAGATCCGGCACCTGGGGCTCGCCGGACGGCAGCAGGGCATCCAAAGAAGCGATGGTGCGCGGCTCGCCGGCCCGCCGTCGCTTGCGCCGCAGGCAGGCGCGGGAGGCGATGGTGTAGAGCCAGGTGGTCGGCTTGGCAGCGCCCTGAAACTGGTGCCACTTGCGCCAGGCGATGAGGAAGATCTCCTGCACCAGGTCGGCTGCGTCCTCCGGGTCGCCGCAGAGCCGACGGGCGAGACCGTAGAGCCGCCCGCCCTCGGCCTCCAGCAACCGCGGCAACGCCACCTCACGCGGCTCGCGGGCGAGGTCGGAGGCGGCTTGGCTCACGAGGGGTCCTGCAGCGACGAGGTCGATGGCTCGATGGCCGTTGATCGATGGCCGTTGATCGATGGCTGGACCGATGCTAGCATATCAAGGATCACACACGACGTGAGCGACGAGAGCGACGTGGCCGGAGGCTTGGCCGCGATCGAGCCGTCCCCGGTGAAAGATGGCGTCATCCGGCGAGACAAGAATTTTCATTGCCGATCGCCAACCAAGAACATGAACAAGAAACTGAACTGGAGCTTATCATGCGCAGCAAGAATCATCCGTCAGTTCCGGCCGATGAGCGGAGTCGTACCCGCCGGATGCTTCTGGCGGCGGTCGGAGGCGTGCTCCTGGTGCTCGCCGCGGCCGTAGCCTACGACTACTCCCGCCGGGCACCGATCCGCCAACTGCAACCCTATCTGGAGGAGGAGGCGCGGCTCGCCTTCGAACGATCAGACTCGCTGAAACACAAGATCGATCTCGCCCGTCAAGCATTGCGGAAGATCGAGCGCGTGGAAGATAGGGGGTGGACGATCTCGGCGACCTCCTTGGCGAAGACTAACGATCGCTTCTCTTATCGCCTGCGCGGCACTGAGGGCAACGTCGAGCTGGACGATTGCGACCTCGACAACAACGAGATGGCGGGCGACTGCATCGGCCTCGAGGTCCGTGCCGGAAAGGGTGGCCGGAGAATCGTGTGGCGGGCCGCGGGCAAGGAAGCGGACGAACGCATCGTTCTGGCGGCGACGGGGCAGGCGCTTTCCGGTCAAAGCAGCGGCGCCATCACCATCGATCCCGCCTGCCGCACGGACGACGAAGAATGTACGGGCTGGGTGCGACTGCGCGGAAAGGCGGAAGTCGATGCCCTGGGGCTACGGATCGACCAACCCAAGCTCGTCGTGGCGTCGCCCTTTTCCGCCTGCGGTGACGAAGTGGCGCCCGAAGACCCGGATTGCGAGATGCTCGTCGATCTGGACGAAGACGCGTTCTCGTCGGCTACGAGCGATCGATTGACGCCGGCTTTCCCATTCGATTTTCACTTCAGCGTGCCGAGGGCCGAGGTGCTGAAACCCCTCTTCCCCGATCAGAGCCGATTGGACGTCTTCCAGCTTGAAGCGAAAACGGCCATCCGTCTGAGCAATGAGGGCGCCGGTCTCAGCATCGACGGGCAGGCCAAGGTATTCGGCGACGCGGTCGGAGCGGTGAGTCTCACCTACGCCGGCGGCGACTACCTTTCGATCGAGATCCCCAAAGGATTGAAAATCCCCACCGGCCTGCCGCTCGTCTGCCCGGCGCTGCCCACCCTCTTCGAGATCGACATGCGCAATCGGCTGCTGCGCTGGCGCAGCGAGCTGGTCGTCGACTGGGCCGAGCTGCCGCTCTGCCAGCCGGGAATCGATCTCGGCATCCTCGATGGTGCCAGCAAGAGCTTCGTGCGAAGCGCTCTCAAGCGGGCCAAACAGGAGCTCGCCGAGCAGCTCGGCGTCGACGACACCAAGCTCAAAGCCAGCCTGCACCTTGTGTGGCAGCTGGATGAAGAAGGCGAGCCGGCCGCCTTCTGCCTCGACCTTGCCGCCGCCGGGCGGAGCCTGACGCGCGTCTGGCTCGACACCCGAAGCAGCGAGCTGATCAGCGAAGCACCCTTGGTCGTCAAAAGCGATCCCGGTGGGCTCACGCTCGACGATCTCAGAGCCGCGCATTTCGCGCTGCCGCCGGCCCAGCCCTGTGATCGAAGCGAGACCTGCCGCTGCTGGTCCGCCGACCCCGGACCGCGCGCCGAGCTCGGCACCACCCTGCTGGCCAGCGACTGATCCAGGTACCTGATCCAGGTGCCACCCTTTTTTTCGGCGACTGGCCGGCGACCGATCCAGGTGCCACCCTTTTTTCGGCGACTGGCCGGCGACCGATCCAGGTGCCACCCTTTTTTCGGCCAGCCGCTGCTGGTCCGCCGCCGACCGCGGACCGCGCGGTGGACAGGTGCCACCCTTTTTTCAGCGACCGAGCAGGTGCCACCCTTTTTTTCGGGCCCCCTCTCAGGGGTCGAGCAGGATCTTACGCACCCCGGGGCGGGCGGCGTGGGCCATGGCCTCGAGCCCGCGCTCCAAGGGATAGCGACCGTCGATCAGCGGCCGCACGGCGACGGACCCTGACGCCAGCAGGCGCAGGGCGGGAGCGAATGGACCGCAGCGCGAGCCGACGATCCGCACCTCGCCGACCACCAGCTTGGTCAGGTCGACGGTCGCCGCGCCGTGGAAGGTGCTCTTCAGGATCAGGGTGCCGCACGGCCGCACCAGGCGCAGGGACTCGGCGAGGCCGGCCTCGTTGCCGGTCGCCTCGACCACCAGATCGAAGGCGTCGGCCGGAGCCTCGGTGCTCAGGCCGACCTGCAATCCCAGCTGCCGCGGCAGCTCGAGGGAGGCGGCGCGGCGGCCGAGGACTACCAGCCGACTGCCGGTCAAGGCCAGGACCTGGGCGATCAGCAGCCCCAGTCGCCCCGGCCCCACCACCGCCAGCCGCGCCGAAGGCTCGACCGCCACCTGGTCGCGGATGCGCAGCGCCGCGGCCAGCGGCTCGGTGAAGACGGCGACGTCGTCGTCGACCTCGTCCGGCACGACCAGGAGATTGGCCACGGGCAGGGTGAGGTAGTCGGCGAACGCACCGTCGTGGCCGGCGATGCCCAGCACCGTACGCTCGGGACAGTGCTCCGGCCCGTCGCCGATGCAGGTGGGGCAGCGCCGGCAGCCGAGGTTGATGGTCCCCACCACCCGCTTGCCGGCCCAGTCGCCCCCGGTTGGTTCTTCCACCACCCCGACGAATTCGTGCCCCAAGACCCCGTGAAAGCCGGCATAGCCCTTGACCAGCTCCAGGTCGGTCGAACAGATCCCCGCCCGCAGCAAACGGATCAAGGCCTCGCCCTCCCGAGGCGCGGGACGCGGATGATCCCGGCGGACCACCAACCCTTCCGGCCCGAGGTAGAGCGCGCGCATGCCGGCAGCTTACAACGCCGTCGTCAACCGCCGGTGCGGCCGGCGGCATAGAGCGTGCGCAGCAGCTGGATCAGGCCGGGGATGCCGACCGCCAGGGCGGAGACGTAGCCGATGGTGGCGTCGAACAAGCCGCGCTGGGTGGAGAAAAGGAAGAGGGCCACCACCGCCAGCAGAGCGATGAAGGCGAGGCGCAGCTGCTTCCAGCCCAGACCGCGCAGCGAGCGTTCCCAGCGCGCTACCTCCTTGGGCTGCTGGATGCGATGGACGAAGAGTGTGAAGCTATCGTTCATCAAACGCAGGACCGGATCGCGCACGATCAGACCGCGCTGGAGCAACCGCCGCACGGTGCTGTGCTGCTTCGGATTGACGAAGGTCTCTTGCGCCAGCTGCACCAGCACCAGTTTCTCGTCCTCCGAACAGGCGTTCCACAGCGCCCAGTAGTAGCCTTCCGCGGCGTCGACGATCCGCTCCAGAAGCTCCCGCTGGCTCAGGTTGTCAAAGCTCGCCAGGTCACTCTGCACCAAGCGCCGCAGGTGGACCGTGGCCCCCAGCTCGCGCTCCACCCGAACGCTGAGGGACGTCTCACCGTCGTGAGAATCGCCCTCCTCGGCGCCGGCGGATTGCCGGTCGAGCCCCACCGGCTTGAGCACGAAGTGACTGAGAAGACGACTCCAGCGCCCGGCCTCGTCGTCGCCCAGGTCGTCCCCCGCGCCGCCGGCGGCTTCCGGTCCGGCCCCGTGGTGGAAGCGCAGCAGCGCTTCATAGGGATCGACGGTGGACAGGATCAGCACCCGGCGATGCTCGGCGTAGACCAGGCTTTCCAGCACCTCGAGCTTGAATCGCCGCACCCCCGCGTCCGCCAGACCGTCTTCGAAATGCTCGCAGACCACCGGCTTGCGGTCCTCGTGGTCGAGCCCGCCCAGCCACTGGGCGCGGGCCACGGGCCGCTCGAGGTCGACCACGTCGTAGTTCTTCGACGCCACCAGCAGCTGCCGGTCACGAGGGGATGCGAGGAGCGCGATGGTGTTGACCGGCAGCTCGCCACGCACCAATTGCGCCACCCCGAGGCGCTCCACCTGCCCCTCGACGGCGGCGAAGAAGAGCCGTCGAGCGGAGTAGCGGACCCAGGCGGCGAGGAGCAGGATCAAGATCGCCCCGCCCGCTGCCAGTCGCCAGGTCAGCCGGTGGCCGGGGACCGGCAGAACGGAGACCAGGGAGAGGTCCCGGCGCTGGCAGGGGCCGGCTCGAGCGTGAAAACGCATGGCGCCGTCGCCGCCCCCCTCCAAGCCTCCACGCCATTCCCAGGCTCCGTCGGCTGCTCGGGTCCCCAGCAGGTAGCGCTGGCTCTCGGTGGTGCGGTTGTAGAGCGGCTGATAGCGCGCCAGGAGATCGCGCAGCCCTCGATCGAACCAGCTGCCGACGTCGGAAACCTCCGGCGGATCGCCGCCCGGGTGAAGCGCCGCCAGCATGTGGGGGCGATGGCGGTGGCGCGCTGCCGCGAGACGCCGGTTCAGACTCGCGTCGCGATCCGGCATGGCGACGTCGCGCAGCTCGTCTTCGAGCGCACACGCCAGCTGGCGGACGCCCTCGGCGCGGTGCAGGTTCTCGTGCTTGACCAACACCCGCTGCTGGCTGACGAAGGCGATCTTGAAGAAGCCGACCGCCGGCCACACCG
Organism: Acidobacteriota bacterium; assembly: GCA_003697015.1. GTDB lineage: Bacteria > Acidobacteriota > Thermoanaerobaculia > Multivoradales > J023 > J023. The sequence continues at coordinate 29,681 of RFGL01000092.1, read as the reverse complement.
CCAGCAGCAGCCAAAAAAGGACGATCGCCGTGCAATGCCAGGCGAGCCAGTTGACCCGGTAGCGCCACGGCCGGCTGAAGTCGCGCCAGCCGTGGATCAGCAGGTAGAGCGCGGTGAGGATCAGCATGCCGACGAAGGGACCGACCAACCACGGATCGCGCCAGGACAACGACAGATTCGCCAGCTTGAGGGCGACCAGGCCGAGAATCAGGAGCAGCAGGAGCAACGGTACCGAAAAGAGGTCCAACGCGCGCCAGAGAGTCGCATTGCGGCGGTGGCGAAGCTTCCACGCCATGAGCCGCAACCAGGCGATGAGCGCCGCCATCAAAGGCATGGTGAACGCCGCCAACAGCGCGCTCTCCGCCGGCAGGGCGTAGAGCGCCAGGGTAAAGGCCAGGAGCAGCTGAGCGAAGATCCAACTCAGATGGCGATAGAGCCGCTCTTTGGCGGGATCCGGCCACAGCCAGCTCGCTTCGCGGCCGGCGATCAGGGCGAAGGCGATCGATCCGAGCAGCAGCGGTACCAGATACGCGGCGGCCAGCACCAGGCTCAGGGCGAGGGCCTCGATGCTCGTCGTCCGCAGCAGCTCGCGGTCGACGAAGGTGACCACCGACCACGGCAGATCGCGCAGCGGCGCCGCGTGGAGAAGATGCGGGCGCCCGTGATACCGCATGCGCAAGGAGCGCGGGATCCGCGCCGACAGCGCTGCGTTCAAGCGCTTGGAATCGTCGACCTCCAGCAGCAGATTCTCGTCCAGCGCCCGCCGCCGATCGCTGTGGAAGAGCACCCCGCCTCCCGGCTCGACGATGGCGAAGCCGAAGTCCGGTCCCGTCAGGACGCGGTCGACCGAAGCCAAGGGGGCGCTGATCGCGGCAACCACCACGCCGGCCGATCGACAGGGGGGCAGGCGGCAGTCCTCTCCTTTGGTCAGCTCGGCGACGCCGCCGGGATCGCTCAGGCAGGAACGGATGGACAAGGCCGCACCGCGCTCGCCGGTGGTCACCGAGCGGAACGCCTGGACGAAGAACCGGCGCTCCTCGTCCGGGGGCGAGCCGACCCTCCAAGACCGGCCCTCGGCGAGGGTGCGAAAGTACTCGCGGTGCCCCAGCCGGACCGCCGGCGTGTTCTTGCTGCGCACCGTCGCCTTGGCGATCTGCAAGCCGTCGCAAGGTCGCATCCAGAATACCGAGCTGAAGTCCTCGATCGCCGGTCGTGGCAGGCGAAACGCAGCCGGCGGCCTCTTCGGATCGAGCAGGTTGGCGTCCTCCTTGAGGCCGCAGACGTCGAGCTCCATCCGCTGCGCGCACAGATGCCGATCGAAGGCCACCACCTGGTCGTAGAGCCGGTTGAGCTCAGCGAGCAGATCCTCTTCGAGCTCGGCAGCCAGCACCTCGAGGCTCGTCTCGGTGGCCTCGTGCAGACGCTTGCCGCTATCCCACTCGGAGGTCAGTAGAGTGAGGAGCAGAAGCAACACGAAGGTGCAGAAGAGGAGGAGGAAGCCGTCGGCAAAGCGGAAGCGCTCGCGGCGGTCGAGGGAGAAGAGCTTGATGAACGGCCAGGTCAGGAGGCCGAAGATCAGCAATAGGATCAAGATCAGGGTGAGGATGGGAGAGACCACCAGGGCCTGCTGGAAGGTGTCGCCGGAGCGCACCAGGCCGCACAACGCCCAAGCGCCGGCCGCGCCGCCACGCACCGCCAAGGGCTGGCAAAAGAGCCTGTGATCGCGGTCGAAGAGCTCTACCGAGCGCTCCAGGCTCGCCCGTTGAACGGCGGCAAACGCCAGCGGCTCCTCCCCACCGCGGACCATTGGGAGCTTGTCGATGCGGGTGATGCGCAGACCGTGGCCCGCGGCGCCGTCCCCCGCCACCTGCACCACCACGTCGCCCCGGCGGTCGGCGAGGAGCAGGAGGTCGAAGTGATCCGCCAGCGGCACCTCGTGCAGGATCCGTTCGAGCTCGACGGCGAACGAAAAGCCTTCCCACCCGGCGTCCCCCTGCGGCACAGCGGTGAGCAGGAGCCTGCCCCGGCCGGCGTCGTAGCGGGTCTCGATCTCAACCTCTGCCGGCCCGTAGCGCTGCAACGTCTCACAGCGACCGGGTTCGACCAGGGTGAGGTAAGGCTGGCGGTCGACGAAGTCACAGGCGAAGCGCAGGTCCAGAGCACGGTTCTTCACCGTCGTCGCGGCGTTGTCGAGAACCGCTTCAAGGCGGGTTGCGGCCCGCCCGAGGAGACGCAGATTGCCCTCCGTCAGCGCCCGGATCTGATCGAGGACGTAAAAGACGTAGATCAGGCTCGGCACCACCAGCAGCAGCATCACCCAGGCCAGGGGGGCGAGGCTGCGACCGTGCCGTCGCGAAACCTCCTTCCTGCCGGCCAGCGCGCTGCCCGCAGGGTCGCCGTCATCCGGGGCCTTGATCATCGCTCTCCCCAGCATACCCTGGATCGCCCTGCCCAAGGGCGCTGCCCCCAGGTGCCGCCCACAGGTGCCACCCTTTTTATCCCCACCCACAGGTGCCACCCACAGGTGCCACCCTTTTTATCCCCTACGGATGGCCTGCCCTACGGGCCCCCACAGGTCCCACCCTTCTTACCCCCCACGGGAGGTGCCCATGGAAGGTGACCCATGGCAAGTGCCACCCTTTTTATCGGCCACCTAGAGGTGGCTCCGTAATTTATGTCGCGGGCCCATAATACTCGCCAGCTTCCCTCCTTCCCCAATGCCCCGTCTCTTCGCCACTTCACCAGAAATCGCGGCGGCGCCGAAGAAGTTGAGGGCGAGGTCGTCTTCTATAGGGTGTTATGGCGAGGAAACTACGCTACATCCCCCCTGGCGGCGCCCTGGTGGAGATCACCTCCCGGACCATCCAGGGCCGCCTTCTGCTGCGGCCGAGCCGCGAGCTCAACGAAACCGTGATCGGCGCTCTGGCGCGAGCGCAGCGCAAGTACCCGATCGCGGTATGCGGGGTCGCGGTGCTGTCGAACCACTACCACCTGCTGGCCTGGGTGGAGGACGCTGAGCGCCTGGCGCGCTTCATGGCGTACTTCAACGCGAAGCTGGCCAAAGAAGTGCGACGGCTGCACGGCTGGTCGGACAAGATCTGGGCCCGGCGCTACGACGGCGTGGTCGTCAGTCAAGACGAAGCTACCCAGGTGCGCCGGTTGAAGTATGTGCTGTCTCAAGGCACCAAAGAAGGCCTTGTCCGAAGTCCCTACGACTGGCCGGGCGTGCATTGTGCCGCGGCGCTGGTCGAGGGGCGGCCCCTTACCGGCTTCTGGTTCGATCGCACCGCCGAATGCCAGGCCCGCCAGCGTGGCCGGGACGACGATCCATACGCCCACGCCACCCCGGAAATGCTGGTTTTCGACCCCCTGCCCTGCTGGCGTCACCTGCCGGTCAAGAACTATCGGCAACGCGTCGCTGACCTGGTTTCGACCATTGAGCAGGAAGCCGCAGACGACCGTCGCCAGCGCGGCACAGCCGTTCTTGGTGCGAGGGCCATCGCTGCTCAGGATCCCCATGCGCGGCCTGAGGTCTTGAGCCGGTCACCGGCCCCGGACTTTCACGCCCGCGGCGAGAGCTTGAGACTCTTACGCCGAGCCTACTCGGATTTCGTCGCCGCCTTTCGCGAAGCATCTGCACGACTTCGCGCCGGCGAGCGCGACGTACGCTTCCCTGAAGGCTGCTTCCCACCCGGTCAGCCATTCGTACGTGCGGGGCCGATCCGCGCCCCTTGAGGCGAGCCGGCCTCCGTGGCCAGCGATCCGCCAACCGACGACCGAACCGAACCATGCCGCCGGTTCCCCCTATCGGAGCCGAAACCGTCGTCGTGCGCCCGGTATCGGCCTCGTCAACCGGCAGCCACGTTCCAAGGGGCCCGCCCGAGGTCAAGCGAGACTGCTCGGGACCGCTTCGCGGACCTCGAAGCTGCCGATCGCGTTGTTCTCGCCCCCACGAAGGATCAACTTTGAAAAAAAGGGTGGCACCTTGTCACGGCACCTTGTCACGACGCCAGCTCGAGTTCTTCATAACGCACTTCGGGGATGGTAAGGGCGAAACGCAGGCCGTGCAGGGTGGGCTGGCAGAAGCGGTAGGTCTGTTCGTGGAAGAGGGGGATGAGCAGCAGCTCGCGGGCGACGAGCTCCTCCATTTCGCGGTAGAGGGCATGGCGCAGGGAAGGATCTTCCTCCTCCCGGCCGCGGGCGATCAGGCGGTCGAGCTCTGGGGAGCCGCAGAGCTCGCCCAAGAGCCCCTCCTCGCTGTGCAACAGCCCCTGGGCGAAGCTGTCCGGATCGGGGTAGGCCGCGACCCAGCGTACGAAGGCGAGGTCGACGTCGCCCTGCGGGTGACTGCCGAAGCGCGGCTCGACGGCGATGCCGGACTGTTCGAGGCGGCCGCAGATGGTGGTCCAGAGCTCGGTATACGAACCGGCGTAGGCGGGATCGACCAGGGCCGCGACGCGCAGCTCGCCGGCGACGCCACCGGAGGGTGCTGCGGCCACCACCGGACGGCGCGGCGGCTCGTGGCCGAGAAGTCCCGGCGGGATGATGCCGTGAGCGCGGCTCGCCAGCTGGCCGGCGGCGCCGGCGAGCACCTCGTCGAGGTCGAGCTGCCAGGCCAGGGAGCGGCGGGCGCCGGCGTCGGCGAACGGACCGCGACGGGTATTGAAGGCCAGCAGGTAGGTCGACAGGCGGGGCGATTCGCGGTAACCGCCGGCGAAACGGGCCTCCCGCCGCAACGCCTCGACGTCCGCGGCGTTCAGGTCGGCGGCGAGGGACAGGCGGCCGGCGGCGAGCTCGCGGCGGATGCGTTCCGAAGGCAGGCCGAGGTGGAAGACCAGGCGCTCGCTCTTCGGCAGATCGCGGTGCCGGTAGTCGGGATTGCGCTCCAGGTCGAGGCGCTCCCCGGGAGTAAACCGCACCACCCGGAAGGGACCGGTGCCGGCGCAACCGGCACGCCAATCGCCGTCGAAGCAGGTTTCCCCCTCGGGCACGATCGCCAAAGCAGGGTGGCTCAAGAGCGCTGGGAAGAGCGCCAGCGGCCGGTCGAGCTCGATCGACAGCTCGGTCTGGGAGTGGATGCGCAGGCCGGCGAGCTCGGCCGCCTTGCCGTCGCGCAACGCGCGGGCCCCGCAGATCGGCAGCAGCAGGTGGTGGAGGCTGCGACGGGCCGAGCGCAGCAGGCGCTCGAAGGTATGGCGGACGTCGCGCGCGGTGCATGGCCTGCCGTCGTGAAAACGGGCCTCCGGAGCGAGCACCAGGCGGTAGCCGCGGCCGCCTGGCAGGGGCTCGACGGCGGTCGCCAGGGCCGGAACCACCCGCGCCCCTTCGTCGATGCGGGTGAGGGTCTCGAAGACGTTGGCGACGGCTTCGTAGCGCTCGACCGGCCCTTCGGCCAGCGGATCGAGGCTGGCGAGCTTGACCGCCAGGGGAACGTGGATCTCGCCCCGGGCCGGCGGCGGCTGGGCGGCCGCGCCGTCCGCCGCCACCTTGGAGATGGTCTCGTAGCTGACGTAGGGCGGCCGGTTGTGGAGCGCCAGCCCGCGCACCCCGGGGTGGGCCAGGCGGTAGTTGACGTCGTGGAAGAGCGGCAGGAGCACCGCCGCCTCGTCGAGCTGGCGTTCCCAGCGCTGGTAGAGCCAGGCCCGCGCCATCGCCTCGCGTTCCTGGCGCGCCCGTTCGAGCAGTCGATCGCTGTCGGGGGAGGCGAAGTAGCGCCGCAAGCGGCCGCCGGTGGAGTGGAAGAGGCCGTAGGTGAAGCAGTCGGGATCGTCGTACTCGGCGGTCCAGCGACCGATCAGGAGATCGACGTCGGCGTTGTCGTGGTAGGCCCGGTGGAAGCTCTCGCTGGTCGTCATCTCGAAATAGACCTCGACCCCGAGAGCCCCCCATTCGTCGATCAGTGCCGCGGTCAGCCCACCGTAGCGATCCTGCAGCAGGGGATGGATGGCGGCGCGGACGCGGATCGGCGGCTCGAGGCCGGCGCCGGCGAGCAGCTCGCGCGCCTGCTGCCGGCTGAGGACCGGCCGGCGACGCCCGGGATCGTGGCCGAGGACGCCGGGGGGGATCAGGCTCACCGCCGGCCGGGCGAAGCGACCCAGGGTCCGCCACACCAGGTCGCGTACCCGCACGACCCCGGCCAGGGCGCGGCGCAGGGCGAGCTGGCGCGCGCTGGGACCGGCGGTGTTGAGCAGTACGAAGTAGACGTTCTTGCGCGTCGCCTCGACCAGGCCGGCACGCCAGCGCGGATCCCGCAGCAAGGATTCGAGGTCCTCGGGCAGAAGGTCCCGCGCCACGTCGATGGTGCCGGCGCGCAGGCCGCTGGCGATGTCGAGGGCCTCGGAGAAGGTTCGCACCTCGATGCCCTCGAGGTGGGGCTTGGCCTCGCGCCAATCCGCCGGGTTGCGTTCCAACAGGATGCGCCGTTCCTCGCGCCGCGCCAGGCGGAAGGGGCCGGTGCCGGCCAACCCACCCCCTTGCGCTTCGCTGCGCGGGCGGACGATGGCGGTGGTCGGCGCGGTCAAGAGAGCCGGGAAGAGGGGCAAGGGCTCGCTCAGACGAAAGCGCAACTCGTCGTCGGCGGGGGCCTCGATGCCCTCGATCTCCGGCGCCGAGCCGCCGACGAAGGCGTCGTAGCCGACCAGGGTGTGGAAGGCCGCCGGGGGATCGCGACGGCGCCCGGCGGCGCGTTCGAGGGAAGCCTTGACCACCCCGGCGGTGAGCGGCGTGCCGTCGGAGAAGCGGACGTCGGGACGCAGCTTGAGGATGAAGGTACGGCCATCCTCCGCCGCCTGCCAGCGGCGGCAGAGGAGGGGCACGGGGTTGCCCTCCTCGTCCGCCGCCAGCAGGGTATCGAAGAGGATCGCCGCGATCTCCAGCTCCTCGTCGCTTTCCAGGTCGCTGGGATCGAGGCTGGAGATGGCGCGCGGCATGGCGGTGACCAGGGTGCCGCCGGCGGCGACGGGCTCGTCCGCCGGAACGGTGGACGGGGGAGCCAGCGCCTCGGCCTCCGCCAGCAGCGCTTGCGCCTGGCGGTGGTCGCCCCCGAGGTTCGCCACCGTCGCCCCCAGGGTCAGCAGTCGTTTCAGGGCGTCGCCGGCGGCACCGCGCCGCGCCTGCTCGCAGCCGAGCTCGATCCAGCGCCTGGCGCGCTCCACCTGGCGCCCCTGCCAGGCGGTCTCGGCGGCGAGCAGGGCGGCCCGGGCCGCCGGCTCCCAGAGCTCGACCCGCGCCAGGATCTCGGCGGCTCGTTCCGCCTCGCGCAGTGCCCGGCTGACGTGGCCGAGAGCGCGCTGGGCCACGGCGCGGATCTGGCGCAGATCGCCCTCGACGGTGGCGGCGTTGACCACCTCTTCCTCGTCGACGAACTCGAGGGCGGTGCGGCTGACCCGCAGGGCGTCTTCGTAGCAGCAGGCCTCGAGGGCGGCGCGGGCCAGCTTGCGGGCGTAGGTCACCGTCCGTTCGGGCACGTCGCCCTCGGAGAAGTGGTGGACCAGCTGGGCGTAGACGCGTTCCTCGCGGCCGCGGTAGCGGCTCTCGAGCCGTCGCGCATGCCGCCGGTGGAGAGCGCGCCGCCGGCGGCGGGGAATGCCGGCGTAGAGGATGTCGCGGACGATGCCGCTGACGAAACGCAGCCGGTCGCCACGGGTCTTGCGCTCCTCCTCCAGGATGCCCTGGCGCACCAGCGCGTCGATCGTCTCTTCGAGCTCGTCGGTCTCCCCCAGCAGCGCTTCCAGGTCCTGATAGTCGAAGCTGCGACCGAGGACCGCGGCCACCGCCAGCACCCGCTGCAGCTCCGGCGCCAGGCGCTCCAGGCGTTGCTCAACCGCCTGGTGGATGGAAACCGGCAGGGCGTCGGCGAGGGCGCCGGGCTCGCGCAGGAGGGACCAGCTGCCGCTTCGGTCGCGCTGGATGCCCCCCGACTCGATCAGCGAAGCGAGGAGCTCGCGGGTGAAGAAAGGGTTGCCTTCGGTGGCCTCGTAGAGCCGCGCCACCAGGTCGTCGCGCAGGCTCTGGCCGCCGACCTGCTGGGCGATCAACTGGCGCAGGGCGGGCTGGGACAAGGGTTCGAGCAGCAGGTGCCTGCAACGCGGATCGTCGCTGAAGTCGCGCAGCAGCCGGCGCAGGGGGTGGCCGTGTTCGATCTCGGTGTGGCGGTAGGTGCCGAGCACCCACGTCGGCGTCGGCCCCAAGCGGTGGACGGCGTATTGCAGCGCATCGATCGACACGTCGCAGGCGTGCAGGTTCTCCAGCGCCAGCACCAGCGGGCGGCCGCCAGCGAGGCGTCCGAAGGTGCGCGCCAGAAGCTCGAAGACCGCCGTCGGATCGTCCACCGCCCGCGGCGCCGGAGCGGGAACCGCGGCGGCGTCGCCGGCGCGCCGTATCTCCTCGATCTCCGACAGCACCGGGAAGAGGGCGAGCAGGCCCGGGGCCAGGTCGCTGAGGTCGACGTCGAGATCCCCGCCGCGGCCGGTGCCGGTTTTCGGATCGCGCCGAAAGGCGTCCTGGATCAGCTCGCACAGGCCCTGGAAGGGGAAGGTGCTGTCGCGGCTGGAGAATCGGCCGCACAGCACCCGGGCGCCGTGGGTCCGAGCCAGGCGCAGCGCCTCGTCCAACAAGCGGCTCTTGCCCATCCCCGCCTCGCCGCCGATCAGGGTCAGCTGGCACTCGCCGGCGAGAGCGGCGGCGAGTTGCTCGCGCAGCCGGCGCAGCTCCACCTCGCGGCCGACCAGGGGCAGTGGCGGCGGCGGCTCGGCGCTGACCCGCGGAACGGCGTCCAGCCGCGGGACGACGCGGTCGCCGGATGCCAGCCGTGCGGCGCATTGGCGCAGGCCGGCGGCGAGCTCCTTGCCGCGCGCCGGCCGCGCCGACGGATCTTTGGCCAGACAGCCGAGGATCAGATCGTCGAGCTCGCGATCGACGCTCACCCCGTGGACCCGCAGGGAGACCGGCTCCTGGTGCAGGATGCGGTTGATCAGCACCTGCACCGTACCGGTGAAGGGCGGACGGCCGGTCAGGCATTCGTAGAGCACCGCTCCCAGGGCGTAGAGGTCGGCGCGGCCGTCGACCACTTCCGGCCGGTCGATCTGCTCCGGGCTGACGTAGGTCAAGGTGCCGACGATGTCGCCGGTGCGGGTCAGCGGCCGTTCGGCGCTGGCGGTATGGGCGACGCCGAAATCCATCACCCGCGCCCGCAGCATTCCCTCCTCGCGGGTCACCATCACGTTGGCGGGCTTGACGTCCCGGTGGACGACGCCACGGCCGTGGCTGTAGTCGAGGGCCTCCGCCACCTGGGCGCCGATCTCGAGGATCTCCGCCAGCTCGAGGGAGCCCTCGCCGATCAGCTGGCGCAGGGTGGTGCCGGTGACCAGGGGCATGACGAAGTAGATCGAGCCCTGGTGGCGGCCGAGGTCGTGGATCGGCACGATCGCCGGGTGGTCCATGGCGGCGACGATCCGCGCCTCGCGCTGGAAGCGCTCCTCGCTGGCGGCGTCGAGCTCGGTCGGCGGCAGCATCTTGATCGCCACCTCGCGGTCGAGGCGCGGATCGCGGGCGCGATAGACCACCCCCATGCCGCCCTGGCCGATCTGATGCAGGATCTCGTAGCGTCCCACCCGCCGCGGCCGGTGGCGCCAGGCCACCGCCCGGGTCGGCTGCTCTGCCAGCGGCAGGCGCTCGGCGATCAACGCCTCGACCTCACGTCGCAGCTCCGGCTCGCCGGCACAGGCCAGGTCGATCAGGCGCCGTTGCTGGGCAGGCTCGCGCCCCAACGCCTTGGCGGCGATCTCGCGGGCGCGCTGAGCGCGTTCGGGATCCACCATCCTCTCTCCTCGCAGGGAAGACCGTTCCTGCGGCCGACCATACTACCGCGCCCGCACGAGGTGGCGAACCGGGCGCGAGCACGCGCCGCCCCTCGACGACCCGCTGCGAACCGCGCCGACGGCGCGCCGGCGCTCAGCCGTGGCGGGCGGCGAAGTCGTCCATGAAGTCGGCCAGGGTACGGCAGCCGGAGGGGGGGAAGGCGTTGTAGATCGACGCCCGCAGGCCGCCGACGCTGCGGTGGCCTTTCAACCCGGACATGTCGTGGGCCAATGCCTCGTCGGCGAAGCGCGCGTCGAGATCGGCGCTGGGAGTGCGGAAGGTGACGTTCATCGACGAGCGCGAGCCGGGCCGGGCCACCGCCCGGTAGAAGCCGCCGCTGCGGTCGATGGCGTCGTAGATCAGCTGGGCCTTGGCGGCGTTCCGGCGCGCCATCGCCTCCAGCCCGCCCTGCTCTTCGAGCCAGCGGAAGACCAGCCCCATGACGTGGATGGCGAAGGCCGGCGGGGTGTTGAGACAGGAGCCTTTGGCGTCGTGTTGCCGGTAATCGAGGATCGGCGGCAGATCGCGGCGGGCGCGCTCGAGGAAGTCGCGCCGCGCCAGCACCAGGGTGCAGCCCGCCGGCCCCAGGTTCTTCTGCGCGCCGGCGATCACCATGGCGTGGCCGGCAACGGGCAGCGGACGGCCGAAGACGTCGGAGCTGGCATCGCAGATCAGGGGGGCGGCGACCTCGGGCGGCGATGGATATTGGGTGCCGGCGATGGTGTTGTTGGAGCAGTACCAGGCATAGACCGGTTCGGCGCTGAGAGCGATCTCCGCCGGCTCCGGCACGTGGTCGAAGGCGCAGCTCTCGCCGTCGAATGCCAGGTGGACGTCGCCGTAGGCTCGGGCGTAGGCGATCGCCTTCCGGGTCCAAGCGCCGGTGTGAAGGTAGTCGGCGGTGGTGCCGGGGGAAAGAAAATTCATCGGCACCATGGCGAACTGCAAGGTGGCGCCGCCTTGCAGAAAAAGCACCGCCCATTCGTCCCCCAGGCCGGCCAGCCGCCGGCAGCGCGCCTCGGCGTCGGCCAGGACGGCGGCGAAGGCCGCGCCGCGGTGGCTGTGCTCGAGAATGCCGATGCCGGTATCGCCGAGGCTCCACAGGTCCTCTTGCGCCTGCTCCAACACCGGCTCCGGCAGCATCGCCGGGCCGGGGGAGAAGTTGTAGATGCGCTTGACGCGGGGAGCGGGCCGGACGTCGCTCGTCGTCTCCATGGCGCTATCCTACGCCAAGCTGCCGGATCGCGGCGGGCCGCGACGCCGCGACGGGCAGGCCGGCCCGCGCCGGTTCCGGCCTTCGTCGCGGAAGGCCGCAGGGCGCCTGACCGCGCGAGGCATGCTGGCCGGGGGGCGGCACAGGCGTACTCGCAGCGCGCCGAGCGACCGGGCTGGAGCCCGCCGCAGATCCGGGGAGCTGCGGCCTCGCAGCGGCAGGCTGGTGAGGGATCCGGGCTACAATGACGCCGACCGGAGCAGGCGTACAGCAGTCTTCCGACGCCGCATCGCCCGGCCCGAGCTTCGGCCGCCCGCTGGGCGGAGCCCTCGGCCGCACCGTTCGGGCGCTCGAGCGGATCGCCGGGCTTGCCGGTGCCGGCGGCAGGGCGCGCGGGATCCGCGTCGCCTCGAGCCTGACTGACGAGCCTGACTGAACGATGCGAAGCGACGGGCAGAAGACGGAGCTGTGGCGCTGGGTGGGGCCGACTTTGCGGCGGCTGCGGGTGCGCAACTACAAGAGCATCGGCGCCGGCGACGTCGAGCTGCGGCCCCTGTCGGTGGTCGTCGGCCGCAACGGGGCCGGCAAGAGCAATCTGCTCGACGCCCTGGCCTTCGTCGCCGACGCGGTACGCGGCTCCCTGGCCGAAGCGATCGCCGCCCGCGGCGGGCTGGAGGCGGTGCGCCGGCGCTCCACCGGCCACCCGCGGATCATCCGCTTCGAGCTCGATCTGCGCCTGCCCACCTGGCAGCTGGCGAGCTACGGCTTCGCCGTCGAGAGCCGCGGCGATGGCGGCTTCGCCATCCGCGACGAGACGGCGGTGATCCAGGACGACGACGGCGGCCGGCTCCAAGCCTATTTCGCCCGCGACGACGCCGCCATCACCCGCACCTCGATCGACGCCTTGCCGCCTCCCGACGGCGCCCGCCTGCACCTCAGCCGCGCCGCCAGCTTCGACGCCTTCCGCCCGCTCTACGACGTGCTCTCGTCCCTGCGCTTCTACCGCTTCGAGCCCGCCGCCATCCGCGCTCTCGCCGCCCCGTCCGACGGCGCCGTGCTGGCCGCCGACGGCGCCAACCTGGCGAGCGTCGTCGGCCGCCTCGAGCGCCAGGCACCGGCGGAGCTGGAACGCATCGCCGCCTACCTCGGCGCCGTCGTCCCCGGCATCGTCGGCGTCGAAAGCCTCGTCCTCGGGCCCTACCAGACCCTGCGGTTCCGCCAGACCATGGCCGGCGCCCGCCATCCCTGGAAGCTCCCCGCCCGCGCCATGGCCGACGGCACCCTGCGCGCGCTCGCCCTCCTCGTCGCCGTCCGCCAGGACGCCGAGCGCCGCGGCAGCGCCCCTCTGGTCGGCCTCGAGACGCCGGAGACCGACCTCCATCCCGCCGCCGTCCCCGCCCTGGTCGACGCCCTGCGCGAAGCCGCCGCCCACACCCAGATCCTCGCCACCAGCCACAGCCCGGAGCTGATCGACGCCCTCGAAGCGAAAAAAGACGCCCTGCTGGTGATCGAAGCCGAGGACGGCACCAGCCGCATCGCCGCCGCCCAACAACGGCGAGCCGATCACCCCACCGTCGGCGAGCTGTTGCGCCGCAACCAACTCCACCCCGCCCCCCGCACCGGCGAACGCCAGGATCAACTCTCCCTCTTCGACGGCGACGGCTAGCCGCTGTTGTAGACTCGCCCGCGAGGAGAACCTGGTGGTAGCCGATCGGAGATCACGGCCTGGCACCGGCCCGTTCCTGCGCCGGGTCCAGATCCGCAATTACAAGAGCATCGGCAAGTGCGACGTCTCGCTCTTTCCGTTCACCGTACTCGTCGGTCGAAACGGCTCGGGCAAGAGCAATTTTCTCGACTCGCTGAGGTTTCTCGCCGACGCTCTGCAGACGTCTCTCGATCACGCCATCAAGAGCCGCGGCGGCCTGAACGAAGTGCGCCGTCGAAGCACCGGCCACCCGCGAAATTTCGCCCTCGCCGTGGAGTTCCAGCTGCCGGATGGTACCCAAGCGAGCTACGGCTTCGAGATCGCGGCCCGCTCGCAGGGCGGTTTCGCCGTCAACGCCGAGCGCCTGGGCATCTTGTCACCCGCCTCCGGTAATGCATCATTCGTACGCCGAGAAAACGATGTGGCCGGCTCGCTGCCCAACCTTCCTCAACCTCTGTCCGATCGCCTCTACCTGGTCGCCGCCAGCGGTTTCGCTCAATTCAGACCAGCGTACGACGCCTTGGTTTCCATGGGATTCTATAACTTGAACCCCGAAGCGATGAAAGAGCTCCAAAGCCCGGATGCCGGGGAGCTGCTTCATCGCGACGGCTCGAACGTCGCCAGCGTCGTCGCCCGCTTGGAACGTGAGGAGCCCGCGATCGTCAAGCGGGTTGAAAACTATCTAGCCACCATCGTCCCCGGAATTGCAGGCGTCTGCAGAGTGGCCCTCGGCCCGAGGGAAACCTTGCAATTCCGGCAGTCTGTGGCGGGTGCGAAGCATCCCTGGAAGTTCTATGCCCAGAGCATGTCCGACGGCACCCTGCGCGCCCTCGGCGCGCTCATCGCCACCTCCCAGCTGTCCGCCCCCGGTCAAACGGTCTCCCTGGTGGGAATCGAGGAGCCCGAGAGTGCTCTTCATCCGGCGGCGACCGCGGCTCTCGTCGACGGCCTCCGTGAGGCCGTCGAGCACACCCAGGTGGTCGTCACCAGCCACAGCCCGGACTTGCTCGATGAAATCCGCTTTGACGGCGAGCACGCGGACGACGAAGGGCTCCTGGCGGTGGTTTCCGAGGATGGCAAGACGCACGTCGCCGCGGCCGATCGAGCGAGTGTAGAGGCGGTTCGCTCGCACCTGTATTCAGCCGGCGATCTGTTGAGAATGGATCAGATCGAAGTCGATCGAGCGGACGTACGACGCCAGCAACAGATGGAGATCGATTTCGGCCGGCCGGTGCCGGAGCGCGCATGACGGCGGTCATCGCTCCGATCGTCGAGGGTCACGGGGAGCAGGAGTCGATCCGGCTCCTCTTGACGCGCATCGCGGAGCAATTCGATCTCGACTACCCGCAGGTCATACGCCCGATCCGCCGGCGCCGCAGCTCTCTGCTGTCGGAGAAGAACGACGAGCTGGGGCGGGCGGTTCAGCTGGCCGCACTGAAGCTGCAAGAACGATGCGAAGAGCTGTCGTCGGGATTGATTCTCATCCTGATCGACGCGGACGAGGACCCTCCGTGCATCCTCGGGCCGAAGCTGCTGGCTCGGGCCCGGAAGACCCGCGGCGACGCCGACGTCGCGTGCGTCGTGGCGACGGTGGAATACGAGACGTGGTTCGTCGGTGCGGCGGAGTCGCTGCGCGAGCTGCTGGAGCTCCAGCCGGAAGAGCCGCCGGAGGATCCCGAGGGGAAACGGGCCGGAAAGGGTTGGATCACGAAGCGTTTCCGAGGCCCGAAGTACAGCGAGACCGCTGACCAGCCGTCGATGACGGCGAGGATGGATCTGACCCTGTGCCGGCGACGGTGTCCTTCCTTCGACAAACTCTGCCGCGAGCTCGAGGCGAGGTTGAGCCGAAGAGACGCCGGATAATCAATGCCCGATCGACGGCAGAACCGGGGGGCTCACCCCAAGGACGCGGCGTGTTTTGCCACCGCTCAGGTGCCGGTGCTGCGGCGGGCGTGCGACGAGCTCTCGTGGCTTCTGTCGCGCGGCTACTCCGACGTCGCCTCCCTCAAGCTGGTGGGGGATCGCCACAAGCTGCGCCTGCGCCAGCGCAAGGCGCTTCAGCGCTGCGCGGTGGCGGAGGAGAAACGGGTGGCGCGACGGGCGCGGGAGGTGGCGCCGGCGGCGATCGCCGGCCGGCGGGTGTTGATCGACGGCTACAACGTGCTGCTGACGGTGGAGGCGGCCCTCGCCGGGGCCGTCGTCCTGCGTGGCCGCGACGACAACCTGCGCGATCTGGCGGCGATGTCGAGCCATTACCGGCGGGTGCGGCAGACGCGACCGGCGATCGACCGCATCGGCCGCTGGCTCGCCCGCTGGCGGCCGGAGGAGACGATCTGGTTCCTCGACCGGCCGATTTCCAACAGCGGCCGCCTCGCCGGCTGGCTCGCCGAGGCCGCCGCCGCCCACGCCTGGCCCTGGCGCGTCCGCCTGGTGCCCAACCCCGACCCGATCCTGATCGCCGCCGCCGGCGAGCCGGCCGGCGACGTCGTCGCCACCGCCGACGGCGGCATCCTCGACCACGGCCCCCCCTGGCTCGCCCTCGCCCGCCACGTGGTCGAGGCCTCCGTGCCCGACGCCTGGGTCGTCGACCTCAGCGCCGGCGGCGCCGGTAGGTCTGAAGCATGAGGCGGGCGCCGTTCAAGCGTTGCAGGCGGCGGTTGCGCGCCTTGAGGGCGGCGACGTCTTCTAAGGGGGGCGACTCGCTGCGCAGGCCGCGCAGGCGCTTGTCGATCTCGAAGGCCAGTTGCTCGAGCTCGGGCGGCGCCAGGCGGCGGAAGGTGCGCTCGGTGACCAGCAGATAGCCCTCGGTGATCTGGGCGACCATGGCGAAGGCGCTGCCGCCGGGGAAATTGCCCATCCATCACCCCTCGACCAGCCGTCGCAGCTCGCGGGCGGCGACGATCAGCACCGCCGGCTCGAGCTTGCCGGTGGCGTCGACGTCGGCGACCAGCTGGTCGAGGCGCGTCACCGCTTCGGGACGCGCGGCGATCCAGGCGTCGATCGCCTTTTTCGGCTTGCCGTCGCTGACCTCTACCACCTGGCGGGCGAGGGCGGCCTGATAGGCGTACAGATCCTCCAGGGCGCCGCCGACCGCCGCCTTCTGCCAGCGGTCCTCGGCCCGCACCCGGCGCGCCGCCCGTCCCAGGCGGTCGACGTGGAAACGCTCGCCGACGGCGAAGTAGATCTGCCCCACCCGCTCGACCCCGACGCCGGTCGCCCGCGCCACCCGCACCACGTCGCAGCTCGCCGGCAGCAGCGCCAGGCTGGCGACGTGACGGGCGAGGTTCAGGGGCACGTTCTTCTTGTGCAGCCGCCGGTAGCGCTCGCGCAGCATGCGCCGGGCGCGGGCCGGCAGCAGGTCCTCGATCTGCGCCGCCAGCACCAGCACGTCGGCGTGGTAGTCGGCGACGCAGGCCGCGACTTCCAGCGGCCGCGGGCCGTAGCGCAGGAACCAGCGCGTCACCCGCTCGAGCAACCGCACCACCTCGGCGGTGAGCTCCAGCTGGAGCGCGAACGGCACCCGGTTGTCCAAGCCCTCGATGCCCTCCCACACGGTGCGCACCTCGAAGACGTCGCGCGCCGCGGTGTAGGCGCGGGCGACGTCGCTCACCGTGCGGCCGAAGAGGGCGGCGGTGCGGGCGACGAAGGCCGGCCCGACGCGGTTGATCATCGAGTTGGTGACGTGGGTGGCGATCAGCTCGCGGCGCAGGCGGTGGCGCAGGATCAGCGGCCGGTAACGGCGCTGCATCGGCGCCGGAAAGTAGCGCACCAGGTCCTCTTCCAGCTCGGGTTCGTCGGGCAGGTCGGAGTCCAGCAGCTGGTTGTAGACCGCGATCTTGCTGTAGGCCAGCAGCACCGCCAGCTCCGGCCGGGTGAGGCCGTCGCGCCGCTCGAGCAGGCTGGCGTCGTCCGGCAGGCCCTCGAGCTGGCGATTGAGCTTGACCTCCCGCTCCAGGTCGTGCATCAGACGCAGGTGGTCGTCGATCGACTCGGCGCTGTGGGCGGCGGCGAAGCTCAGGGACCGCGCCTGCTGGTAGTTGTCGCGCAGCACCAGCGCCGCCACCTCGTCGGTCATCTCCTCCAGCAGGCGATCGCGCGCCGGCCGATCGAGCTCGCCGGCGGCCATCGCCTCCTGCAGCACGATCTTGATGTTGACCTCGTGGTCCGAGGTGTCGACGCCGGCACTGTTGTCGATGAAATCGGTGTTGATGCGCCCGCCGGCGCGGGCGTACTCGATGCGGCCGGCCTGGGTGAATCCGAGATTGGCCCCTTCGGCCACCACCTTGGCGCGCAGATCGCCGCCGTCGACGCGCACCTCGTCGTTGGCGCGGTCGCCGACCTCGAGGTGGCTCTCCGCCCTGGCTTTGACGTAGGTGCCGATGCCGCCGAGCCACAGCAGGTCGACGTCGGCGGTGAGCAGCGCCCGGATCAGGGCGGCGGGGGTGGTCTTGACGTCGGCCAGGCCGAAACGTGCCTTCACCTCCTCGCTGACCGTGATGCGCTTGGCATGGCGGTCGAAGACGGCGCCGCCGGGGGAGAGCTTGTCGCGGTCGTAGCCGTCCCACCCCAGGCGCGCATCGAAGAGGCGCCGGCGCTCGGCGTAGGAGGTCGCCGGATCGGGATCCGGATCGACGAAGACGTGCAGGTGGTTGAAGGCGCCGACCAGCTTCAGGGTCTCGCTCTGCAGCATGCCGTTGCCGAAGACGTCCCCCGACATGTCGCCGACGCCGACGGCGGTGAAGACGTCGCGCTGGACGTCGACGTCGAGGTGGCGGAAGTGGTCCTTGACCGACTCCCAGGCACCGCGGGCGGTGATCCCCATCTTCTTGTGGTCATAGCCCGCCGAGCCGCCGGAGGCGAAGGCGTCGCCGAGCCAGAAGTCGTACTCCGCCGCCACCTCGTTGGCGAGGTCGGAGAAGGTCGCGGTGCCCTTGTCGGCGGCGACCACCAGGTAGGGATCGTCGTCGTCGCGACGCACCGCGTCGGGCGGCGGCACCACGTCTTCGCCGCGGTAGTTGTCGGTCAGGTCGAGGAGGCCGCGGATCATCTCCTGATAGCACAGCCTGGCCTCGGCCTCGAGCGCCTCCCGGCCGCCCTCCGCCGGCGGTTGCTTGAGCACGAAGCCGCCCTTGGCGCCGACCGGGACGATGACCGCGTTCTTGACCATCTGCGCCTTGACCAGGCCGAGGATCTCGGTGCGGAAATCCTCCCGCCGGTCGGACCAGCGGATGCCGCCGCGGGCGACCTTGCCGCCGCGCAGGTGCACCGCCTCGAAGCGCGGGGCGTAGACGTAGATCTCGTATCGCGGCCGCGGTTGCGGCAGAAAGGGGATGGCGCTGGCGTCGAGCTTGAACGACAGATAGGACTTGGGCTCGCCGTCGCCGCCGGCCTGATAGTAGTTGGTGCGCAGGGTACGGCGGATGAGGAGCAGGAAGTGGCGCAGGATGCGGTCCTCGTCGAGCCGCTCGACCCCCTCCAACTGCCGGCGCACCCGCCGCGCCAGGGCCCGGCTGCGCTTCTCTCCCTTGCCGCGCCGCGGATCGAGCTGGGTGTGAAAGAGGCGCATCAGGGTGCGGGTGATCTGCGGGTAGCGCACCAGGGTGTCGACCATGTAGCGCTGGCTGAAGGCGACCCCGGCCTGGCGCAGGTAGCGGGCGTAGGCGCGCAGCATCACCGCCTCGCGCCAGGTCAGGCCGGCGCGCAGCACCAGGCGGTTCCAATCGTCGTTCTCCACCTCGCCGGTCCACACCCGGGCGAAGGCCTCCTGAAAGCGCTCGCGCATGCCTTCGAGATCGACGTCGATCGGCGCCTGGAGCTCGAAGTCGCGGATCCAGATCGGGTGCACGGCGTCCGCCGGCCGCACCTCGAAGGGGATCTCGCTCAACACCTCGAGCCCCATGTTCTCGAGCATCGGCAGGAAGATCGACACCGGTGCCGGCACCGCCAGCTCGAAGGTGCGGAAGTGGAAGCGGCTGGCCGCCGCACCGGCGACGCGGTAGAGACGCATCCCCAGGCTGCCGCATTCCAGCACCCGGTCGATCACCGCCGCGTCCTCGACGGCGTCGTCGACCGAGGCGTGGGCCTGGTAGGGCACGGGGAAGGCGTCGCGATAGCGCCGCCAGACGACCAGACCGTGCTCCTCGCCGTGGCGCTCCACCATCACCTCGCGCAGTCGATCGCCCCACGACCGCGCCACCGCCGCCAGGCGCTGCTCGAGGGCGGCGACGTCGACCTGGCGGTGTTTGTCCGACTCCAGGCGGACGATGAAGTGAAGCTGCGCCAGAGGGCGGTCCGACAGCCGCGTGTAGTAGGCCGTGACCGACCCGCCGAAGGCCTCCTCCAACAGCTCCTGCATGCGCAGACGACGCTCGGTATTGTGGCGGTCCCGCGGCACGTAGACCATGCAGGAGGCGAAGCGGTCGGCCTCGTCGTAGCGCACCAGCAGCGCCAGCCGGGGCCGCAGCTGGAGCTTGAGGATGCGGTGGGCGAATCGGTAGAGGTCGTCCTCGGAGATCTGGAAGAGCTCGTCGCGCGAGTAGTGGTCGAGGATGGCGCGCAGGGCCTTGGCGTCGTGGCTGGCGGGGAGAAAAGCCGAGCGCTCGAGCACCCGCCTGACCTTCTTGCGCACCAGGGGGATCTCGCTGGCGGCGAGGGTGTAGGCGGTGGAGGTGAAGAGGCCGGTGATGCGATCTTCCCCCACCACCCGGCCGCGACGATCGAAGCGCTTGACCGAAATCAGGTCCATGTGCACCGGACGGTGGACCGTCGAGCGGTGGTTGGACTTGGAGATGCTGAGCACCTTGGGGCCGCGAAAGAAGGCGCGGATGGCGGGCAGCAGGGGCTTCTCCCCCCCCACCCGGGCGCCGAGGGAGACGCTGCGCGCCAGGCCGAGACCCGACTCGGCCAACGGCCTCAGGTACTCGTCGCCGTCGCGCTCGAGCAGGCGGTAGCGGCGGTAGGCGAGGAAGGTGAAGTGGTTGTCGTGCACCCAGTCGAGAAAGAGCAGGCTCTCCTCGAGCTCCTCCTCCGGTACCGACGGCGGCGGCGCGGCGCGCAGGCGTTCGACGACCTCGGTCACCTTGCGGCGCATGGCCTGCCAGTCCTCGACCGCCGCCCGCACGTCGCCGAGGACCCGGCGCAGATGGGCCTCGATCTCCAGCAGCTGGGCCGAGGCGCGCTGCGGGTCGATCTCCAGATGCATGAACGACTCGCGCGGCGCCTTCTTGCCGGCGGTGGGATCGAGGACGTCGCGCAGGGTACCGTCCGCCGCCCGGCGCACCGCGTACTGGGGATGCACCACCTGGTGGACGCCGAGCTCGCGCTGGTTGAGCGCCGCGGTGAGGGAGTCGACGAGGAAGGGCATGTCGTCGTTGACCAGCTCGATGATCGTGTGCTCCGACGACCAGCCGTGTTCCTCGAGGGTGGGGTTCAAGAGCCGGATCTCCACCTGCCCCGGCCGCCGCCGCCAGGCCAGCTCGAGCAGCGACAGGATGGCGCCGCAGAGATCGTCCGGCCGGCTGCTCTCCAGGTCCTCCTCCGCCATGCTGGCGACGTAGCGCTCGACCAGGGTCTCCGCCGCCGAGGGCGGCAGCTCGCCCCGGCGGCCGCTCAGCTTGCTCAGCACGCACGCCACCAGCGCCCGGCGCTGGCCGGCGGCGACCTCCGCCCCTCGCTCGGTGCTGCTGGCTCGGCTCATCGCGTCTCGCCTCACGTCCGCCACCGACACTAGCCGATTTCCTTCCCCCGCGCCTAGCGGTCCGGGCCGGTCGCCGCAACCTCGGCGATCCCCGGCGCCGGCCTATAGGATGCGGCCCGAGGTGACGCGATGAAACGAGACCCCTTCGATCTCAGCGGACGCCACGCCCTGGTCTGCGGCGGCAGCGCCGGCATCGGCCGCGCCGCCGCCCTCGCCCTGGCCGAGCGCGGCGCCAGGGTCACCGCCCTGGCCCGCTCGCGCGACGCCCTCGAGCGCTTGACCGGGGAGCTGCGGCAGGCCGGCGCGCCGGAGGCCCGCTACCTCGCCGCCGACCACGACGATCGCCCGGCCCTCGAGGCGCGGGTGAGGGACTTCCTGGCCCGGCATGGCCCGGTCCACGTCCTGGTCAACAACTCCGGCGGCCCGCCCCCCGGCCCCATCCTCGAGGCTTCGGCGGAGGACTTCCTGCACGCCTTCGGCCGTCATCTGCTGGCCAGCCACCTGCTGGTCCGTCTGATCCTGCCGGGGATGGTGGAGGACGGCTACGGCCGCATCATCAACGTCATCTCGACCTCGGTGCGCGAGCCCCTCCCCGGCCTCGGGGTGTCGAATGCCATCCGCGGCGCCGTCGCCTCCTGGGCCAAGACCCTGGCCCGCGAGCTGCCGGCGGCGGTGACGATCAACAATCTGCTGCCCGGCTTCACCGACACCGAACGCCTCGCCGCCCTGGCCGAGCGCCTCGCCGCCGGCCGCGGGACGACGCCGGAGCAGGTGCGCCAGGAGTGGATCGCCTCGGTGCCGGCAGGGCGCATCGGCCGCCCCGAAGAGCTCGGCTGGGTGGTCGCCTTCCTCGCCTCCCCGGCCGCCTCCTACGTCCGCGGCGTCAGCCTGCCGGTCGACGGCGGCCGGCTGCAGTCCATCTGATCCGGACGCCGCGGCGGGTGGGGCGTAGCCAGCCGCCATGAGACGGATGCGGGCCGGTGCATCCTGGTGCATCCGCTCGCCGCCGCCCTTCTCTCGGGCGGCGCGCTCGTCGCGTCGGACGGTCGGCTGGCGCGGCCGGGGAAGGCCTGGGGTATGCTCCACCCTCCGCGGGCGGCGGGGGGTCTCCGCCCGCGCTGGAGCAAGGACGAGCCATGTCGTTAGCGAAGTACTTCGAGCCGCAGAAGCACGAGCCGCAGATCTACCAGCGCTGGCTGGATTCGGGCGCCTTCGTCGCCGACCGCAAATCGACCAAGCCGGTCTTCTCGATCGCCATGCCGCCGCCCAACGCCACCGGCACCCTGCACACCGGCCATGCGGTGACCATGACCATCGAGGACCTGATGGTGCGCTGGCGGCGGATGGCCGGGGACGAAGCCCTGTGGCTGCCGGGCACCGACCACGCCGCCATCGCCACCGAGAGCGTGGTCATCCGCCAGCTGCAGGCCCAGGGCATGGCCGATCCGCGCGCCGAGCTGGGGCGCGACGAGCTGGTACGGCGCATCGCCGCCTTCGTCGAGCGCTCGCGGGAGCGCATCCGGGAGCAGATCCGGGCGCTGGGAGCGAGCTGCGACTGGACGCGCGAGCGCTACACCATGGACCCGGCCCTGAGCCGGGCGGTGAACGGCATCTTCGCCCGCATGTTCCGCGACGGCTTGATCTACCGCGCGCCGCGCATCGTCAACTGGGATCCGTCGCTCCAGACCACGGTATCCGACGACGAGATCGAGTACCAGGACCGGCCGGCCAAGTTCTACACCCTGCGTTACGGCCCCTTCCTGGTCGCCACCAGCCGCCCGGAGACCAAGCTCGGCGACACCGCGGTCGCGGTCCATCCCGGCGACGAACGCTACCGCGATCACGTCGGCAAGACCTACGAGGTGGCGTGGCCCAAGGGACCGACGATCACCGTCGAGGTGGTGGCCGACGAGGCGGTCGACCCGGAGACCGGCAGCGGCGTGGTCGGCGTCACTCCGGCCCACAGCCACGTCGACTTCGAGATCGCCCGGCGCCACAACCTGCCCCTGGTGCAGGTGATCGGCGAGGACGGGCGGATGACCGAGGCGGCGGGCAGCTACTACGCCGGCATGAGCGTCGAGGAATGCCGCCGCGCCTTCGTCGCCGAGCTCGAGCGGGCCGGGCTGCTGGCCAAGGTCGAGGACTACGTCCAGCCGGTCTCCCTCTGCTATCGCTCCAAGCAGCCGGTCGAGCCCCTGCCCAAGATGCAGTGGTTCGTCGACGTCACCAAGCCGGCGGTGCCGTGGAAGGGCAAGAGTCTGTCGCTGAAGCAGGTGATGCGCGACGTGGTCGCCTCCGGCGACATCCGCATCCTGCCCGAGCACGAAACCAAGACCTACTTCCACTGGATCGACAACCTGCGCGATTGGTGCATCTCGCGCCAGATCTGGTGGGGCCACCGGGTGCCGGTGTGGTATCGCGGCTCCGAAGATCTCTACGTCGGCCACCGGCCGCCGCCGGGCGACGGCTGGCAACAGGATCCCGACACCCTCGACACCTGGTTCTCGTCGGCCCTGTGGACCTGGTCGACCCTGATCGATCCGCAGGCGGCGGAGAACCCGGAGCTCGACCTCGATCAGCTCCTCGAGCGCAGCCCGGACTTCCACCGGTTCCATCCCACGTCGGTGATGGAGACCGGTTACGACATCCTCTTCTTCTGGGTCGCGCGGATGATCCTGATGACCACCTACGGCACCGGCCAGGTGCCCTTCCGCACCGTCTACCTGCACGGGCTGATCCTCGACAAAGACGGCGAGAAGATGTCGAAGTCGAAGCCCGAAACCTGCGTCGACCCGATGGACACCATCGCCGAGCACGGCGCCGACACCCTGCGCCTGGCGCTGGTCCTGGGCAATGCCCCGGGCAAGGACCTGAAGCTCACCCACGAGCGCCTGATCGGCTGCAAACGGCTGGTCAACAAGCTGTGGAACGCCGCCAAGCTGGTCGAACGCACCGCCGGCGACCGCGACCGGCGAGCGCTGGTGCCGGCGGCGGTGGAGCACCCCGTCAACCGCTGGCTCCTGGTCCGCACCCGCGAGCTGATCGAGCGCACCGGCGCCCGCTTCGACGCCTTCGCCTTCGGCGACGCGGCGGAGATCGTGCGCAGCACCTTCTGGAGCGAGTACTGCGACGTCTACCTCGAGGCGATCAAGGTGGCGCCCCTCGCCGAGCTCGAGGAGACGGCGCAGACGGCTTTCTCGGTCTTCGCCACCTACCTCCAGCTCTTCCACCCCTTCATGCCCTTCGTCACCGAGCACCTGTGGAGCGAGCTGGGCTGCGACGGCATGCTGATCCGCGCCCCCTGGCCGGAGCCGAATCCGGCCTTCGACTGGCCGCAGGACGCCGCCGGCGTCGACGCCGTCGCCCGCCTGATTTCCGCCGTGCGGCGGGTGCGTGCCGAGCAGGGCATCGAGCCCGGCGCCGAGATCGAGGTGGCGGTCAGGAGCCTCGCCCACCATCGGGTGATCGAAGCCTGCCGGCCGATCGTCGCCCGTCTGACCCGCGCCGCCGAGCTGCGCCTCGAGCAGGGCGGCGAGCTCGACGAGAGCGGGGCTGCCGTCGCCGTCGATCCGGCCTTCGCCGTCGCCGTCCGTCTCGGCGCCGCCGATCGCGAGGCCGAGCGCCGGCGCCTCGAAAAACAGCTCGAGCGCGACCGCCAGCGCCTCGCCGGGGTGCGCAAGCGTCTCGCCAACCAGCAATTCGTCGAACGCGCCGCGCCGCAGGCGGTGCAGGGCGCCCGCGACCTCGAAGCCGAGCTCGCCGCGACCGTCGAATCCATCGAGGAGCGGCTGCGGGCGCTGAGCGCCTAGGCCCGAACCTCAACCCCGGCGCCGCCGCACCCCGCCCGGGACCGCCCCGAAGGCGACCCGATCGCTCAGGCGCTGGCGACGCGGCGGGAGCCCCGAGCCCGGCCGCCGAATTGCCCGCCCTGAAGGGGCGGAATCCGCCGAATCCCCTTCCACCGGCGACGTCCGCCCGCGGCTCACGAGCCGGACGACAGCAGCTGGCTGAGGGCCACCTCGGGGGCGTTCCACTGGTTGTTCTCGATCCGCCCGATCTCGCGCCCGCCGGCGTAGACCACCGCCGTCGGCACCCCTTTGACCCCTTCGGGCCAGAGGTCCGGTTTCTTGGGGTCGTAGCGCGGCAGGCCGACGTACTCGAAGGCGATCGGGCTGCCCGCTTCCTCCAGGTCCTTCTCCACCCGCAGGATGTAGGGCACGTGGCGCCGGCAGTGAGGGCACCAGGAGCCGAAGTAGACCCGCACCCGCACGTCGCTCTTGGCCTGCGACCTGAGCGCCGCCATGGCCTCGGCGTCGGGGGCGTAACTCCGGGCGCTGACGCCGTAGCCCGGCTCGTAGTCGATCAGCTGCGACCGATTCACCATCCCCAGCAGGGGCGGTTTTTCCTTCAGCACGACGTGCTTGCCGTCGACCTCGAAGGCGACGCTGGTGCCCTCGATGCGGTAGCGTCCGACCGGTCGCAGGTCGGCGTCGGCGAGGATGTCGGCGCTGCCGTCGTCGCGGCGCACCACCTTCATCAGGTGCACCTTGCTCACCCGCCCGCCGCGCAGCTCGACCAGCACCGGCGACGGCAGCTTGATGGTCATCAGCAGGTAGGCCTGGGCGCGCTCGGAGATCAGCAGCTCCGCCTTGGGTTGCAGCTCGCCGTCGATCTCCACCTGCAGCTCGCCGGTCGGCTGAAAGCCCTGGAAGACCGCGTCCGCCGGCACCTGGGCCGGCGCCGCAGCGGCCACCAGGAGAGCGAGCAGGCTCAGGACGAACGGGCGTAGGGATGCGTGATCAGGGCTCATGGCGTTCCTCGTTGGACGGTCTTCTGGGGCCGGCGGCGGCGCGAGGCGCGGCCGCCGGCCCGGCGCAGAGGCTACGGCACCGTACGTTACAAGGATCCCGCGCCGTCCGCCACCGCGGCAGCGAAAGGCGGCGGCAGGCCGCGGTAGGTCTCGACCACCACGCCGTCGCGCACCCGGAAGCTGCGCGGCAGGGTGCGGTAGAGGGGGCGCAGCAGAGGCGCCGGCGCCTCGCGCACCTCGAAGCGCGGCGCGTGGGAGAAGCGGAAGCCGAAGCGGGTCTCCTCGTCCGCCGCGCTGATCACCCACAGGGGGGGCTCGCCGCCATTCCACACATAGTCGTTCATCGCCTCCACCCGAGCGAGGAATTCCTCCTCATCGAGCTCGCTGATCACCACCAGGTGCTCCCCCTGGGCCAGCTCGGGCACGATGCGGTCGAGACAGACCTCGGTGCCGTCCTCGGCGCTGCCGGCGCAGAGCTCGGCCGCCGCCACCCCCTTCTTGAGACGGGTGGCGAGATCGTCGATCGGCAGCTCGGGAGCCCGCCAGGCGAAGACGAGGGCGGCGGCGGTCGCCACCCCGACCAGAGCCAGCCGCAGGCGCGGCCGGCGCCCGCCGTCGCCGCGGCCGGCGAAAGCGAGAGCGAGGGCCGGCACCATCAGCAGCAGATCCTGCCAGAAGGCCTCGGCCGGCGTCCGCTCCACCAGGTTGCCGAAGCAACCGCAGCCGGCGTCGGCGGGCAGCTCCCCGTGGGCGAACCGCCAGTAGGCGCGGCCGGTGAGGAAGAGGAAGAAGACCACCAGCGCAGCGCTCGGCCACAGCACCCAGGGACGGCGCAGGCCCAGGACCAGCGCGCCGCCGAGGGCGACCTCGATCGCCAGCGCGATCAGCGCCACCGCCCCGGCCGGCAGCAGGAAGTCCAGCCCTTCGGCCGCGATGGTGCGGGCGAAGGCCTGCGGATCGAGCATCTTCGCCCAGGCCGCGATCAGCAAGACGCCGCCGAGAAAGACGCCCCCCGCCGTACCCACCAGCCGCCGCCAAACCGGCGGCGAGATCTCCCTCGCGTCGTCGACGATCGCACGCTCCATGCCGGGATCGTAACGGGCCATCCCGCCGCTTTCAAGCCGAAGCCCACCAGCACCGCCGCCGGCGTCACCCCGCGCCTCCGCCTCCAGGCTGGCCTCACCCCCTCCGGCGGGGTAGAATCAGGGGAGGAACGCCCCGGTGACGCTCTACACCCAAGCAGCTCGGAGATCATCATGATCAGCTTGCTGGCCACGCGCAATTTCCGCATGCTGCGACACAATGCGGTCTCCCTTCGTCCCTTCCACATTCTCGTGGGCCAGAACGCGACCGGAAAATCGACGTTCTTGAACGCCCTGCAATTTCTCTCGGACGTCATCTCGCAAGACGTCGAGTACGCCGTCGAGCGGTTGGCACCGAGTTTCTACGATCTCTGTTTCGATCCGGATCGTCCCCTCGAGATCGCCGTCGAATTGGCCGTGCCGTCGTCGAACGGCAGCAGCCAGCATCTGCGGTATGAAATCCGCGTCGGCATCGATGAGCGCGAAGGGCTGCGGATCCTATGCGAGAGCCTCTTCATCGTGCCTGAGGCGGGGCGCGCGCGTGAGGCCGAAGCGCTCCAGGCGAGCCTCTTTGGGGACGACAACTTGATCGTAGTTCATGAAAAGATCCCGGCGAAAACCTGGCGAAAGGTGGTCAGCAAGAATCTCGAAGGGAAAGATTATTTTCGCGACGAGAAAACCCGATGGAATAATGTATACCGCTGGGGGGTGACGCGCTCGGCCCTCGGCAGCTTGCCGCAGGATCCGGAGCGGTTTCCGCTCTCCATCAGCGCCCGCCGGACCCTCGCTGCGGGCGTCCGCACCCTGGCCCTCGACGTGCGCAAGATGCGTCTCGCCTCGCCGCCCGGAGGCCGATCTCGAATCGAGGTCGACGGCTCGAACCTGCCCTACGTGGTGCGCGACCTGAAGCGTCGCGACCCGGTGCTGTTCGACGACTGGGTGCGGACCGTGGCGGTGGCGGTCGAGGGGCTCAAGACGATCGAAGTGCGCGAGCGCGAAGACGACAAGCACTTGGTGCTCGAGGCGCGATTCGACGGCCAACACCACCAGCCGGTGCCGTCCTGGGCGCTGTCGGACGGCACCTTGCGGCTGATGGCTCTCACTCTGCTGAGCTTCGCCGCCAGCGACGAGGAGTTTCAGGTCTTCCTCATCGAGGAGCCGGAAAACGGCCTCCATCCCCTGGCCATCCAAACCGTCTACGACATCCTGGAAAGACCGGCGCCGAGCGGCCAATTCCTCTGCGCGAGCCACTCGCCGATCTTCCTGGCCGCGGCCCGCCTGCCGCAGGTCCTGATCTTCCGGCGCCACCCGGATGGCTCCGCCATCGTGCAGCGCGGCGACGAGGTGCACGATCTCCGCCAGTGGGCAGATAAGGTCAACCTCTCGGACCTCTTCGTCACCGGGGTCCTTGCATGATCGTCCGCGAGCCGCCCTACGACATGGTCGGGCTCTTCGCTGATCTCGATATGCAGAACTTCTTCGAAGCGCTGATTGAGCGCGGCCAGGATCACCGTCGGGGTTGCTCTCGGCCTATGCGCTGGCGGAGCCTGCGCGATCCGCGTCGCGACACGGTGTGGCGTGAGCCCGAACGGGTGCTCGGGCCATTCCTGGATCAGCAAACCCGCTTCCTGGTGGTTTGGGACCATCAAGGTTCGGGTGCTGAAAAGAGAGATCCGGAGAAGGTGGAAGCGAGGGTCGAGGATCGACTCAAGAAACAGGGCGTGCCAGCGGCCAACGTGATGGCCTTGGCATTGGTGCCGGAGCTCGAGGCCCTCTTTCGACCTGTTTGGGACCGGATCAAGAAACTCGTCTGCAGGGAGCGCGGAATGCTCCCGCCCGATGATGCGCTCATCCTCGAGCGGGCCAAGCGCTATGACCCCGGACTGTCATTCCCGGCAGATCCACAGCAGGCGCTCGATGAGCAACCGAAGGAGATGTTCGGGGCCCTCGTCGCCATCGCTCGGTTGCGTCGTGCCGCCCCCCTGTACCGGCGGATCGGCGAGCGGGTCTCTCTGCGGCGACTCAAGAACCACGCCGCGGCGGCGAGACTGGCTCGGCACATCGCGTCCTGGTTCCCCCGGCAACCGGCAAGGGCATGACAGAACCGTTGCCGCTGGGCGTGGTCCGGTGCGAATCGGGCGGCAGGCGAAGCGCGCCGGCGTAGCGTTCGGCGGCGCAATCGCCTAGACTTGGAACGGGTTGGCTCTGGTATAGGACTTGCCCTCCCGATGACGTAGCCCAGTGCCGCGCGGATGCGACTCAACCCACACCGGCGACGTACCCCTCGTAACGATGCACGATCCACGCCCTAGGGACGAAGGCCAGGGGAAAGAGCTCGGCCCCCACCGGCTGGTGGTGAGCTTCGGTTCCTTCGCCGAGTTCACCGAGCGGATGGCCGGCAAGCTGGCCAAGTCGTGGCTTTTCGTCGAGACGGCGGAGCGGCTGCCGGCCGGCACGCCGGTACGCCTCGAGCTCAAGCTCGAGCAAGGGTCGGTGCTGGTGCGCGCTCTCGGCGCGGTGGAGGAGGTGCACGAGCCGAACGGCCCGCAACGGCCGGCCGGCTTGCGCGTCGCCCTCACCTACCTCGATCCGGCCAGCGCCGGGCTGATCGACTCGGTCTACCGCTACGCCAAGGACTGGCCGCAGGAGGCCGACTTCGGCCCGCCGGAGGCCGCGGAGGCACCCGCCGGCACGAGCGCTGGCAAGACCGCAACGCCCACCAAGCCACCGGCTCCAGCCGCCGCCACTCGGGCCGAGACGCCGGCGGCAACGGTCGGGGAGCAGACCGCCGTCGAAGGGCCGCTGGGGCGAGGCACGAAGCGCCGGCCCGCCGCCGCGAGCACCGAGCCCACGGCTGACCGCCGGCGAGACGTCGCTCCATCGCCGCCACCCGCGACAGCCGGGACCCAGCCCCGACCGGGGCGCGAGCCGGCGGCTGCCGGCGGGCGGACGGCCGCCGCGCGGGCGGAGGAGGAGAAGCCGGTCGAACGGGCCGCTCCACAGGCCCGCGACGGAGCGGCCAACGAGGAGACCGCCGTCGAACGACCGGCCGCAACCGGCGCCTCGGCGAAGGAGGAGATGGCCGTCGAAGGACCGGCGGCAGGGGCGCCGGCAGACGGTGGGCTGTCAGCGGACGGCGAGCCGTCGGCGGAGTGGCTGGAGGTGCCGTTGATCACCGAGGACGAGCTCGCCGACTGGCCGGCGGTTCCCCTGCTGGCAGAGTCCGAGGTCGAGGCGCCGGCGGCACCGGCAGCCACCAGCCCGGCGCCGGCGGATCCCCGCCCGGCCGCACCGGCGCCGCCGCCCGCGAGCCCCGCGCC
>RFGL01000006.1 GCA_003697015.1 Acidobacteriota bacterium | reverse complement strand
CGGGCGCCGGCCGCAGCCGCCGAAGCGGCGCCCTCGGGGGTCGTCGACACCAATCCCATGCCCGCCGTCGCGCTGGTCGAAGACGAGGCGCCGGCGGCGGCGATCGCCGGCGACGAGGCGCCGGCGGTGGGCGCGGCCGCCGTGCCGGGGGCGGAGAGCGGTCCCCTGCTCGCCTACCAGCCGGGCGTCGCCCTCGACCGGCTGCTGCGCCAGGCGGTCGACCGCGGGGCCAGCGATCTCCACGTCCACAGCGGCGCCCCCCTGATGCTGCGGCTCAACGGCGCCTTGCGCCAGGCCCATCCGACGCCGATCCCCGCCACCGAAGCCGAGCGCTTGATCGCCGGCGTGCTGAGCGACGCCGAGCACCGCCAGCTCGCCGAGCACCAGCAGGTGGACTTCGCGCATGAGCTCAAGGGCGTCGGCCGTTTCCGCGCCAACGCCTACCGCCAGCAGCGCGGCCTGGACGCGGTCTTCCGCGCCATCCCGGCCCGTCCGCCCAGCCTGAAGAGCCTCGGCCTGCCCAAGAGCCTCGCCCGGCTGGCCGACTTCCACCAGGGGCTGGTGCTGCTGACCGGCCCGGCGGGATGCGGCAAGTCGTCGACCATGGCGGCGCTGGTCAACCTGCTGAACAAGAACCGCCCGGACCACATCCTGACCATCGAGGATCCGATCGAGTACGTCTTCCGCTCCCAGCGCGCCCTGGTCAACCAGCGTCAGGTCGGCCCCCACACCGAGAGCTTCGCCCGCGCCCTGCGCGCCGCCCTGCGCGAGGATCCCGACGTCATCGTCATCGGCGAGCTGCGCGACCTGGAGACCATCTCCCTCGCCCTCACCGCCGCCGAGACCGGCCACCTGGTGCTCGGCACCCTCCACACCTCGAGCGCCATCCGCACCATCAACCGGCTGCTCGGCGTCTTCCCGCCCGAGCAGCAGGCGCAGATCCGCACCATGGTCTCCGAGTCCCTGCGCGCCATCGTCTCCCAGCGGCTGGTGGCGCGGGCCGACGGCCGGGGCCGGGTGCCGGCGATCGAGGTGCTGATCAACAACAAAGCGGTCGGCAACCTGATCCGCGAGAAGAAGACCTTCCAGATCCGCTCGGTGATGCAGACCGGCATGGGCGCCGGCATGTGCCTTCTCGACGCCTCCCTGGCGGCGCTGGTCAAGAGCGGCACCATCACCGTGGAAGAGGCCCGCCGTCACGCCGAAGAGCCCGACAAGCTGGGGGCCGCCTAGCCATGGCCGAGATCGACGCCCTCTTCCGCTACCTCAAGGACCACGGCGGCTCGGACCTGCACCTCGCCGCCGGGCTCCATCCGCGGGTGCGGGTCCACGGTGCCCTGGAGGAGGTCGACGACTGGGATCTGCTCGACGACGAGCGGGTCCTCGCGCTCCTGCGGCCGCTGGTCGACGACGCCCAGTGGCGGACCTACCGCGAGGACGGCGACCTCGACTTCGCCTACACCCTCGCCGGGGTGGGGCGCTTCCGCGCCAATTTCCTGCGCCAGGAGCACGGCGCCGCGGCGGTCTTCCGGCTCATCCCCGAGCGCATCCAGAGCTGCGAGGAGCTGGGCGTGCCCGACGCCGTCGCCAAGCTCGCCGACCTGCACCAGGGGCTGGTGCTGGTCACCGGTCCCACCGGCTCCGGCAAGTCGACCACCCTGGCGGCGGTCATCGATCGCATCAACCGCACCTACGACAAGCACGTCGTGACCATCGAGGACCCGGTGGAATTCGTCCACCGGAACCGGCGCTGCGTCTTCTCCCAGCGCGAGGTGGGCCACGACGTGCCGAGCTTTGCCGCCGCCCTGAAGGTCGCCGTGCGCCAGGATGCGGACGTCGTCCTGGTGGGGGAGATGCGCGATCTGGAGACCATCCGCCTGGCGATCACCGCCGCCGAGATGGGCTCCCTGGTCTTCGGCACCCTCCACACCTCGAGCGCCGCCAAGACCATCGACCGCCTGGTCGACGCCTTTCCGGCCGAGGAGCAGCCCCAGATCCGCACCACCCTGGCGGAATCGATCGCCGGCATCGTCGCCCAGCAGCTGCTGCCCACCGCCGATGGCCGAGGGCGCTGCGCCGCCTTCGAGATCCTGCTGCGCACCTCCGGTCTGCCCAACGTCATCCGCGAGGGCAATACGCCGATGATCACCTCGATCATCCAGGGGGGGAAGAGCCGCGGCATGTGCGTCATGGACGACAGCCTCGAAGCGCTGGTCAAGGCCGGCCGCATCACCCAGGAAGCGGCCTACCTCAAGGCCCACGACAAGAGCCGCTTCGCCCCGGCGGAGAGCTGACGGCGCCGAAGAGCAGACAAGAAATCGCCCCTCGCTCGAGGGGCGGATCCGCGGAACGAAGATGAGAAACGAATGATCCGCCATGCGTGAGGCGAATCGGAACGGATGAGTTGTAAGGATTATACTGACAAAAATGCGCCTGTCAAGGGGAAGACGAGGTTTTCTCGATCTGATACGCTGTCTCGGACAGCCGCTCGAACCCCGATCCCTCCGCTCCGCGGCGTGCCGGCGGTGCGGCGGATCGTCCTGACCTGCGTTGGAGAGGATTGCCCTTGCACCCCGCCGGCGACCGTCGATTCTCCGTCCGCCACCTGCTCGATCCACCCGCCCTTCAGGGCACCTTCGCCGAGGACGTCCGCCGGGGCCTCTCCGCCGAGCCCAAGTTCCTGCAGCCCAAGTACTTCTACGACGCCCTCGGCTCCCACCTCTTCGAGGCCATCTGCGAGCTGCCGGAGTACTACCTCACCGGCGCCGAGCGCCAGATCCTCGCCACCCAGGGCGACGCCATCGCCGCCGCCCTGCCGTCCCCCGTGCGGGCGGTCGAGCTGGGCAGCGGCAGCGCGGTCAAGACCCGTCACCTGCTGGCCGCCATCCTGCGCCGCCAGGGCAGCTTGACCTTCGTGCCCCTCGACATCTCCCCCGGAGTGCTCGAGCGCAGCGCCCGGGAGCTGGTCGAGGCCTATCCGGGGCTCAGGGTCGAGGCCCTGGCGGCCGATTTCGACGGCGGTCTGCGCGCCCTGGCCGAGGACGGCGCCGGCCGCCGGGCCGGCGAGCACCTGGCGATCCTCTTTCTCGGTTCCACCATCGGCAATCTCGACCCGCCGGCGGCGCGACGGCTGCTGCACCGCGTCCGCAGCCTGCTCGACCCCGGCGACGTCTTCCTCCTCGGCACCGACCTGAAGAAAGACGAGCGCATCCTGCTGCCGGCCTACGACGACGCCCTCGGCGTCACCGCCGCCTTCAACAAGAACCTCCTGCTGCGCATCAACCGCGAGCTCGGCGGCGACTTCGACCTCGATCGCTTCGCCCACCGCGTGCGCTACGACCGCCGCCGCGGGCGCATCGAGATGCACCTCGAGAGCCTGGTCGACCAGACGGTCCGCCTGCGCCAGCTCGACTTCAGCGTCCGATTCGCCGCCGGCGAGACCATCCACACCGAGAGCTCCTACAAGTACGATTCCGAGCAGATCGCCGACCTCGCCCGCCGCACCGGCTTCCGCCCGGCCGGCGCCTGGTACGACCGCGACCGGCGCTTCGCCGTCAGCCTGCTCGAAACCGCCGGCGTTGACAAGCTCCCCGCCTGACCGTACCATTCCCGACGGCCGGTGCCGGGATAGCTCAGCTGGCTCAGAGCGCCTGACTGTGGATCAGGAGGTCACGGGTTCGAATCCCGTTCCCGGTACCAATATAACTCTCTCAGAATCAAAGAGTTGCAGCGACTCACCGGAGCGCCCGGCGGGTGCTGTCTGGCCGGATTGGGTCCAATTCGGGTCCAGTTGGACGACCCCGGTGGCCCTTGGAGGCACTCGAGTACCCCCGCACCGCCGGCGGTGGCCCGGCGACGCGGGGGCGCTCTTCCCCGCCGGCGGCCGCGTCCGGTTATGGGGGAAAGGGTCCAGAACGGGAGTTTTCCTCCAGGCCGCGCGCACCCTCCGTTCACAGTCGACCTCTTCGAAAAAAGGGGATCGAGGGTAGCCCGGCAGCTCTCTACGGCAGCGGCATGTTCTACGACAGCCCGCCGACCAAGAACACGCGGGATGCTTGCCTGCAAGACGTCGTAAGTATCTGAAATACGCCACTTACTGAAGTTCCTGGAGCATGCTGCCTTCCCGATACGGGTCAAACCGTGGCCGTAGAACGCGAAGAGCCCTCGGCAGCGCATTATGGGTACAGGATTCTGTCGCTCTTGACGAGCGCCTCGCTTCGTGCTAAACTGGCGTAACCTACTGGAGGACAAGGACCTGCCGGCTGGCAAGGCGAGCCGCCGGCG
>RFGL01000091.1 GCA_003697015.1 Acidobacteriota bacterium | reverse complement strand
GTATAGGGACGGCCATCAACGCAGGCCTGGAGGCGACGGGACTGGATGTGCGCCTCCAGGAGGCCGTGGGCAAGGCCCTGGCGGCCCTGGGGAGCGCGGCGCCGGCCTCCTTCGCCGGCCGGGTGGCGGCGGCGCGGCGCCTGCCTCCCGCCAGCGGTCTGTGGGTGCTCGAGGGCCTGGGCGACGCCGCGGCGGACGGCGACGAGCCGCTGCACCGGCGGCTCGAGCGGGAAGGGGTGGCGATCGCCTCCTGGCCGCCCCTCCACGCCGGCCTCGGCCTGGCCCTCGCCCGCCGTTTCCTCAGCGCCCTGCCGCCGGCGCCCCGGGACGTCGCCGCCGCCGTCGCCGGTTTCGCCCGGCGCTGCCGCCGTCAGGCGGCGCCGGGCTATGCCGGGGCGGTCTTCGAGAGCCTGGGCTTCGTCGCCTGGAACCTCCACCCGCGGCACCTCGCCGCCCTCGACCGCGCCCTCGCCGAGGACGATCCCGTCCGCCGCCGCTACCTCTGGCACGGGGTGGGGCGCGGGCTCTACTTCTCCCCCCTCTGCGCCGTCCCCGGCGGCACCGCCGTCGCCCTCGCCCGCGCCGCGCTGGCGCCGCCCTTCGCCGCCGGCCGCCGCAACGCCGTCGCCGGCGTCGCCTGGGC
Source organism: Acidobacteriota bacterium (assembly GCA_003697015.1). Taxonomy (GTDB): domain Bacteria; phylum Acidobacteriota; class Thermoanaerobaculia; order Multivoradales; family J023; genus J023. Next base: position 3,766 of record RFGL01000091.1, on the reverse strand, counting down.
CCTCACCCTGGTCAACCTGCCCCGCCCCGAGAGCTTCGCCGCCGCCGCCGCCGTCGCCGCCCCCTACCTCGACCGCGAGCTCGCCGCCGCCTTCGGCGACGGCGTGGCCTCGGCCCTCGCCCTCTGGCACCGGGTCTACGGCGAGGAGCCGACCGCCGGGCGCTTCCTCGCCGCCGCCGCCGCCAGCAGCGCCGGCCGCCGCCTCGCCTGCCGGCCCTGGGAGCGGCTGCGCCGTCGCCGGCGGGGGCGGGAGGGGGCGGTCGAGGAGCTCTTCATCCACCCGTGAGCCCGCAGCAAGGAGAACGAGATGGCAAGCCCGCAGACGACGACGGATCGAGCCCCCGCCGCGCCCCCGGCCCGGCCCCTGCTGAGCGCCGAGGACCGGCGGATCGTCGAGCTCGTCGATCGCTACCTCGAGCGCGGCCTCGACCTCCAGCGCTGGTGGCGCCAGGCCAAGAAGAGCGACGACTTCGAAGAGCGTTTCGAGCTCGCCTTCACCTTCAACCGCCCGGACGTCAGCTACGGCTTCTTCGGCCGCGCGCCGGTCGGGGGGAGCGAGCTGCCGGTGCTGGGGAACTTCCAGACCCAATTCTACGATCAGCCCAAGTCGCCGAGCGACGACAAGGCCGCCGCCGCCCGCTTCCTCGACCGCCAGCTGCGCCGTTTCGTCACCCGCTACTTCATGCGGGTCAGCGACTTCCGCGACCCCCAGCCCTACGTCCGCGACGACCCCCAGCCGCCGCCCGTGCTGCGCCCCCTCTCCCTCTGCACCGGCGCCGCCGTCCAGCGGCAGGGCTTCGGCTACAAGCAGCTCTACTACAAGCGGCGCGACGGCGGCGAGGTGGGGAAGTTTCCCACCTCCGAGCGCACCGCCATCGTCGACCTGCGGCAGATCGGTACCACCTACGAGTGGGTGGTGCTCAAGGTCGACATCTTCGACTTCAGCTTCTCCTTCAAGCCCTTCGGCGAGCACGGCCCCTTCCTCACCCTGCCCCTCGCCGAGTCCAGCCTGCTGATCCTGAGCCGCGACTTCGTCACCATCGAGGAGCGCCCGCGCGACGGCGAGCTCGGCCACTATGGCCTGGGCTACGCCTTCATCAAGAACCCCGGCCCGAGCCTCCTCGGCTGGGGGCCCGGGGAGTTCGACGCCGCCTTCCAGACCATCGACTTCCGGGTGCTCGAGGACGGCCGCATCCGGGTCGACATGGTCTTCGTCGCCAATCGGCCGCGGCGCCTGATCAACCTGCCGCCGGATCCGGTGCAGCTGGCCGCGCGCCTCGCCGAGCGGGCGAGCGGCGGCGCCGCGACGCCGCTGACCTCGCCCCTGCGCCGGCTGAGCGCCGGGGCGCCGTGGAACGTCTTCTCCTTCGACCCGATCTTCGGCTTCGTCACCTTCGCCAACCTGGCCACCGGCGGCCTGGCGGCGAGCCAGCTGTGCATCTCCCGCCAGCAGATCGAGAAGGGTCTGCTCCTCACCCACTTCTCCCAGCATTACAACACCATCGTCGGCTCGCTCCAGACCTGGCGTCAGATCCGCGACTGGCTCGACGAGGCCGCCCTGCCGCGCTGGGTGGTGACCGGGGAGAGCGCGTGAACGGCGAGGCCGAGCGCGGCAAGACCGCGGTGGTGCTCTCCGGCGGCGGCGCCAAGGGAGCCTACGAGGTGGGGGTGTTGAAGGCCCTGATCAACGGCGAGTCGCCGTCGACCGGCTTCCGTCCGATCGAGCCCGAGATCTATACCGGTACCTCGGTCGGGGCCTACAACGCCACCATCATGGCGTCGCAGCCCGGGGCGCGCGCCGGCGAGACGGTCGACTACCTCGAGCGCCTGTGGCTGGAGCGCATCGCCCAGGTGCCGGTGGTCTGCGGCAGCGGCATCTTCCGCCTGCGCGGCTTCGAGGCGCTCAATCCCTTCTGCCTGCTCAATCCGGTCGCCTACGCCGCCCACCTGGTGGGGGATACGGTCTACCTCTCGGCCCAGGCGGTGGAGCACGCCGCCCGCTTCGTCGCCAGCGACGCCACCGCCGCCGGCCGCTTCCTCGAGTCGGTCGACGTCAGCGCCTTCATCGACCCCGAGCCCTTGCGCCAGCTGGTCGAGGAGACGGTCGACCTCGACGACCTGGCGCGCGCCCCGCAGAGGCTGGTGGTCACCGCCTCCAATTGGGAGCTCGGCACGCCGCGGGTCTTCGACAAGCGGGAGATCGTCGAGCGGGTCGGGGGGGCGGCGATCCTGGCGTCGATGGCCATCCCCGGCATCTACCCGCCGGTCGAGATCGACAACATGGACTTCGTCGACGGCGGGGTGCTGATGAACACCCCGCTCAAGCCGGCCATCGCCAAGGGAGCCGACGTCCTGCACGTGGTCTTCCTCGACCCCCTGGTGCAGAACTCCGATCTCCGCCTCACCACCTTCGACGCCCTCGCCCGCACCTACGCCATCATCACCGCCAACCAGGTGCGCAACGACCTGCTGAAGGCGGCGTTGATCAACCGCGGCATCGAGCTCCTCGAACGCCTGGAGCGCGGCGAGGCGATCTCCGACCGGCCGGGCAACCTCGCCGCCCTGGGCCGCGCCGGCAGCATCCTGCGCCGGCGGAGCAGCGGCGAGCGGCCGCGGCGCAAGCTGGTGATCCACTCCTACCGCCCGCCGCGCGACCTCGGCGGCTCGACGGCGGTGCTCGACTTCCACCGCCAACAGCTCGAATCGATGATCCGCCAGGGCTACGAAGACGCCGTCAGCCACCGCTGCTCGAATGAGACCTGCGTGGTCGTCAACTAGCGTGAGAAATCGTCTGTGAGAAAGGACTCAGCCATGACCACCGCCACCGATTGTGATCGCGATCTGTACAAGCTCGTCCGCTGGAACGTCAACGTCGTGTGGCCGGACGGTCGCAAGAAGTCCTATCCGCCGCGGGAGGACGTGATCAAGGACTGCATGACGATGGAGGAGTTCCGCACCTGGAAGGTGGCGGAGTTCGCCCAGACCCATCCCACCGCGCCGGGGGAGGGGCGCTACGTCCACGTGGTGGCCCAGGTGCTGCGCTGCTTCGAGGGGCCGGAATTCGACTTCGAGGAGGATCAGATCCGCTCCCTCCACGCCATCCGGCGGGCGATCTCCGGCGAGCCCGAGCCCGGCCGCCGGGTACGGCTGCCGCAGAGCGGCGTCGTCGCCGGCGCCCTCGATCCGCCGAAGAGCGAATTCGGCGACGCCTTCTTCAACTTCCCCCCCTTCCTCGGCCAGCGGCCGCCGGAGGGCCACACCTTCCTGAGCGGCTGGATCCGGGTGCAATTCGACCAGCCCGTGGGCGATCGGGCGCGCTTCGTCCTCACCTACGAGGGGGTGGGCACCAAGGAGACCATCCGCTGGGGCGGCGGCCAGATTTTCGACTTCGACCGCACCCGCGCCCTGCCCATCCCGCCGGGCGCCCTCGGCCCCAGCTTCGACGTCACCAACGAGGGCGTGCTCGACCTTTCGACCGGCCGGGTGGTGGAGGGTTCCCTCAGGGTCAACACGGTCTTTCAGGCCACCACCATCGCCCGCACCGACAAGGTCAACCGCATCCCCTACGCCTTCCCCTTCATCTTTCCGCCGCTGCCGCCGCCGGAGGGGCTCGAGCCGCCGCCGGGCTTCAAGCCGCCGGAGCCCCCCGGGCCGGTCTTCGCCGACCTCGACTTCGAGCTCGACCACGAGGGCCGCATCGTCGGCCTCGAGCTGCACAGCCGCAGCCTCGCCCCCACCGGCCTCTTCCCCTTCCTGCCCCCCTTCC
>RFGL01000090.1 GCA_003697015.1 Acidobacteriota bacterium | reverse complement strand
GTCGCCCTCGGCCGCTATCCCCATACCCCGTGGAGCGGCCGCCTGCAGCGGCGGGATCGGGCGGTGGTGGCGCGCACCCTGGAGCGCGTCGGCATCGCCGAGCTCGCCGATCGGCCGCTGCTCGACCTCTCCGACGGCGAGCGCCAGAAGGCGATGATCGCCCGCGCCCTGGCCCAGGAGCCGCGGGTGCTGCTGCTCGACGAGCCCACCGCCTTCCTCGACCTGCCCGGCCGGCTGGAGATCATGGCCCTCCTCGCCGCCCTCGCCCACCGGGGGGAGGGGCGGGCGGTGGTGCTCTCCACCCACGACCTCGACCTCGCCCTGCGCACCGCCGATCGGGTGTGGCTGCTCCGCGACGGCGGCCTGCTCGCCGGCGCCCCCGAGGACCTGGTGCTCGACGGCTCCCTGGGGCGCGTCTTCGCCCGCCCGGGCATCGACTTCGACCTCGAGAGCGGCGCCTTCCACCGCCGCCGCCGGGGCAGCTGGCCGGCGTCCGTCAGCGGCGAAGGCGCCGCCGCGGCGTGGGTGCGCCGCGCCCTCGAGCGCATCGGCTGCCGGGTGGTCGCGAGCGACGACGCGGCGGCACGGGTCGTGGTGACCTCCGGCGGCGGCGTTCGTCGCTTCGTGCTCGAGCATGGGGGAGAGCGCACCGTCCACGCCACCGTCGGCGGCCTGGTGGACGAGGTGCGGCGGCGCCGGGCGGGCTCCGGCGACGCGGCGATCACTTCAAGCGGAACATGATGGCCAGCTTGCGGTAGACCTCCACCGGCCTCCCGCACATCATGGCGGGCCAGTACTCCCACTCCCGCACCGCCGCGAGGGCCTGCTCGTTCAGCCCGTGGGGCAGGCCGCTGATGATGCTGGCGTCGCGCACCTTGCCCTGGCGGTCGATGATCGCCCGCAGGAGGACGGTACCTTCGATCTTCGCCTTCCTCGCCGCGGCGGTGTAGGGTGGAAGCGCACCTCGCTTCTTGGTCGGCACGCTGATCGAGCCCCCCGCCTCAAGCGGCTCGGGGATCTCCACCTCCTCGCCGCTGCAGAAGCGGATCGTCGTCTCCAGGGCCCGCGCTCCCTCCGCGTCTCCGGTCTCGGCGACGTAGCGCTCGACTTCCTCGAGGGCCTCGGCGAACTTGTTCTGGGCGGTGAGGACTTTCGCCAGATCGAGCCGCGCCTCCGCGGCGCCGAGGGCCAGGGCCCGGCGCAGGTTGGGCTCGGCCAGCTTGTGATGCCCCAGGCGTTGCTGAGCCCAGCCGAGGATGGCGTAGGCCTGGGATTCGTGCTTGGTCTCGAGTTTCTTCGAACCCTCGATCAGCGCCAGCAGCCGGCGGGCGTTGAGCTCCGCCCGCTCCGCGTCTTCCAGCCCCCGAGCGGCGAGCGCGAGGCCCAGCACGACCTCTTGTGAAGTGCCGTTTCCCTCGCGGTAGAGATGTTGAAAAACGCGCTTGGCGTCAAGATAATCTCCTTCTTTCAGGGCGGCAAAGCCCGCCTTGATGGAAGGTTTCGTGTAGCCTTCAAGTCTAAAATTGACGGTCAAGCTGTAGTAGACGTCCACCGGCTCGCCGTTGAGCGTGGCGGGCTCGAACTTCCACGACTTGACCGCCGCTACCGCGCTTTCCGTCAGGCCGTAGGGCAGGCCTTGGAGCACCTCGACGTCGGTGACGTCACCCTTCTTGTCGATCACAGCTTTCATGACGACGGTGCCTTGGATTCCGGCGATGCGGGCTTCAAGGGTGTACTGGGGCGGCGTCGCGGAGATCTTGACCGGCGCTTTGACGTCGCCGGCGACGGGCAGGGGCGCGGCCGGCTTCTCGGCCACCGGCGGCGGGGCCTCGAGGTCGCCGGCGGGCGGCGGATCTCCGGGCGGGAGCTCGGGTTCTTGCGCGGCCGGGGACTCCGCTCCGTCGCCGAGCGCATCCCCCGCGCCGGCTCTGGCGGGATCGGGGCCGGCCAGCGCCGGGGCGGCGCTCGCCAGGAGAATGCCGGCTGCGACCGCGAGTCGGCGCAGGCGAGGGAGCGGCGGCGGGATTTGCGGTGAACGCTTGGATGAGTGGGTGACGGCGCGTCTCGAGATCATGGTCGTACCCCTTCCTCCGTAGATGACGGCTACGCCCGCGATCGTGGCGTACCCCTCTCTCTCAGGCCCAATCCCCTGATTTTTGTTACCCGTCAAGTATACGCCGGCAGCCCAGCGGACGCGCGGGCGCCGGCTCGCCGCGGCGCCCTCCGGCCACGCCGGCGGGTAGGGGTGGTGGGGGCCGGGCCTACCTCGGGGGGTGTGGCTGAGGAGGGGTTCCGGGGGTAGGGTGATCGGCGACGATCGGAGGTGCGTCATGTCCGAGCAGAGCCGTTTCATGGCCGACGGCAACGAGGCGGTGGCGCGGGTGGCCTATGCCCTGAGCGAGGTGATCGCCATCTACCCGATCACCCCGGCGTCGCCGATGGGGGAGCTGGCCGACGCCTGGGCGGTGGCGCGGCGGCCGAATCTCTGGGGGCAGGTGCCGGAGGTGGTGGAGATGCAGTCCGAGGGCGGCGCCGCCGGGGCGGTGCACGGGGCGCTCCAGGGCGGCGCGCTGGCGACCAGCTTCACCGCCTCCCAGGGTCTGCTGTTGATGATCCCCAACCTCTACAAGATCGCCGGCGAGCTCACCCCCTTCGTGCTGCACGTGGCGGCGCGCACCGTCGCCACCCATGCCCTGTCGATCTTCGGCGACCACTCGGACGTGATGGCGGCGCGCGCCACCGGCTTCGCCCTCCTCGCCGCGGGCTCGCCGCAGGAGGCCCAGGACCTGGCGCTGGTCGCCCACGCCGCCACCCTGCGCTCGCGGGTGCCCTTCCTGCATTTCTTCGACGGTTTCCGCACCTCGCACGAGATCGCCAAGATCGACGCCCTCGACGATGGCGACCTGCGCGCCCTGATCGACGACGAGCTGGTGGCGGCCCACCGCGCGCGGGCGCTCGATCCCGAGCGGCCGGTAGCCGAGCTCGTCGCCCTCGGCCGCTATCCCCATACCCCGTGGAGCGGCCGCCTGCAGCGGCGGGATCGGGCGGTGGTGGCGCGCACCCTGGAGCGCGTCGGCATCGCC
>RFGL01000089.1 GCA_003697015.1 Acidobacteriota bacterium | reverse complement strand
GCTGCCTGCAGCTCGCCGGCATGGTCTTCGCCACCGCCCTGCTGATCGCCGTTCAACCGCCGGCGGCCCTGGGCTTCAACCTGTGGACCGCCGAGCTGGCCTTCGCCGCCGCCGCGTCGCTGGCCCTGCTCGGCTCCCTCCGCCGCCTGCAACGCGCCTGACCGACACGAAAGGACCGACGTCATGACCGAGCTCGCCCGATCGCTGATGCGCCTCTCCTGGGCCCTCTCCATGCTCGGCGCCGGCCAGGCCCGCCGCCTGCTCGACCCGCAGGCCGGCTGGGGCGAGGCGGCGGCCGATCTCGACGCCGTCAGCCACGCCGCCGAGGGCCGGCTGGAGGAGCCGGTGCGCGGCCTCTTCGAGCTCGGCGAGCGCCTGCAGGGCAGCGTCGCCGACGGCCTCGCCGGCGCCTCCGGGCCGCTGGCGCCGATGACCGACGCGGCCAAGGAGCTGCTGCGGCGGGCGACGTCGCAGAGCTGAGGAGGGGAGGACGAGATGAGGTTCCTGGTGCGCACCCTGCTGGAGATGCCGGCGGCGACGTCGCGGCTGATGCTGCCCGCGGCCGGCGGCGCCTGGGACCTGGCGCAGGCGGCGCGCACCGCCGTCTCCGAGCCGATCGTCGCCACCGCCCAACGCGCCGCCCGCCGGCTGCCGGGCAATGCCGGCCGGCTGGCGATCATGGCCAGCGAGACCTTCCTCCCCGCCCTCTTCGAGCCCTGCACGCCGCCGGCGTTGAACGCCGCCGTCGGTCAGCGCGCGGTCGAGGGCTGCCGCCTGGCAGCGGACGGGCCGGACGCCCTCCTGGCCCTGGAGGAGGTGCGCAACAAAGCCGCCATCTTCCTCCTGGTGCTCGGGGTGGGACGGCTGATCGGGGTGCCGTCGACCTTCCCCCTGCCCCTCGACGAGCTGCTGCGACGCGCCTATGGCCTCGGCGACTTCCCCGCCCTGTGGGCGGTCGAAGGCCTGGGTCACGACTACGGTGAGAGCTTCTTCGACGCCGGCGTCGAGCCGCGGGGCATCCTCTCCGAAGCCTCCACCGCCGATCTGCCGGCGAAGAGCCTGACCATGCTCAATGCCGGCATCGGCCTGGCCTTCGCCGAACGCCGGCTGCGCGGCCTCGACCCGCGCGCTTCCGTCGCCGCGGTGGAGCGCGCCGTGACGCATTTCGCCGCCCTCTGCCAGGCCAACGCCCGCCGCGGCTACCTCGGGGCCGCCCTCGAGTCCCTGGGGCTGACCACCCGCCTCTTCTTCCCCAGCATGCTGGCGCCGGTGGCGGCGGCGGTGGCGCGGCGGGGGCCGCTGGCCGATTACTTCTGGCACGGCGTCGGCCGGGCGATCTACTTCGCGCCCTTGAACAACCTGCCCTTCTCCCTCTGGCAGGCCTTCGAGACCGCGGTGCGGACGGCGCCGGACGGGCGCGCCCGCCGCAATGCCGTCGCCGGCGTCGCCTGGGCGTCGACCCTGGTCAACCAGCTCGAGCCGCAGATCCTCGCCGACCTCCTGGTCGGCCCCCACGGCGCCCGGCTGGCGCGCGACGGCGGCTTCACCAACGGCCTGGCGTCGGCGATCATGATGCGTTTCGACACCACCCCGGGGGCATCCTTCATCGAGGCCTTCTGCCGTTACCGGCCGGCGAATCCGCGCACCGCAGCGTGGTGGGCCGAGCTGGTGCGGCGCCCCTGCCGCCTCGCCCTGGAGGTGATCTACCCGCGGCTCAAACGCCAGGGCCGACTGGGGGAGCTCTTCCGCTTTCATCCCCTTGAGCGGCTGGCCGCCGGGGCGCCGGTGCTGGAGCTTGAGACGTGAGCACCGCCCCCTCCGCCGACGGCCGCGCCCGCCGCCGCAAGGTGGAGGCCGAGCTCGCCCGCCACGGCTTCGTCCGCGGGCCGCGGCGGCTGGCCGCCGGCATGGCGGCGGCGCCGCCGGTCGAACGCCTGCGCCGGGTCCTCGTCGAGCTCGGCGGCGGCTTCGGCGCCTTCGGCCGCTACCTGGGGTCGCGCCCCGACCTCCTCGGCGCCGCCGACTGCCTGGCCTTCGCCCGCTTGCGGGATCCCCGCCCGCCGCTGGCGCCGGCGGCGGTCGGCGAGCTGCTGGAGAGGGAGCTGGGGGAGCCGCCGGAGAGGCTCTTCGCCAGCTTCGAGGAGGAGCCCTTCGCCGCCGATCCGACGCGCCAGGCCCATCGCGCCTGGCGGGCGGACGGCCGGCGCCTGGTGGTGTGGATCGACCGCGACGACGCCCGGCGGCAGATCGAAGAGGACCTCGAGCTGCTGCCGCTCCTGGGGCGGGCGGTGCCGTCGCGGGAGCTGGCGCTGGCGCCGGCGATCGACGACTTCCGCGCCCTGTGGCCGGCGTCGCGCGACCTCGGCTCGACGGCGGCCGCCCTCGCCGATCTGGCCCGCCAGGACGCCGCCGAGCTGCTGGTGGCGCCGCGGGTCGAGGAGCTCAGCACCCCGTCGGTGCTGTGCCTGGAGGATGCGGGCGGCCTGCCCCTGGGCGAGGTCGCCGGCGAGGCGGCGGTCGCCCAAGGGCTCGCCCGCCGCCTGGCCCGCGGCTGGCTGGGCATCGCCCTCGGCGGCCGCACCGTCCCCCTCGAGGCCGAGATCGAGGTGCTGGCGGACGGCCGCCTGGTGCTGCTCGGCGGCCGCTTCAGCGCCGCGGCGGGGACGGCCCAGGCCGGGCTCAAGGCCTACCTCGAGGCCGCCGCCGGCCACCGCCCGGAGCGCGTCGTCGCCGCCCTCGAGCCCCACCTCGGGGGATCGGCGGCGGCGCGCACCGAGCTCGCCCGCCGCCTGCGCCAGGCGGTGCCGGCGCGCGACGGGGTGCTCAGCGCCGACGGCGAGAGCCTGGCCGATCACCTGCTGCTCCACTGGCGGCTGGCGGTCGCGCACGGCGCGCCGCCCGAGCCCCATCTGCTGCGCTTCTACCAGGGGCTGTGGTGGCTGGCGAGGAGCCTCGTGCGGCTCGCCGGCCCGTTGCCCGCGGCGCGCGATGCGCTGCGCCTGGCGGCGGGGGATCTACAATGGTCAGGCGATTGGGCGACCTATCGGCAGCTGGCGGATCCGCTGCGCATGGCCGCCGCCATGGAGGCGTACCTGGCGGCGTTTTCCGCCCTGCCGGAGCAGCTCGAGCTTCTTCTCGACCCGGAGAGGCGGTCGCCACCCTCGGCGGTCGATCGCCGCGCCGGGGCGCGGCGGCCGAGCCACGCCACCACCGTCGTGATCTGCCTCGCCCTGCTGATGGCGGCGCTGGTGCTGGTGGCGGGCAAGCTGGCGCCGGCCTCCGGCGCCGCCGGCGCGTGGCCGGAACGGATCGCGACCTTGATCTTTCTCGCCCTCGGCGTCCTGCTGCTCAAGGCGGTGGCCGGCCGAGGACGGAGTTGACGGAAGCAGACCGGAAGACGACGAAGCCATGGACCCGACAATCCCGACCGAAGGAATGGAGGCAAGCGCATGAATCAGATGCAACAGATGAACCAGACCATGCAGGCGTTCAGCCAGCTGCTGATGATGCCGGTGGCGATGATGGAGACCTTTATGCGCGGCATGCAGAGCGCCAGCGGCAGCGCCGCGAGCTGCCAGGTCAGCCTGCCGCCGGCGAGCTGCGAGCCCTGCGCCCTGCCGGAGACGAGGGACGCCAGGTCGTGCTGCCGCGAAGGCTGTCGCTGCGACGGCAAGCAGTGCCACGACGGCTGCCCCTGCCGCCGGCGCTGCCGCAGCACCAGCTGCTGCGGCGACAGCTGCCGCTGCGACGGCACCACCTGCCGCGAGGGCTGCCCCTGCTGGGAGCGCCGCCACTGCGGCAGCGACAAGGTGAAGCTGATCGAGTACTCGCTGGTCCAGCTCCACAAGTACGGCGACGGCCGCATCTTGAAGGCGGGGCAGATCCTGGTCTCCGAGTGCACCGACATGTGCGAGGTGCACAACGAGATCATCGTCGACTACGTGCGCGAGCACAAAGACGTCAACGGCAAGAACCTGCGGGTCTACACCTGCATGCTCGACTGCTGGTGCAAGCCCGAATTCGACTGGCAGGAAGAGCAGATCAAGGCGCTGGACGAGATCCGGCACGCGATCGCCAAGAAGAACTAGGGCGGCGCGCGAGGTGCGGCGCCCGAGGATGGGCGGCCGCGGAGGACGGCGGCCGGCGGTGGCGCGGGCCGCACAGGAGAGATCTACCCGGAGGAGCGGACGAGGTGATCGACGCGATGACGGCTCTGGCCAACGGCGGCCTGCTCCTCGCCTTTCCCGGCGAGGGCGGGGAAGGGCGCGCCGCGCCGCCGCTGCTGGCGCCGCCGCGGCTGATGGCGCGGGGCGGCCTC
>RFGL01000088.1 GCA_003697015.1 Acidobacteriota bacterium | reverse complement strand
CAGCATGTTGAAGACGTCGGGGGTGGGGGTGATCAGCGCCGCGGCGATGAAGATGATCAGCACCGCCCAGCGGAAGTGGCGCAGCAGAAAGCGCGGCGTCACCAGCCCCAGGCGGGTGAGCAGGACGATCACCACCGGCAGTTCGAACATCAGCCCCATGCCGAGCATCACCGTCATCAGGAAGCTGAGGTAGCGATCGACCGTGATCTGGGCCTCGAAGTCCTGGCCGACCCCGAGCAGGAACTGCACCGCGAAGGGGAAGGCGACGTAGTAGGCGAAAGCGCCGCCGCCGACGAAGAGCAGCGAGCCGAAGACGACGAAGGGCAGCGCCGTGCGGCGCTCGCGGCGGTAGAGGCCGGGCGCGACGAAGGCCCAGAACTGGTAGAGCACGTAGGGCGAGGCGAGGAAGGTGCCGGCGAGGAGGGCCACCTTGACGTAGATCAGGAAGGGGTCGGTGACGCCGAGGAAGGTCAGCTTCTTCCCCGGCGGCATCAGGTGGTAGATCGGTTGGGCGAGGAAGTCGTAGATCCCCCGGGAGAAGGCCCAGCAGGCGGCGAAGCCGACCACCAGGGCGGCGAGGGCGCGGAGGATGCGGCGGCGCAGCTCCTCGAGGTGCTCGAGGAGCCCCATGCGGGCCAGCTCCTCGGCGTCCTGCGGATCCGGCTGGCGGCTCACGACGCCGGATCGCTGCGGGTTGGTTCACCGTCGCCCGCCCCGTCGTCGCCGGCGGCCGGGAGCGCATCCTCCCCCCCGCCCGCGACCGGGGGTGCTCCCTCAGCCTGCCCGCCGTCGCCCCGCGCCACCGTCGCGGCGCCGTCCTGCTTGGCGCTCGGCCGCAGCAGGCGCCGCGGATCGCCGTCGCGGATGGTGTCCCGCGTGTCGCGCAGCTCCTCCTCGATCAGCTCCATGTCGAGGGTGCGTTTGAGCTCGTTCGAAGCGCGGCGGAACTCGGCCATGCCCTTGCCCAGGGTGCGGCCGATCTCCGGCAGCTTGCGCGGGCCGAAGAGCAGCAGCGCGGCGATCAGGATGAAAAGCAGTTCGGGAACGCCCAGACCCAGCATCGGGATACCTCCCGGCAATCATCCGGCGCCGGTGGCCGAAAGTCAAGGAAGGGCGCTTCGGCCCAGCCCGCGCCCGCCGCCGCCGGCGGATGCTACAATGGCCGGCCATGAGAAAACCATGGCGCACCACGGCCCTGATCCTCTTCGCCGCCGCCGTCCTCTTCGGTGGCGTGCTGGGCGACAAGTTGCTCGCCGTCGGCAGCGGAGAGCGCAAGAACCTGCGCATCTACACCGAGCTGTTGCAGGCGGCGCACGAGCACTACGGCGCCGAGGTCGAGTACCGCGAGCTGGTCTACTCGTCGATCAACGGCATGCTCCGCACCCTCGATCCGCACACCAGCTTCCTCACCCCGGAAGCCTACGAGTCGATGCGCGAGCGCCAGGCGGAGAGCTTCTACGGCCTGGGCATCCTGGTCAGCATGCGCAACGGTCAGCTGACCGTGATCAGCCCCCTCGAGGGCACCCCCGCCTGGCGTCTGGGGCTGCGGGCCGGGGACGTGATCAACACCATCGAGGGCGAGCCGACCGATTCCATGACCCTCGACGAGGCGGTGAGCAAGCTCAAGGGGCCGAAGGACACCCAGGTGTCGATCACCATCCTGCGCCGCGGTCTCGACGAGCCCCTGCCCCTGACCATCACCCGCGCCGAGATCCCGCAGAACACCGTCCGTTTCGCCTACATGCTGGAACCGGGCACGGGCTACATCCGCCTGACCGACTTCTCGCGCTCCACCGCCGGCGAGATGAACCAGGCCCTCGACAAGCTGCTGGCGCAGGGCATGGAGCGGCTGATCCTCGACCTGCGCTCGAACGGCGGCGGTCTGCTCGACCAGACCATCGAGGTGGCGAGCCGCTTCGTCCCGCCCCGCAGTCTGATCGTCGAGACCCGCGGCCGCACCCGCGACTCGCGGCAGGAATTCCGTTCCGACTCCGACGACCGGATGCTCAATCTGCCGCTGGTGGTGCTGGTCAACCACGGCACGGCGTCGGCGGCCGAGATCCTCTCCGGCGCCATCCAGGATCACGACGTCGGCCTGGTGGTCGGCACCCCGACCTGGGGCAAGGGCCTGGTGCAGACGGTCTACAACCTGTCGTTCGGTACCGGCCTGGCCCTGACCACCGCCAAGTACTACACCCCCGCCGGCCGTCTGATCCAGCGCGACTACACCTCCTACTTCGACTACTACACCCACTTCGACAATCAGGGCACGCCGTCGGTGGTGCCGGAGGTGACCCCCCTCGACGGCGGCGAGTTCGAGACCGATCTCGGGCGCAAGGTCTACGGCGGCGGCGGCATCACGCCGGACGTCGAGGTCGACCTGCCGGAGCTGCCGCGGATGGTGCAGTTCCTCTATGCCCGCAACGCCTTCTTCGACTTCGCCGTCGACTACACCAGCCGCCACCACGTCGACGACCCGGCGTGGCAGCCGCCGCCGGATCTGCTGCAGCAGTTCTTCGACTTCCTGCAGGCCAACGGGGTGGCCAGCGCCGAGGAGATCGCCGAGGGCCTGGCGGACGCGGAAAGCCGGGCGCTGGTGCAGCGTCAGATCGTGGCCGACGTGATGAACGCCGAGGTCGGCCCCGAGGCCTCCCACCGGGTGATGGCGGCGGGGGACGTGCAGATCCAACAGGCCCTGGCGCTCTTCGACCGCGCCGCCCAGCTGCTCGCCGAGCGGCGCGCTCTGGGGTCGGACGTGCCGCCGGACGTCGAAGCCCCGCGGCCCGGGGTGCTGGGCTCGGTCAACGAGGTCAAGGAGAACTAGATCCGGGGCGTCCCGGCGGGACGCGCCGGGGGCGGCGGGCGGCGTGGGCCCGGGGTTGAGCCGTGCGATCCGGCGGCCCTCGGTCGGCCGGACCCTCCCTGGGGGACGGACCGGCCCCGGCGGGGCTCGCCCTCGGGAGCCAAGTGAGAAAGCGCGCTAGGATGGCGGCCATGACGACGCGACGCCACCGCCGTACGCCTCCGGCCGGGGGGGACGGATGCTCCTGACCCTCCTCGCCTTCGTCCTCGTCCTCGGGGTGCTGATCTTCGTCCACGAGCTCGGCCATTTCCTCGCCGCCAAGGCGGTGGGGATCGCCGTACCGCGATTCTCCATCGGCCTCGGGCCGCCGACGCCGCTGCGCTTTCGCCGCGGCGAGACCGAGTATCAGGTGGCGTGGATCCCCTTCGGCGGCTACGTCAAGATGGCGAGTCGCGAAGAGCAGGAGCTGATGGGGGCGCTCGAGGGCGGCGCAACCGAGGAGGGTTTCCCGCCCCACCGGCTGTTCGAGTCCAAGCCGCTGGCCGCCCGCATCCTGGTGATCGGCGCCGGGGTGATCATGAACGCCCTCTTCGCCTGGCTGGCCTACGGCGCCCTGCTGGCGACCTACGGCGAGCCCCAGGATCCGACCACCGCCATCGCCCGGGTCGAAGCCTCGCGCCTGCCGGCCGGCGCCGAGGTCCTGGCCGAGCTCCCCGCCGGCAGCCGGGTGATGGCGGTCGACGGCCAACCGGTCAAGACCTGGGAAGAGCTGGTGCGGGCGATCCGCGCGGGCCGCGGCGCCCTGCGGCTCGACCTCGAGGGCCGCGAGCCGCTGGTGGTGCCGGCGGCGGATCGCCGGGCCCGGCGCGCCGTCGCCGGCGCTCTGGTGCCCCTGTGGCCGCCGGAGATCGGCCTGGTGGTG
>RFGL01000087.1 GCA_003697015.1 Acidobacteriota bacterium | reverse complement strand
CGGAACTTCGGCTTAAGGAGGCGGCACCTTAAGGAGGCGGCCGACGTATTTGTTTGTGACTAAACGACTTGCGAAGACGGTGGCACCTTAAGGGGCCTGGCCGACGTATTTGTTTGTGAATAAACGACTTGCGAAGACGGTGGCACCTTAAGGGGGACCCACCTTAAGGGGGACCGATGCGGGCGAGGCGGCGCCAGTAGGTGAGCGCCAGGGTGGGGGAGAGGCGGTAGAGCCACCAGAGGAGGCGGGCGTGGGGGGTGATGAGGATCAGGGCGCGATTGCGCGCTACTCCGCGCAGGATGATCCGAGCGGCCTTGGCAACCGGGTAGGGGCGGAAGGGGGATAGCTCGATGAGCTGGCGGCGACTGAGGCTGAGGCGTTCTTCGTTTTTGATCTCGGCGTGCTCGACGATCGGCGTAGCGATCATCCCCGGGCAGACGACGCTTACTTTGACGCCGAAGGCGGCAGCCTCGGCGCGCAGGGAGGTCGACAGGCCGACCACCGCGTGCTTGGCGGCGGCGTAGGACGAAAGCCCCGGGGCCGGCACCAGGCCGGCGAGGGAGGCGGTGTTGACGATGTGGCCGTGGCCCTGGCGGATCATCGCCGGGTAGGCGGCGGCGACCCCGTGGACGACGCCGTCGAGGTCGACGTCGAGCACCCGCCGCCAGTCCTCGGGCTCGAGTTCGTGGCTCTTGCCGGCGATGACGATGCCGGCGTTGTTGAAGAGGTAGTCGAGTCGCCCTTCGCGCTCGATGACGCCGTGGATCAGCGCCGTCACCTGGTTCTCGTCGGCGACGTCGACGGTCGCCGCTCGCGCCCGCCGGTCCGCCGCCGTGATCGCCGCCGCCGCCGCCGCGGCCCCGTCGCCGTCGAGGTCGGCCAGCACCACCCGCGCGCCGTGCGCCGCCAGGCCCTCGCCCAGCGCCCGGCCGATGCCCGAGGCGCCGCCGGTTACCACGGCGACGCGATCGCGATATGCCCGCTTCATCTCCCGGTTTACGGCACGGCGGTGCCGGGGTTGTGGCCCACCGGCTCGTCCTGCGATCGGCGCTCGAGCAGCTCGAGGGCGTCGCGGGCGGCGCGCGCCAGGGCTGGATCGGCGGCATTGCGGTAGCGCTCGAGCACCTTCTCGCTGCGCCGATCGCCGAGATCCCCCAGCAGGGTGAGGAGGATCGGGTTGCGACGGCCGGCGGCGAGCTGCCGGTGGATCAAGGGGACGGCGCGCCGGCCGCCCCGTACCAACAGGGTCCCGGCGATCAACCGCAGGTCTTCCTCCCCGCTCTCGATGGCCCGTACCAGCACCTCGCCCGCCGCCCGCAGGCCGAGACGCCACAGCAGGTACGAAGCGAAGAGCCGCAGGGCCTTGAGCAGGTACATCGCCGGGCTCGCTCGCGCACAGCGTCAGATCATCGCCGGCACGCCGTGTCGCCGCCAGGTGGCCGGGTCGTGGGTGACCGAGTGCCTGAACCAGATCGGCAGTACGTTCTCTTCGATGCGCGGGTCGCGGAAGCGCTGGCCGCCGCGGTCGGCGGCGATCACCAGGTCGAAGCGCACCCGGATCGAGATCACCCGCTGGACGCGATTGAAGTCGGGAAAGTATTTGCGGCGGTGGACCGGGCAGGAGAGGAGCACCATGCGGCCGACGTCGAGCCCGCGGCTGTTGGCCAGCATGATGATGCTGGCGCCGTGGCTGTGCCCCAGGAGCCCGAGACCCTGGAGGTTGCGCTGGGCGACCCAAGCCGCCAGGCGATGGGCGCCCTGGCTGCGGGCCGCGTCGCTGTAGCCCCCCGACCAGCGGAAGGGGTCCGCAGGGTCGAAGAGGAGGTCGGGGACCGGACCGTTCTTCAGATAGTCGAAGAAGCTGCCGCCGCCGGGTTGCCACCACGAGGCGTTGCTGGCGAAGGTGCCGTGAACGAGGAGGTTGGTCTGCGCCGGCTCGGCGCCGCCGGCGAGGGGAGCAGGGCGCGTCAGCTCGGCGAGGCGCGGGTGGTCGGGGGCGAGGCGGGCGAGGGCGACGGCGGCGACGTCGCGCACCAGCTCGTCGGCGTCGTAGGTGCCGGCGAGGAGCATCTCCGCCGGACGTCGCAGGTCGCGGCGGTCGAAGATCTCGCAGGCGGCGGCCGCGGCGCACACCCGCACCAGGGACTCGGGGTGGCCCATCGACACCTCGACCAGGCCGGCGGCGGTCTGCGGGTCGGGCGCGGCCAGGAGGCTCCGGCACAGCGCGCTTTGCTGCTCGACGAGGACGGACGCGGCGTCGTCCTCGACGCCGGCCCGCTGCACGGTGAGCACGGTCTCGGCGCCGAGCTTCGCTTCGACCTCGGCGGCGCGCAGCCGGCCGCGGTGGGACGCGAGCCGGCCGACGTCCTGGGGGATGCCGAGGGCGTCGAGGTCGTCCGCCGGCATCAGATCTTCCGCCGCGTCTGCGCCGGCCTCGGCGGCTGCGGCCGGTCCCTCCGGCTGGTGCATCAGGTTGCCGATGACCAACAGCAGGGCGGCCTGACTCTGCGCGGCGCGCGGGCTGACGTCGCGGACGGCGTCGAGGATCGGTACGGGCTCGGTCAGTTCGTCGTCGGCCATGACCTGAGCCTAGCAGAGGGGGCCGCTCAGGGCCGGGACCACAGCTCTTCGAGGTAGGCGGCGATGCCGCGGGCGATGCCGGGTTTGCCCTCGAGGCGCTGGGGCGGCTGGTCGCCGGTGACCAGCCAGGCGACGTGCTCGTCGCCGGCCCCCATCTCCTCGCCGCGGTTGGCGATCACCACCTGGTAGCGGTCGAGGCGTTGGCGAGCGATGGCGATCAGCTCGTCGTGGGAAACGCCCTCCTGGTACTTGAAGGTGATCATCAGCAGCTCGGGGTGCTCGTCCCGCACCTCGTCGATCACCTTGGCCGTCGGCACCAGCTGCAGGTCGAGGGTGCGGCCGCTGGGGGTCTTGCCCGGCAGCACCTGGCGCGGCCGGTAGTCGGCTACCGCGGCGGCGAAGATGCCCGCCGACCAGCCGCCCTGCCGCAGCAGCCGGTGGACCTCGCTGCGGTAGTCGTCGTAGGTGTGGACCACCCGGTGGGGCAGCCAGGGGGGGGGCGGGTAGGCGCCGTCGCCGTGCACCAGCAGCGGGTCGGCGCCGCGCCGCAACAAGGTCTCGGCGATGGCGATCGACAGCTTGCCGCGGAAGCGGGTGGTGATGCGGCGCACGTTGTCGATCGGCACCGGCGTCGGCCCGCCGGTGACCAGCACCCGGCGGCCGGCCAGGGCCGGCGGGGCGAGAGCACGGCACACCGCCAGCACCAGCACCTCTTCGTCGGGGACGTTGTGTTTGCCATAGGCCTCGCGCGGCGCCACCAGGGTCACGCCCAGGCGGCGCAGCTTGGCCAACGAGTCGGTGAGGATGGCGTTGTGCATGCTGCCGTGCATGGCCGGCGTCAACAGGATCTGGGTCTGCCCGCGCGCCAGCCGCCCGAGGGCCGAGGCCAGGGTGGTGGTGACGACGCCGTCGGCGATGCCGCAGGCCAGCTTGTTGATGGTGTTGTAGGTCGCCTGGGGCAGCAGGTAGGCATCGAAGCTCCGGCGGCCGGAGAGATGCTCGGCACGAGCGGATAGGCGGCGGACGACCGGCTGGGTGGTGCTCCACTCGAGGGCGTCCTCGGTGACGTAGCGCAGGGCCTGGCGCGAGACGAAGGCCTGGACCTCGGCGCCGCGCTTGCGCAGGGCACGGGCGATGAGAGGCGTCTTCATCGCCGCGATGCCGCCGCACACCATGAGCGCGACGCGCCGCCCGACGAGCTCGTCGCCGAGCAGGGGGACCTCGCGGTCGCCGAGCTCTGAGGGGGGTGGTGGGGTGAGGTCCCAGTCGCTCATGGGGCGTAGCGTCTCAGGTTTTGGACCGCGCGTCCACCGATCCGGCACGGAGCGTGCAACGCTTGGCCACGCCGGGCAACCTTTTTGCCCGGCGAGACCGTATGATCGAAGGGATCGTCCTCCTCCGCCGGCGGTCGATCCAGCCAAAGCGGCAGGTCGCGGCGCCATTCTCGCGGCCTGAGGAGGGTTTGGTGAGAAGCAGCCAGCGACCCCGAGCGACGTCCCGAGCAGCATCCCGTCCCGGTTCCTGGCGTGCCCTCGTCGTCGCTCTCCTGCTGGCGCCGGCCGCCGCCACGGGCGACGCCGCCGGCGCCGGCGACGCGGTCGAGCTGTGGCTCGAGGCGCGGGATGCCCGCGGCCGTCCCACCACCATCGCCGCCGGCGACCTGGAGCTCTATGAGGCCGGGCGGCCGGTGGAGATTCTCGCCCTCGCCCCCGGCCCCCAGGCGCCGCCGCGCATCACGCTCTATTTCGACGCCGTCCTCGCCGGCCCCGGCACCTACCGCCGCGGCGCCGACGCCCTGGCCGCAGCCGCCGACGAGCTCACCGGCCTCGGTGAGGTCGAGGTGGTGATCGCCGACCCCGAGCCGCGTTCGGTACTCGTCACCGGCGACGGCCTCGCCTTGGCCGAACGCCTCGGTTGGCTCGGCGCCAGCGACCGCGGCCGGCAGGCGCTCGTCACCCTGCGCCAGCGCACGCTCCGCAGCCTGCGGCCGCGCGCCGGTCCGTCGCCGCCGGCCGCCGCTGAGGCCGCCGAGCTGGTGCGCCGGGCGATCGACGAGGAGCTGGAGATCGTCGCCGGCCAGCAGCAGCACCTGCTCGCCTGGGCCGCCGAGGCGCGGGGCGACGGACCGCGCGTCCTGGTGCTGGTGGCGGACGGTTACGACCTCGATCCCACCGCCTTCTATCGCCAGCACCTGACGGCCGAGGCGGCGGAGCTCGTGGCCGGCGAGCCGGCGACCTGGCGCTTTGAGCGCGGGCTGGAGGAGACCGCCCGCGCTCTCGCCGCCAGCGGCTGGACGGTGCTGCCGCTGGTGGCCGGTGCCAGCGCCATCGCGGTGGAGCGGCCGGAGGAGATCATCGAGCGACCCTCGCCGGCCGACCCGCCCCGTTCCGGCATCTTCCCCGGCGTGGTGCGCCGGCCGCACGTCACCATCGGCGGCGGCAAGAAGGGGCAGGAGGCAGCCGAGGACGATCTGCCGCCGGCGAGCCTGGTCGAGCCGCAGGAGCCCCTGAAGCGGCTGGCGGCGGCGAGCGGCGGCGAGGTTCTGGGCAGCGCCGACGGCTTGCGCCAGCTGATCCCCCGCCTCGCCGGCCGCTACGCCCTGGTCTATCGCAGCAGCCTCGCCGCCGGCGCCGAGCCGCGCCCCCTCGAGCTGCGTTCGCGACGGCCTGGGGTCGAGCTGCGGGCGCGGCGCTGGGTGAGCCGTTCGACGCCGCCACCGATGGTCGCCGCCCGCCTGCGCCGCCTGCTGGCCGGCGACGACCAGCTCGACGGTGGTTTCGACGTCGCCGCGGTGTGGCGCGTCACCGCGGCGCAGGAGGCGGCGGGGGAGGCGCTCGAGGGCGAGCTCGAGGCCCGGCTGTCGGTCGCCGAGCTGGCGGCGGCGGAGGTGACCGGCCTCGAGCGGGCCGACCTGCGGGTGACGATCGGCTGGCAGCGAGCCGACGGCAGCGTCGAGACGCGGCACGAGATCGAGCGCGGCCAGGATCTGCGGGCGCTTGCCGACTGGCGCTACAGCACCTCCCTCGCCGTGCCGGCCGACGCCGGCGAGCTGGCGGTGCTGATCGAGAACCTGGCGGACGGCCGCTGGGGGGGAGCCCTGGCGGCGATCGTGCGCGCCGATCGGGCCGGCGTGGCGGCGGCGGATCTGCCGCAGCCGGCGGTGATCGAGATTCTGCCGCCGGACGAGGAGCTGCTCCGCGGTCGCGTGCGCTTCACCACCCGGGTACTCGACCGGCGGGTGGCGCGGGTCTCCTTCCTGCTCGACGACGAGCCGGTGGCGGAGGCGACGGAGCGCCCGTTCTCCGCCCGCATCGATCTCGGCCGCAGCCTGCGGCGGCGCGATCTGACGGTGGTGGCCTACGACGCCGCCGGTGCCGAGCTGGGGCGCAACACGGTGATCCTGAACGGCGGCGGCGGCGGTCTCGACGTGCGCATCGTCAGTCCCGAGGAGCGGCGGGTGAGCGGCCCGGTCGACGTCGAGGCCGCGATCTCGGTGCCCCTCGAGCGGCGGCTCGACCGGGTGCTCTTCTTCTGGAACAACGAGCAGCTGGCGACGCTCTTCGCCCCCCCCTTCCGCCAGCGGCTGGTGATCCCCGACGGCCAACCGGGCTACGTCCGGGTGGTGGCCATGCTCGACGACGGCAGCGTTGCCGAGGACGTGGTCTTCCTCAACGGGCCCCAGGCCAGCGAGCGCCTCGACGTCGATCTGGTGGAGCTCTACGTGGTGGTCACCGACGAGGCCGGCCGGCCGGTGCACGGCCTGCAGAAGGACGACTTCACCGTCCGTGAGGACGGCGTCGAGCAGCAGATCGCCGCCTTCAGCGACGCCGGCGACCTGCCCCTGACCATCGGCATGGCGATCGACTCGTCGGCCAGCATGTTCGTCAAGTTGCCCGCCGTGCAGCGGGCGGCGGTGCGCTTCCTGGAGTCGACCTTCGGTGCCAACGACCGCGCCTTCGTGGTCGATTTCGACAGCCGCCCGCGTCTCGCCCGCGGCACCACCGGCGAGCTCGACCGGGTGGTGCGGGCGATCAACGATCTGGAGGCGGACGGACGCACCGCCCTGTGGGAGTCGATCGTCTTCTCCCTCGTGCAGCTCCAGGGGGTGAGGGGCCGAAAGGCGCTGGTGGTCTTCAGCGACGGCGCCGACGAGGACGACGAATTCCCCTACCGCGCCTGCCTCAAGCTGGCGCGGCGCATGGGGGTGCCGATCTACCTGATCCTGATGAAACGGGAGCCGAAGAAAGAGAACCTCGGCCTGGCCCTCCTCACCCGCTCCTTCACCGCCCGCGCCCAGAAGCTGGTCGACGCGGTCGGCGGCCGCATCTACTACGCCAAGGACTACCCGTCCCTCGACGAGGTCTACGCCGAGATCGAGCGCGAGCTGCGCAGCCAGTATCTGCTGGCCTACTACCCGCAGCGCAGCGGCGGCCGCGGCCTGTGGCGCGACGTCGACGTGGTGGTGGCGAGGAAAGGCCTCCGTCCCCGCACCCTGGCGGGCTACTGGCAGTAGCCCGCCGAGCCGAAGGCGGGATGGCGCGCGAGCAGCCCTCCGTCTCGATCGGCGGCCCTCCGCCGTGGCGCTCATGAGACGGGGCGTAGACGGAGGAGGTCGGGATGGGATTCCTCCGCCGGCTCGAGCATCGCGCGCCCGCACGGGCGGCCGTCGTACGATGAGCGGCGAGATGAGCGCCTACGATCGCTTGACGATCCTCGTTCCACCCGCGGTCGAGGAGAGCGTCGCCGCCGAGCTGTGGCGTCGGGGCACCCTCGGCCTCGAGCTGGCCGACGCCGCCGACGGCCGGCTGCGGGTCGAGGCGTACTTCCCGGCCGGTGCCGGAGGCGCGGTCGATCTGTCGGCCTGGCGCGGCCGCGGCGTCGAGGTGGTGGCGGCGGAGACCTTCGCCGAGCGCGATTGGCTGGCCGCCTACCGCGCCCAGGCCCGTCCGTTCGACGTCGGCCGGCGGCTGCGGGTCGACCCGCGCGACCCGTCCGCCGCCACGCCGCCGTCCGCCGGCGATCGGGTGCTGCTGCGCATTCCGGCGCGCACCGCCTTCGGTACCGGCAGCCACGAGTCGACCCGCCTCGCCCTCGAGCTTCTGGAGGCGCTCGAGCCGGCGGGCCTCGAGGTGCTCGACGTCGGTACCGGCAGCGGCATCCTCGCCTGCGCCGCGTTGCGATTCGGGGCGCGGGCGGTGGTGGGCTTCGACCTCGATCCGGCGGCGGCGCTGATCGCCGGCCAGAACGCGCGGCTGAACGCCGTCGCGCCGCGGCTCTTCGCCGGCCGCCTCGCCGCCTTGCGGCGCGGGCGGCGATTCGACCTGGCGCTGGTCAACGTGCTGCCGGGCAAGATCCGGCGCGAAGTGCCCCGCATCGCCGGCCTGCTGCGCCGCGGCGGGCGGGCGATCAGCTCCGGCAACCTGGAGGGCGAGCGCGTCTCGGTGCTCGCCGCCTGGGCCGGTGCCGGCCTCGAGCCCGTCGCCGAGCGCCGCGCCGGCGAGTGGATCGCCTTCCTGCTCGCCGGCCGTCCCTGATCGACCGCTGCGCGAGGACCGCATCGGAAACGTTCGTCCGTCGACGGAGAGACCGCCCGTGATCACCCACCTGCTCGATGCCGGCGACTTCGCCCGCGCCGCCAGCACCGGCGAGGCGGTGGTCGGCGGCGAAGGCTACCGCCACCTCTTCCGCGCCCGGCGGCTGGCGACGGGCGAACGGCTGCGGCTGGTCGACGGTCGTGGCAGGGCGCGCTGGGCGGAGGTGAAGAGGGTGGGACGGCGCGACGCCGTGCTGGTGCTGGGGGGCGAGGCGCCGGCCAACGAGCCGGCCTACGCGCTGCAGCTCGTGGTCGCCATGCTGCGCCCGGAGCGCGCCGCCTGGCTGGTGGAGAAGGCGACCGAGCTGGGGGTCGTGGCGATCCGCTTCCTGCGCACCGCCCGCACCCCCCGTGAGCTCAGCGCCGCCCGCCTCGGGCGCCTCGAGCGGGTCGCCCGCGCCGCCCTCGTCCAATGCCACCGTGCTCGCCTGCCCGAGATCTCCGGCGTCCACCCGTGGGCGGAGCTGGAGCGTCTCGTACACGGCCAGGGCGACCGCTTCTTTCTCGATCCCGAGGCCGATCCCGCCACCCGTCTCGAGCGCCGGGGCCTGAGCGGCACCGTCCTGGTCGGACCCGAGGGCGGCTGGGACGCCACCGAGCAGAAGACCCTGGCCCGCCACGCCGTCCCCATCGGCCTCGGCCCCCGCATCCTGCGGGTCGAAACCGCCGCCCTGGTCGCCGCCGCGCGGCTGCTGCCGTAGCGCGAGCCCATTCCGCTCACGGTGGCGGCGGCGGCGCGCCGGCGACGTGGCGTGCTACCATCGACGGGTCGAGCTACGGCAGCACCCACGAGCGCGGGAGGAGGACGCGAGCGATGAACGTCAACGATCTGCTCAAGCTGGCGGTGGAACGCAAGGCGTCGGACCTGCACCTCAAGGTCGGCAGCCATCCGATGGTGCGCATCGACGGCGATCTGACGCCGATGACCGAGATCAAGCGCCTGATGCAGGAGGACACGATCTCGATCGCCTACTCGATCATGAACGCGCGCCAGAAGCAGCGCTTCAAGGAAGAGCTCGACATCGACATCGCCTACTCGGTGCCCGGCCTCGGCCGCTTCCGCTGCAACATCTTCCAGCAGCGCGGGGCCACCGGCCTGGTGCTGCGGGTCATCCCGGCGCGGATCAAGACGATCAAGGAGCTGATGCTGCCGCCGGTGCTGGAGAAGATCTCGATGGAGAGCCGCGGCATGGTGCTCTGCACCGGTACGACCGGTTCCGGTAAGTCGACCACCCTGGCGGCGATGATCGACCACATCAACGCCAACCGCAACGAGCACATCATCACCATCGAGGACCCGATCGAGTTTCTCCACCGGGACAAGAAATCCCTGGTCAATCAGCGCGAGATCGACGTCGACACGCGCTCCTTCGCCCACGCCCTGCGCGCTGCCATGCGCCAGGATCCGGACGTCGTGCTGGTCGGCGAGATGCGCGACTACGAGACCATCGAGACCGCTCTTCTGGCCGCCGAGACCGGCCACCTGGTGTTCTCCACCCTGCACACCGTCGATGCCACCGAGACCATCAACCGCGTCATCTCGGTCTTCCCGCCGCACCACCAGAAGCAGGTGCGGATCCAGCTCGGACAGGTGCTGAAGGCGGTGATCTCCCTGCGTCTGGTGCCGCGGGCCGACGGCATGGGCCGGGTGCCGGCGGCGGAGGTGATGATCACCACGCCGTACATCCGCGACTGCATCGAGAACAAGGACAAGACCAAGTACATCCGCGAGCAGATCGCTCTCGGCACCAGCCAGTACGGCATGCAGACCTTCGATCAGTCGCTCTACTACCACTACAAGGGCGGCCTGATCACCCTCGAGGAGGCCCTGCGGCGGGCGACCAATCCGGACGAGTTCAAGCTCAAGGTGGCCGGCGTCCAGTTCACCGCCGACGTCGCTCGCGAGGAGATGGAGAGCGCCCTCGACGCCGAGGACGACCTGCTCGACAGCGAGTCGCCGTTCGAGATCGAGCGCATCGGCGGATGAGCACCCGTTCGCGGCCGACCTGCTACCAGAAGGCGATCGAGCTGCTGGCGCCGCGCGCCCATTTCCGCCGCGAGCTGCAGCTGAAGCTCGAGCGGCGGGGCTACGCAGCGGCCGAGGTCGAGGCCGTCCTGGCGCGGCTGGCGCAGGAGGGGCTGCTCGACGACGTCGCCGCCGCCCGTGCCTTCGTCGCCCGCAAGCTGCGCGGCTCGCCGCTCGGCCGGCGGCGGCTGGCGGCTGAGCTGGCGCGGCGGGGGGTGGCGGAGGAGGTGATCGACGAAGCCCTGGCGTCCCTCGACGACGACGACCGCCCCCTCGCCCGCCAGGTGGCCGAGCGCTGGCTGGCGCGCGATCGCCGGCCGCCGTCGGAGCGCCGCGACGCCGCTCTGGCGCGCTTTCTCGCTCGCCGCGGCTTCTCCGAACGTGCTATCGTCCACGTCCTCCGCCAGCTCCCCGGCGGGGAGGCTGCCGCGGATCCGAATCCCTGAGGGGACGAAGCCGTCGCGGCCGCCTGGGGGTTCGGCAGCGCCGCAGATGCGGCGCATGGACGGCCAGGGATCAGCGATGAACAGTCAAGCCATCCGTCAGAGCTTCGTCGATTTCTTCACCGACCGCGGCCACCGCCACGAGGCGAGCGCGCCGCTGGTGCCCCACGGCGATCCGACCTTGCTCTTCACCAACGCCGGCATGGTGCCGTTCAAGGATTATTTCCTCGGCCTCGAGCGGCCGCCGGCGCCGCGGGTGGTCTCGGTGCAGAAATGTTTGCGGGTGTCGGGCAAGCACAACGATCTGGAGAACGTCGGCCCCAGCCCGCGCCACCACACCTTCTTCGAGATGCTCGGCAACTTCTCCTTCGGCGACTACTTCAAGGAAGAGGCGATCCGCTACGGCTGGCAGCTGGTGACCGAGGTCTGGGGGCTCGATCCGGCGCACCTCTTCGCCACCGTCTTCGAGCAGGACGACGAAGCCTACGACTTGTGGCGGTCGATCTCCGGTCTGCCGGAGGAGCGGGTCAAGCGCTGCGGCGAGAAAGACAACTTCTGGGCGATGGGCGACGTCGGCCCCTGCGGCCCGTGCTCGGAGATCTTCGTCGACCGCTACCCCGAGCGCCCGGCGGTGGGTTGGGAGGAGGGCTCGGAGGCCGGCCGCTACCTGGAGATCTGGAATCTGGTATTCATGCAGTACGAGCGCGACGCCCAGGGCGAGCTGACGCCGTTGCCCAACCCGTCGATCGATACCGGCGCCGGCCTCGAGCGGGTGGCGGCGGTGCTGCAGCGGGTCGAGTCGAACTACGACACCGATCTCTTCCAGCCGATCATCCGCGCCGCCGCCGAGCTCGCCGGCCGGGAGTACGGCCGGGCGGAGGAGAGCGACGTCTCCCTGCGGGTGATCGCCGACCACCTGCGGGCGGTCGCCTTCCTCCTCGCCGACGGCGTCATCCCCGGCCCCGACGGCCGCGGCTACGTCCTGCGGCGGCTGCTGCGGCGGGCGGTCCGCCACGGCATGCGTCTGGGTTTCGACGAGCCCTTCCTCCACCGCCTGGTCGCGGTGCTCTGCGACCTCATGGGGGCCTGCTACAAGGAGCTGCCGGCGACCCGCGAGGCGACCGAGGTGACGATCCGGGCGGAGGAGGAGAAGTACCTGGAGACCCGTGCCGCCGGCGCCCGCCACGTGCAGGCGGCGATCGACCGCGCCCGGCGGGCGGGGCGGACGGTGCTCGACGGGAAGACCCTCTTCGACCTCTACGAGACCTACGGCCAGGAGCTCGAGGCGGTGCGCGAAATCGCCGAAGAAGAGGGGCTGGGGGTCGATGTCGAGGGCTTTGCGGCCGAGGCCGAGCGCCAGCGCCAGCGCTCGCGCCGGGCCACCGGCGCACGGCAGAAACGCCAGGCCAGCTTGCGCGCCGCCCTGGGGGAGCTGGGGGAGACGCCGTTTGAGGGCTACGACCGCCTGCGCCTCGACGGCGTCGCGGTCGAGCGCCTGGCGCGGCTCGACGAGGGCGGCCACGCCACCGCCGCCAGCGAGCTCGAGGCGGGGGAGCAGGGGGTGGCGGTGCTCGCCCGCACGGTGTTCTACGCCGAGGCGGGAGGCCAGGTGGGGGACGTCGGCTGGATCCGCGGCCCGCAGGGCGAGGCGCGGGTGGTCGACACCCAGAAGGACACCGCCGGTACCATCTTCCACCAGCTGGTGGTCGAGCGCGGCCGGCTGGCCGCCGGCGAGGCGGTCCGCCTCGAGGTCGACGAGGAAGCGAGGCGGGCGACGGAGCGCAATCACACCGCCACCCACCTGCTGCACGCCGCCTTGCGCCGGGTGCTCGGCCCGGGGGTCCGCCAGGCCGGTTCCCTCGTCGCCCCCGACCGCCTGCGCTTCGACTTCACCCACGACCGGCCCATGAGCAGCGAGGAGATCCGCGCCGTCGAGGACCTGGTCAACCGCGAGATCCGCGCCGCCAGGAACACCCGCATCACCTGGCAGGACCGCCAGGAGGCGCTGGCGCGCGGTGCCATGGCGCTCTTCGGCGAGAAGTACGGCTCTCGGGTGCGAACCGTCGAGGTGCCGGGCACCAGCCTCGAGCTGTGCGGCGGTTGCCACGTCCGCTCCACCGGCGAGATCGGTCTTTTCTTGATCACCGCCGAACGCGGCATCGCCTCCGGCGTGCGTCGCCTCGAGGCGGTGACCGGCGAACAGGCCCTCGCCCTGGTGCGCCAGCGCAGCGCTCAGCTGGCCGGCGTCGAGCAGGCCCTGGGGGCGCCGGCGGAGCGCGCGGCGGCGGAGATCGAAAGCCTGAAGGAACGGGCCCGCGTTCTCGAGCGGGAGCTCGCCGCCGCCCGCATGCAGCTGGTCGCCGGCTCGGTCGCGCCGGCCGGCGGCGAGCAGGAGGTCGACGGCGTCAAGCTCATCGCCCGCGAGGTGCCGCCGGTGCCCGCCGCCGAGCTGCGGCAGATGGCCGACCGCCTGCGCGACCGCCTGGGCTCCGGCGTCGTGGTCCTCGGCAGCCGCCAGGAGGACGGCAAGGTCAGCCTGATCGCCACCGTTTCCAAGGACCTCACCGGCCGGCTCAAGGCCGGCAACCTGGTCAAGAACCTCGCCGCCATCGTCGGCGGCCGCGGCGGCGGCCGCCCCGACTTCGCCCAGGCGGGCGGCAAGGAGCCCGACAAGCTGCCCCAGCTGATCGCCGCCGTCCCCGACGAGGTGCGGGCCCAGCTGGCCGGCTGATCCCCGCTACCGAGCACTCTCCGTCGCAGCCGGTGCGCCTGAACAGGTGCCTGAACAGGTGCCACGGTCTTCGCAAGTCGTTGTCCTTCAAGTCGTTGCGGCGGCTGCGGCCGCGAGCGTCTTCAGCGGGTGGGCTCGGAGGAGAGGGGAAGCCGGTCGAAGCTGCCGTGCAGGATGAGGGGTTTGGGTGGCCATCGGCTGAGTATAGCGACACCAACTCGCGCGCCCCGCGCCGCGTCATCCCGAGTCCGGCGTTGTTGCACCGGCAAGAAAAAACGGTCCGGATGCCGCGGCATCCGGACCGTTCCGTCGTCGATGGCGGGCTCAGCCGAGCCCGCCGGTGGGCGGGATCACATCGCCCGGCTGGCGGCGCCGCCGCCGGGGGAGGAGACGCAGACCTCCGACGGCAGGG
Source organism: Acidobacteriota bacterium (assembly GCA_003697015.1). Classification (GTDB taxonomy): domain Bacteria; phylum Acidobacteriota; class Thermoanaerobaculia; order Multivoradales; family J023; genus J023. The sequence goes on along the minus strand of RFGL01000087.1, from coordinate 17,328 downwards.
CGCTGACGGTGGTGCGGAAGGTCCAACGGCCGCTGCCCGGATTGACCGTGGCGGTGCCGAGGACGGGGCCGGTGCACTGGCCGCCGTTGACGCCGCCGCTGTGGACGGTGACCGGCGAGGCGAAGTCGCCGGCGGGGCGGATGCTGTTCTGGCCCTTGACCTTGAGCACGGTGCCGCCGGCGGCCGGATGGGTGTCGGTGTAGAAGATGCTCACCCGATCGGGGGCTCCCGAGGTGCCGTCGCCGGTGACCCGCAGGATGTTCCACAGGCCGCCCTCGAGGAAGGGCTGGCGGCGGTCGAGGAAGAGGTAGTCCCCCGGCGCCTGGATGTCGCCGCCGGCGCCGCCGACGAAGTTGAAGTTCAGGCACATCCCCGGCACCAGGACGTCGTTGTAGAGCTGCTCCGAGCCCGGCATGCCCGGCTCGAGCAGCCAGCGATGGCCTTCGAGGGTCGGTACGTGGGCCTGGTTGCCCCACATCTGGGCGACGCGGTAGACCAGCGGCGTGCCCGCCGGCACCGTCACCACGTGGCGCGGATCGCCCCACATGGCCGACTTGAAGACGTCCGCCGGGCGGTTCTTCATGTCGCGCAGCGCCAGCGGCTCGCTGCTGTAGTTGATGCCGTTGAAGTTCTCGACCTCTTCCGGATAGGGCATGGCGTTCTGGCCGATGCGCCGATCCTGATCGCTGAACAGGGCGACGAACTCCCGGGTGCGCACGCCGTCGGTGACGATGTCCGCCTGGACGCCCCAGCCGCCGGCCGGCAGGGGCTCGTTCTTGCCGGGACGGAAGTACTGGGAGCCCTCGGGCTCGATGACGATCGCGGCGAAGGCACCGCGCTCCACCGAATCGACGTCGGCGAGGTTGAGCGCCCCGACGATGCCGAGCTCGGCGTCGGCGTAGTAGCGGTAGATGCGGGTCTGCCCCGGCGCCACCGTCGAGTCGTAGTTGAAGCCGACGGCCGAGCCGGCGGAGCGCTGCGGATCGGCGATCAGCTCGCCGACGCTGATCGACGAACGCTTGCTGCGTTCGTTGCGCAGCGCCAGCACCAGGCAGTCGCCGGCGTTGGCCCGCAGCACCAGGGGCGTCCGCGCTTCGCCGCTGGGGAAGTCGCGCAGGCGGTAGACGACGCCGGTGCGATCCGGTGCGGCGAGCTCGTTGTAGACGATGCGCGAATCGCGGATGACCAGAGCGTAGGCCCGTTCCGGCGCTCCCGGCGGGCAGACGTTGCCCGCGCCGCCGGTCGCCGCCGGCGGCGCGCCGCCGGTCTGGGTGAGCTGCGGGAAGCCGTTGCCGGGCGACGGCACCGGCCGATCGGGCAGCGGCTGGAGATCGCCCTGCAGGGTGTCGTGCACCCGCAGGATGCCCCACGCCCCGGCCTCGAAGTCGCGGCCCAGGGTGCTGTAGTAGAGGTAGTCGCCGGGGAATCCTCCGGGACCGCCGGCACCGCCCTCGAGGGCGACGTCGAAGCGCTCGGAGATGCCGATGAAGGTGGTGTCGCGGGTGTCGCTCGAATCGGTGTAGCGCTCCATGTGGAAGCGGTGACCGGTGAAGCGGATGCCGCCGACCCGTTCCACCAAGCCCATGCCGCGCACCACCACCGGATCGCCGACGTAGGCCCGCACCTCCTGCGTCCACGGATCGCCGTGGGTGACCGAAGAGAAGCGGTAGGCGTCGTTGCCCGGGCGGTCGGACCAGGGCTCGGCGCGCAGGTTGATGGTGCCGCCGCCGCGCTGGAAGCCGCCCACCACCGGGCTGTTGTTGTGCAGGAAGAGCATGAACTCGCGGAACGAGCCGTCGACCCCGAAGGCCACCGGGTTGCCCCCCGCCGACGGATCGACGCGGACGTCGACCAGGGTGCCGGCGCGCACCTCCTCGCCGGTCAGAGGATCGTGGTAGGTCGAGCCTTTGGGTTCCACGATGTGGGTGCCGAAGAGGCCGTGATCCCAGTCCTTGAACTCGACGTGGGTGTGGTAGAAGACCGTGCCGAAGTCGACGTCCGAGAACCAGTGGTAGCGCACGAACTCGACGCCCACCGCCTCGCCGGCGTCGTGGTTGTTCTGCAGCGGCTGATCGAGGGTGATCGACGTCGTACCGTCCGGATTGGCGTCGATGGCGACGATCTGCCGGATCTCGGTGCAGCGGATGGGCTGGCCGGTGGTCGGGTCGAGCCCGCACTTGGCGCCGGTCTTGTCGATGCCCTCGCCGAGACCGATGCCCAGCCAGATGCCCTTCTTGCCCGGACCGAGCAGCTCGGGGTGCAGGCGATCGGCATGGTTGACGGTGATCACCGAGTCGCCGCGGTTGGCCGGCTGCACCAGCCGGCGGTCTTCGGTCTCATACGGCCGTACCGATTGCTCGTAGGAGAAGCCGGTGATGACGCCGTCCGACGCCTGGGTGTCGAACTGCACGAAGTGGCTGTGGATGTTGACCTTCGACCAGTTCTTGTTGAGCGGGCCGTCGGGGATCTTGTTGGTGAAGATGATCTCCACGCAGTCGCCGACGTTGGAGCGTATGGCCAGCGGCTCCGCCGGCTTGCGCCCCTCCTTGATGTCGAGGTAGTCCTCGTTCAAGACGAAGATCTGGCCGTCCGGATCGACCTTGTTCTTGGTCACCTGGATCGGCAGGGTGATGGCGCTCACCGGGTAGTAGCGCTTGACCGCCGTCGGCCCGACGTCGACCGCCGGGTGGACGCCGTTGACCGCGCACAGGCCGTCGATGCGACCCGGCTTCATCTCCTCGCCGAGCCACGGTGCACCGCTGTGGCGGGCGGTAAACGGCATGCGTTTGGCCGCATGCGGCCGGAAGAGCGGCCAGGTGTAGCGACCGTTCTTGGGGTTGAAGAGGATCTCGATGCGCTCGCCCGGGGTCTTGGAAACGTAGCCGGCGAAGGGCAGGGTCTCCTCCGGCTCGCCCATCACCTTGAGGTTCGCGCCCTCGCCCTCGAATACCCAGTCGAGGACGGTGGCGTCGTTGTTGTCGAGGGTGATGCCGCCCGGCGGCAGCAGGTGGCGGATCCACTCCTTGAGGCCGATCTGGGTGCTGGTGTCGACCACGTCGGCGTCGGCGACGATGGTGCGCTCGTCGTCGACCTTGAGGCCGATCAGCTGGCCGGCGGAGACGGCGTCCGCCGGCGGCGTATTCGACGGCGCCTCCTCGTCGCTGAACGGATTGTCGGCCTGGAAGAGCTCCGGCACCACCGCCAGGGGATGGCCGTTGACGTTGTTCTCCGCCGTCTGCCGCACGCCGAAGACGCGCCAGAAGGACCACATGCCGGAGATGTAGTGGTGGCCGATGTGGCAGTGGAAGAGGAAGTCCCCCACCCCCTGCTGGCAGCCGCCGGCGCCGCATTCGTGCTCCAGGTTGTAGCTCGTGCCCGGGCCGATCGACTGCGAGTCGAGGTGGATCGACTTCAGATTCGGATCCGGCACCTTGGTCAGGCCCTTCCAGTAGTCGTTCGCCGGGTCGGCCTTGGGGTTGCGCCGCCAGCGGTCGCCACCGCCGTGCAGGTGGTGGACGTGGAAGACCTCCGAGCCGCCGTGCAGCAGGCGGGTCTTGACCCCCTCGCCGACGTAGGAGCGCGGGATCGGCGTCGGCGGATCACCGAAGGGATAGGAAGCGTAGCCGTGCCCCTTGCCGTTCTTGAATTGATCCTTGTTGATCTTCTTGTCGAACTCGATGCGCCGCCGGAAAGGCTCGCTGCGGTAGTTGAGCGCGCGGGCTCCGGGACGGTAGACGCCGGCGACGTCGTCGACCAGCGGCACCAGCTTCTTGTCGTGGTCGAGGATGTTGGTGAAACCCTCGTCGCCGATCTCGTGGTAGAAGATGACGAATTCACGGAAGCTCTTGTCCTGCGGCCCGTTGGTGCCCGGGGTGAGGATGATCGCCTCCCAGTTGTTGCCGGTCACCGTATCGAGCTCCTCGCCGGTCTCGACGTCGAGGTAGCGCGACCCCGGCGGTTCGGCGACGATGGCGCCGAAGAGGCCCATGTTCTGCCGCCGCCGGCCGGCGCCGTGGTCGTGGAAGTAGTAGGCCCGCTCCGCCCCCATGTCGAGCGGCAGGGGGATGCGGTAGGTGATGGTGCCGCCCGGGGGCGCGAAGGTATCGGGATTGGTGCCGACGGCGCTGCCGGCGTTCTCCACCGTATGGGGCAGGCCGAGGATGTGCATCGAGGCCGGCTGGCCGTCCCCCAGGTCGTTGGTGAAGTTGATCACCAGGCACTCGCCGAGATTGGCGCGGATCACCAGCGGTTGGATCGGATCCTTGCGCAGGCCGTTGGAGACCCGGGTCGGGAGCTCGCCGGTGACCGGGTCGGGCCCTTCCGGCTTGGCGCGGTCGTCGCGCAGCCGGTCTTCGAAATCGCGGATCTCGGGGATGCGGGCGTTGAGCGCGTACATGTGGCCGTTGTCGACGTGATCGCCCCAGCGGTTGAGGGTGATCTCGACGTCGATGGCGGTGACGTCGTACTGGCGTATCGGTCCGCCGTCGGTGCAGGCGTTGAACCCCACCCCCGCTTGCGCCTGGGCGATGCCGACGTGCGCCGGGTCGAAGTCGTACCCGAAGCAGAAGAGCACGAAGGTCGCCAGGCCGACGGTGGCGAGGCGCAGCGGCCGGCCCCAGAAACGCAACGGCGCCAGCGCCGGCGCGAAACCGCGGCGCGACGGCAGGTCGCGGCGGAAGAAGGTCGCCAGACCGATGGCCAGGAGCGGCAGGAAGGCCGCCAGCTGCACCAGCACGTCGCGCGCGCCGGCGACCAGGCGCGCGGCGATGGTGGCCTCGAGATCCTGATAGCCGTCCCGCGCCAGGCTGGGATTGCGCACCGCGCCGAAGGAGCACAGCTGGGTCGCCTCCTGCACCGTCAGGTCGGAGGTCACCACCGTCGTCTGCACCTCGGCCAGGGACAGGCCGTAGCGCGTGCCGAGCCATTCGTGGGCCAGGTCGCGGCTGCTGGCCAGGGGCAGCATCAGCAGCAGGAAGGCGATGGCGACGCAGCCGATGGTGCCCAGCAGGCCGGCGGCGTCGCCGGACTCCATGCCCGAACGGCGCGCGATCCTCCACCCGGCCCACACCGCCAGCGCGACCAACGGCAACGCCATGGCGACGTCGAGGGCTGCGTGGGCCGCCACCCCCAGGAGGCTCCATGAGACGTCGGGGTTCAGGACGGCGTTGAGAAGGTACTCCCACGCCACCAGCCCGCCGCTCACGGCTGCTACCAGCCCCAGCCAACGGCGGCGCCGGAAGCAACGCCCGGCGTGGCTCGGCGATTCGGTCAGATGCGCAGACGGTTCCATGACTCGTGCTCCTTTGTCGATGCCTCGGCCAAATGCCTCGTTTCTCGTTCTCGTGGTCGCGCGACCGATCTCCGATCAGATCCTGCCCCGACCAATTCCGATCCGAACACGGGAGCGCAGGCTACCGGCCGGCTCGCAGGCCACGCAAGGTGCGGTGAGGCCTGTAGCGGCCGGTATACGGAGGCCGGGCGATGGCGGGGGCGGTGGGGGGCGATGGCGGCGGATGTATACCGCCGTACACATCGGCGGCTCAGCCGTCGAGCTGCAGCAGGTAGGCCACCAGATCGGCGACGTCCTGCAGGTCGACCAGGCTGGCGTATTCGGGCATGGCGCTGGGCTCGGCGCAGGGCTGGCCGCCCTTGCACTCCGGCGCGATGAAGGCGTTGGGCTCGATGATCGACTCGTAGACGTACTGTGCCGCCGGCAAGCCGTCGATGCGCGTCGCCGCCGTCACCGCGATGCGTCCGAGATGCGGTCCGACGTTGTTGCTGTCCGGCACCTGGGGATCGCCGTGGCAGGCGATGCAGCCGTAGACGCCTTTGAAGAGCCGTTCCCCGCGCTCGGGCTTGCCGATCGGCAGCAGCAGGCGGGCGTCGGGCGGGAGGGAGACCTCGCCGCCGCGCGGCCGCAGGTGGTAGTGCTCCGCCGGCTCGGGGATCGGCAGATAGATCGGCCGCTCGCCGCGCCGCCAGGCGACCCGCAGCTTGCCGTGCGGCAAGGTGGTGTCGAAATCGAAGTGGACGGCGGTATTGAAGGTCTGGCCGGGAGCGATCACCGCCTTCCCGGTCTGGGCCCCCATCGGCGGCACCTCTTCCCCCAGCTCGGGCACCAGCATCAGCTCGCGGCCGTCGAAGACCTGCGGCTGCGGCGAGCGGTTCTCGAACGCCAGCTCGAGGGTGACCCGCTGCTTGCCCCACTCGGGCATGCCGGGCATCATCGTCGACGGCTTCTGGAAGTTCTCGCCGTGGTCCATCTGGTCGAGGATCCACCGCGCGTCCTCGAGACGCAGGTGGAGGCCGTCGACGGTCGCCTCCTCGACCGGGATGCGGCGGCTGGCACCGATCACCAACGCCCAGCCGGCGGCGGCGAGCGCGACGGCGACGGCGAAGACCAGGACCCCGGGCCGGGTCCACCAGCGCAGGGTCTCGGCACGGCGCGCGGCCTGCTCCCGGCGCTCCCGCTCGCGCCGGCGCCTGCGGGCTCCGCGGCTTCCAGCCTGCGACGTCGCCATAATCGTCCTCCGCCTCCGGCGCCGGATCAACCGGCGAGCAGTGCCTCGACGTCCGGCAGCAGCTCGTCGGCGCTGCTGTTGGGCGGGAACCTGAGCCGCAGCCGGCCCTGGCGATCGATCACGAAGAGGGAGCCGGTGTGGTCGACGTAGTAGTAGCTGTCGGTGCCCGGTCCGTCCTTCGGCTGGCCGTATTGGATGGTGAGATCGAAGCCCTCCTTGGCCGAATCGAGCTGGGCCGGATCGAGATGCAGGCCGTAGAACCGGCGGTCGAAGTTGGGCACGTAGCTGGCCAGCTTGGCGACGCTGTCGCGGCGCGGGTCGACGGAGACGAAGACCACCGCCACCTCCTCCGCCCGCTCGCCGAGTCGGCCGTAGAGCTCCTTCATCCGCGCCAGGGTGAAGGGGCAGACGTCGGGGCAGTAGGTATAGCCGAAGAACAGCACCGTCACCTTGCCCTCGAGGTCGCCCAGGCGGAAGGGCTCGCCGTCCCAGTTGGTGCCGGCGAGGTCGACGGCGGCCGGCGGGTCCACCACCTCACCGCGCCATTCGTGAGCCGGCCGGCAGCCGCCGGCCAGCACCATGCCGAGCAGCAGCGATCCGCCGGCGCAACGCAGAAGTCGGTTCTTCATCCTTCAGCTCTCGATCCTCATCGCCGGCTTGCCGGCGCCGGCCGCCGTCCGGACGGGCGGGAGCCCGGGCGGCGGCCGGAGACATTATCGGCCATCTAGGGGCAGGTGGCGAAGGCGTTGGTGTCGGTCACCGCGTCCGCCGGGTTGCCGAGCGGGTTGGAGTAGGTCTTGGTGACGTTGGCCTGGGTGTCGGTCACCGTCACCGTGAACTCGACGTCGGTGGCGCCGGCGAAGAACACCCAGAAGTGGTCGTTGCCGTTCGGGTTGCAGCTGTCGAGCACCTTGATCAGGAACTCGAGATTGTCCGGATTGGTGAAGAAGAAGATCGCCGAGTCGTCGGTGCGGAAGTCCGATACCCGCGCCGGCTGCAGATCCGGAACGTTGGGCGGCCGGCGCCAGTCGACGCTCACCCGGAAGCGGTTGTTCTGCAACAGCACCGAGGTGTCGTCGGCGCTCGACACCGACCCGGCGTTGGGCGCCACGTCGGTGGGCTCGGCCTCGGTGCCGAGGATGGTGGCGACGTCGAGCTCGCCGTCGTCGTCGCCGAGCAGGGTCAAGGGGATCTGCACGGTCATCGAGTTGCTGGTGAAGCTCACCGGCGCCCGGCCGGTGACCAGCTCGTCCGGGTCGTCGACCACGTCGGCGGCACCGTCGGCGCTGTCGTAGGAAAAGAGGTCGACGTAGAACTCATTGCCCATGCCGGTGGTGGCGTTGCCGGTGAGGAAGTCGACCCACGGCACGTCGCCGGTGGCGCCGTCTTGATCGGCGTCGATGTCGATGAAGCCGTCCACGGCGTTGGCGGCGCCGCTGTCCGGCGGGCTGATGGCGTCGGCGAAGGTCACCACGATCTCCACCATGTCGCCGACCAGGTCGGCGGACAGGCTGGTGACGTCGATCGGGGTGCCGCTGCCGAAGGTGTCGCCGGTCGGATCGAGGGCGGTGCCCTTCAGACGGTCGAAGTCGAGGCCCTTGGGTAAGGGTACCTGGTCGCGGGACGGGCGGTCGGCGGTGTTCCATCCGGCGCCGCCGGCGAAATTGGCGGCAGCCAGCGCCAGAACGGCGAGCACCAGGACGCTCCACCGGCCGGCAACGGTGAGGGATGAAGCGGCGGCTTTCGGCTTACTCGATTTCATCAACGATCTCCTCTGGCACCTTGGCGAAGCGTTCTCGTCGTCGGACTCGTCGTCAGACGCCCTCGTCGGTCGGCAGGACCGCTTACACGATCGGCGAGCTAGGCTACGGCCCGCACCGCGCCTGCGGCAACGTCCCTTGCGGGTGTAGAGAGGCGTATACGTTCCCTCCGCCTGGCCCGGGCTGCTGCCGGGGCGGCGGGGGGAAGTGTATACCCAGCGCCACAGGCTCCCGCCGCCGCCGCCCGACGGCCGCTCGCGGCATCGGCCGGAGCCCATCGCAGGGCGATCGCTTTCGTCGAATTCTCCGGCCGCCGCCGCAGCGCTCATTATAAAATCAAACATGCTCAAAACGCTATACTTGCATGCCGCCGGTCGAGCTATCGCCGGCAGCGATCACGGCCGCCGCCAACCCCGTCTCCGGCCTTTCGAGGGCCCCGAGACGTTGCGGATTGGATCCGCTAACCAGCTTGTTTTCAGCGATTAAGCCGGAACTGGGGGCTCGTTCGGGATCGTCGATCGGCGCCATCGGCCTCCGCCGATAGCAACCATCCGGGATGGTTCGACCATGCGGTAGAAAATCCTGCAAAATTTTCTCGTCAACCTCTTGACAGTGCCGGCAACCGCCAGTATTCTACCGGTCGGTCGGTTGGAAACGCGGACCTGGCAAGCCACCCCGCCACAGGGGGGGGACGATGCGAGGCGGCGTGATTCTCTGCACAAGGGGCCGACCGAACGGTTGGTAGGTTACGCCGGCTACGGCCGGCGAGAACGAAGGAGAGAGACGCAAACGGGGGAGATCCGGCCGGGGAGGAACGGCCGGGACCGAAGGGGAACGAGGGAGGAGCCATGGAGTCGTCAGCCCGGTCACAATCGACGCAGCCCTACCGGCCGCAGCCATCCATCGAGCACAGCTATCGACCAGACCTTCAGACCGAATCGTCCCTCGCCTCGGCCTTGGTCCGCCACCTGGCGGAGCTCGGCGTCGAGCGCGCCTTCGGGGTGATCGGCGGGGCGATCGGCGTGCTCTTCGACGCCCTGGAGGAGAGCGTCATCGAGACCCACCACTTCCGCCACGAGACCGGCGCCGCCTTCGCCGCCACCGAAGCCTACTTCGCCAGCGGCAAGCCGACCCTGGTCTTCACCACCACCGGTCCGGGCATGCTCAACGCGCTCACCGGCATCACCGCGGCGCGTTGGGAGGGGGCCAAGGTGATCCTGGTCTCGGGCTCGACCAGCGCCCCGCAGCGCGGCCGCTGGGCGACCCAGGAGTCGAGCTCCTACACCTTGCCGCAGGATGCGCTCTTCGGCCGCGGACCGATCTTCGACTACGCCCTGCGCATGGAGAGCCCGAGCGAGCTGCCGGAGGTGATCCGCCGGCTCGCTCTCGGCCTGGCCCGGCCGGGGGGGTTCGTCGCTCACCTCGGCCTGCCGATCTCGCTCCAGTCGAGCCGCGTCGAGGCGCCGAAGGTGCCTTGCCGCGCCCGACTGTCGTCCCCGGCCGTGGCGCCGGAGGACGTCGAGCATTGCGCCGAGCTGCTGCAGGAGGACGAGGACCTGGTGGTCTGGCTGGGCTTCGGTGCGCGCGGCTCGGCGCCGGCGATCCGCGCGCTGGTCGAGCGCACCAACGCGCGGGTGATGAGCTCGCCGCGGGGCAAGGGCATCTTCCCCGAAGATCATCCCAACTACCTCGGGGTCACCGGCCTCGGCGGCCACCAGGAGGTGCTCGAGCAGCTGCGCGAGCGGCGGCCGCGCTGGATCCTGGTCCTCGGCAGCCGGCTGGGGGAGGCGACGTCGTTCTGGGATCGCGACCTGACGCCGGCGGAGGGCTTCATCCACGTCGACCTCGATCCGGAGGTGCCCGGGGTGGCCTTCCCCGACTGCCGCACCTACGGCATACAGGCCGAGATCGGCGGTTTTCTCGAGGCCCTCTTGCCCCGTCTGCCGGAGCGCGAGGACAACGTCACCCCGCTGCCGGTGCGGCACGCCGCCGGTCTCGAGCTGCCCTGCTGCCAGGATCCGGTGCGGCCGCAGGCGCTGATGGAGGCGATCCAACGCCGGGTCGTCCAGGGCTCGGACGCCCTGGTGATGGCCGAATGCGGCAACGCCTTCGCCTGGTGCAGCCACTATCTGCGCTTCCCCAAGCCGGGCCGCTACCGGGTGTCGACCCTCTACGGCTCGATGGGGCACTGCGCCGCCGGCGTGGTCGGCGCCGCCCTCACCCGCGGCAAGACGGTGGCGGTGGTCGGCGACGGCTCGATGCTGATGAACTCCGAGATTTCGACCGCCGTCCAGTACCATGCGCCGGCGGTGTGGGTGGTGCTCAACGACGGCGGGTACGGCATGTGCGAGAGCGGCCAGGAGGTCCTCGGCCTGGCCACCGGCCAGCTCGCCTTTCCCGAGGTCGATTTCGTCAAGCTGGCCCGCGCCATGGGGGCCGACGGCATCCAGGTGAGGAGCGAAGACATGCTCGACGTCGCCCTGGAGAAGGCCCTGGTGGCGAGCGGTCCGTACGTCCTCGACGTGCGCATCGACGCCAGCCAGATCTCGCCCTTGATGCACCGTTTCGAAAGCCTGCTCAAGCAGGGAAGCTCCAAGAACGTCGCCGGCTGGGAGGTCTGAGCCATGCGCGCGATCGGAATCCAAGCCCTCGCCGTCAGCGTCCCCGATCGGGTGCTGACCAACGAACACTGGCGGCAGACCCAGCCCGAGCTGGTCGCCCGCGCGGAAGAGCGCATCTGGATGTGGAAGCCGCCCAAGGACTGGTCGGAGGGCTCGGAGCCCTTCAATCGGGCGATGGCGCCCTACCTCTACGACCCGTTCCGCGGCGCCAAGCTGCGCCGCCGCCTGCCGCCCCAGGGCAGCGCCCTCTCCCTCGAGGCGGACGCCGCGCGCCAGGCCCTCGACGCCGCCGGCCTGGGGATCGAGGACGTCGACCTCCTGATCTGCTCGTCCTTCCTGCCCGATTCGGTGGGCATCGGCGGCGCCGCATTCCTCGCCCGCGAGCTGGGGCTTGAGGGCGCGGCCTGGAACCTGGAGACCGCCTGCTCCAGCGCCACCGTGGCCTTCCAGACCGCCTGCGGCCTGATCCAGGCCGGGCAGCACAAACGGGCCCTGGTGGTCACCTCCTGTACCTATTCGCGGGTGGCGCCGGACGACGACCCGGTGTCCTGGGGGGTGGGGGACGCGGCCACCGCCCTGGTGGTCGGCGAGGTCGCCCCCGGCACCGGCTACCTCGGCGGCCACACGGTGCACTCCGCCGCCACCTGCGGCGCGGTCGCCTACGAGCTCGACCACGACCGCGACGGCCGGCCCTATTTCCACCTCAAGGCGGGCCGGAAGGCCGCCCAGCGGCTGCTGCGCGAGACCGCCGAGCCCTACCTCAAGACCTGCACCTTCGGCGCTCTGGAGAAGGCCGGCCTCGAGCTCGACGACCTCGACTTCTTCGTCTTCAACACGCCCCTGGCGTGGTCGGCTGCGTTCTCCGCCCGGGTCCTGGGGATCGCCCCCGAACGCACCATCAGCATCTACCCGCTCTACGCCAACGTCGGCCCGGCGCTGACCGGCCTCAACCTCTTCCATGCCGCCGCCTGGGGCCGCATCCGGCCGCAGGACCGGGTGCTGATCTACAGCGTCGGCAGCGTGTCGAGCTGCAGCGCGGCCATCGTCCGCTGGGGCGACGTCGCCCTCGGCGCGGTGCCCGCCGGCGTCACCCCGGAGCTGCTCGCCGCCCTCGAGGCCGAGCCGCTGCCGGGGCCGGTGGAGCGGCCGATCGCCGACGTCGCCTGAAGGCGGCGGCTCACGCCATCGCCGGCTGGGGCTTGACAAGCCCCGGCCGCGGGGGGGATCATGGTTCAACCAACCGGTTGGTAGCACGAACGTCCAACCGTCCGGTCGCTCGTTTCGCGCTGCCGGCAGCGCACTGAGGTTCGTAGGAGGCTTCGCCCCGAATGCCCGCTTTCCAAAAGCCCCCGACGGTCAGCGACGACTACCGCGCCCAGGACATCTACCGGGAAGCGGCGCAGATCATCTACGCCAAGGGCTTCGACGCCACCTCGATGGGCGACATCGCCGAAGCCGTGGACCTGACGAAGGGCGGCCTCTACTACTACATCAAGGGCAAGAAGGCATTGCTCTTCGCCATCATGAACTTCGCCATGGACCTGCTCGAGCGCGAGGTCTGGGAGCCGGCGAAGCGCGAGGGCGACGCCGAGAAGCGGCTGGCCAAGCTGCTGTCGGGTCACCTGCAGCTCCTGATCGACGATCCCAGTGCGATGAGCATCCTGGCCTTTGAGGACGAACGCCTCGACGACGAGCACCGGCAGAAGATCCTGCAACGCAAGCGCGCCTACTACAGCTTCGCCCGCGACACCATCGCCGAGGTGCTGGCGGCGCGCGGCATCGAGGACGTCGACCCCACCATCGCCACCAACTGCATGTTCGGCACGACCCTCTTCGTCGTCCGCTGGTTCCGCGCCGACGGCCGTCTGGGCAAGAACGAGGTGATCGAGCAGATCACCCGCCTGGTCCTCCACGGCCTGAACCCGGTCTGAGCCGCGCTCGCCCGCCGGCCGCGGTGGCCGCTCAGCGGGCGGTCAGCCGCTGGATGAGGCCGCGCAGGCCGCGGAAACGGATGCCCTTCTCGTAACGCGCGACGATCCAGCACTGATCGCCGGCGTCGACCTGCGGCTCGTGTTCGGTGCCCGGCGCATTGAGCTGGTAGTCGCCAGGCTGGAAGTGGCCGGCGGGATCGCGGAAGGCGCCGCGCAGCACCAGCACGTCCTCCCAGCCGAGGTGGAGGTGGCGGGGGAAGCGGCGTCCGCCCGGGATGCGGGCGATGACCAGGGCGGCCTCGGCCCGGTGGTCGGTGGAGAGCACGGCGAAGCGCGCCGGGCTCAAGGGCAGCGGCCGCCAGCGCGGCGCCCGGCCGCCGGCCTCGATCTCCAGCCGGGCGGCGACGGGCAAGGGCAGCTCCGCGCCGAGGCCGGCGAGAGGATCCTCCTCGGCTTGCCGGTCGAGGCGCGCTTCGATCTCCTCCCACAAGGACGGCTTAGGCGCCACCACCGCCTGCTCCTCGAGCCACCGCCGGCCGGGGGCGATGAGCTGAGCGAAGCTCTCCCGGCACGACGGGCAGAAGGCGAGGTGGCCCTCGATCATCACCCGCCGTCCGGCGTCGAGCTGGCCGGCGGCGTGGGCGAGGAGGAAGTCTTCCGGCGGATGGTGACGCGGTGCAGTGGACGTCATGCGGCATCTCCCAGCTGAGCGCGCAACAGCTCGATGCCCCGCCGGAGGCGGGACTTGAGGGTGCCCAGGGGCACGTTGAGACGCGATGCCGTCTCGTCGTAGGTGAAGCCGCCGAGGTAGGTCAGGGTCACCGCCTGTCGCTGCTCGACGGTCAGGGTCCCGAGGGCCTGGCGCAGGCTGAGACGCAATTCCCGGCCGCGGCTCGCCGGCGGAGCCGGGGTGGCGGCGAGATCGGCGAGCGAATCGTCGGCGATCGGCAGGCGGCCGCGTCGCCGGGCATCGATGACTTTATTGCGGGTGATGGTGAAGAGCCAACCCCCGGCGTCGCCGCGCTCCGGACGGTAGCCTCCGGCCTTGCGCCAGACGGTCAGGAAGACCTCTTGCAGCAGGTCGTCGACCAGGGTTACGTCGCGGCACAGCTGGCGCAGGGCGGCGAGGATGCGGCCGGCGTGCCGCTGGTAGAAGACCCGGAACGCGTCGCGGTCGCGGCGGGCGATCGCCGCCAGCAACATGGCGTCGTCGAAGCCGTCGAAGGCGCCCGAAGGATGGTCGCGGCCAGGCACGGGAGCGACTATACCTCCCCCTCGCGGCGGCGGCGAAGCCGGTGCCTGAGGGCCGAGCAGCGGCGGCTGCCACGGCGCGCTGGGGGTCAGCTCAGCCATCGTCCCTGCTCAGCTCGAAGGTGAGGGTGGCGAAGATCGAGCGCCACTCCGCCCGTTCGGCCTCGCCGCCGGCCGCCCGCTCCATCGCCACCGCCGCCGCCATCCACGCCCCGGGCGCCAGCTCGACGGTCAGCCGGCCGTCCGCGCCGCTGCGCACCGACGACGCGCTGCCGTCGCCGGCCAGAGGACGGAGGTCGACCAGGGCGCCGGCCAGCGGCCGGCCGCGGTAGAGCAGGCGCAGGGTCACCGGCCGCGGGCCGCGGCGCGGCCCGAGGTCGCTCTCGACCACCAGCTCGAGGGGCAGGCCGACGGGGCGGTCGCGCGCGGTCGCCCCGTCGCCGGCCACGATCAAACTCTTCAGGGACCGGGAGTAGAGCTCGCGCCCGGCGGCGAGGGTCTCGCCGCGGGCGGCGCGCCAGGCGACGACGGCGTCGAGCCCCTCCTCTTCCAGATAGGCGGTGAAGCGCGGTCCCGGCAGCTCGGAATACGCCGGCCGGCTCTCGTAGACCAGGGCGTAGAGGCCCGCAACCGGCGGCCGCAGGTAGCCCGCCGGATCCTGCCCCTCGAGCCCGGGGATGGGCAGGGTCTCGGGCCCCAGGGCCGCGAAGCGGACGATCCGCCCGCCGTCCCGCACCACCCTTTCCTCGCCGCCGGGGTGGCCGACGCGCAGGCTGACCGCCACCAGCTCGCCGGCGGCGGGGGCGAACGTCGCCGGCAGGATCCACATGTCGTGGGCCGGCGACGGCACGGCGCCGGCGATCGATGCGAGCGCGATCGAGGCCGCCGGCGCGAGTCGGGCGAATCGGAGTCTGGAGAGCATCGGTAGGTGGTCGTGCGCGGCCCCCCCTCCGGCGCCGGAGAGGGGGCTCGATTGACGGGCCTCAGTTCAGCTGCCCGCGGATCTCCCCCGGCGGATTGCGCGCCGAGTGGATGTTGACGTAGGTATTGCCCTGTTCCAGGGCGTCCAAGAAGTCGTCGAAGGGGATGCCGACGGTGGCCGGATTGCAGATGAAGACGATCGGGCTCTGGATCACCGGCCCGAAGTCGCACACCACCGGGCCGTTCTGGTCCGCCGGCCCCTGGTGGATGTGGGCTGCGATCACGTCGTCGACGTCGTGGGTGCAGGTGATCACCAGGTCGTTCTGGCCGGGGGTGAGCACCGCGCCGCAGCTGCCCATGTTGGGCGACTCGAGGGACGGCACCTGATTCTTGCCCCGCAGGTTGGTGGTGAAGACCCGCTTGGCGTTGGGGGAGCCGGCGACGGGGGTGCGCAGATAGGGGAAGACGTCGTCGAATTGGTCCGGACCCTGGTAGGTCTGGTCGGTGTAGGGCAGGAGGCCGTCCGGCGCGTCGGCCGGGGTGCAGAGGCCGAGGTCGAGGCCGCCGAGGGCGGCCAGGGGATGGCAGAGGATGCCCATCGCCACCCGCAGCTCGATGTCGACCACGTCGTCCCCGGGCCGGCGGCCGTTGGGAAAGCCGGCGAGGTCGCCGCCGGCGACGCCGAAGTTCGACTGCTGGTCCTTGGGGGTGGGGTCGATGGCGGTGTTCAGCCGCTGCATCTCGCCGAAGCCGAAGTCGTTGACCCCGGGGATGCCGGTGATGAAGGTCGCCAGCAGGTCGCCGCGGGGGAAGTTGTTCGGCGCCTCGACGTCGAAGAGGATCTGGATGATCTCCGGCAGGGTCGGGTTGGTGACGTAGGTGGCGAACTGCAGGTCGTCCGCCGGCCGGCTGGCGTTGAAGCGGTTCTTGTCCGGCAGGCCGATCACCACCTCGTTGACCAGCGGCATGCCGAGGCGCGACACCTGCACGAAGTCCTCGCTCTCGATCGCCGGCTGCTCGAAGCTCGGGTCGTCGAGCAGGGTGCGGTTGCGCGGCAGGCGCGCGGTCGTCCAGCCGCCGATCACGTCGCCGTTGCCCTCGGTCAGGCAGTCGATCGGTACCTCGAGGGCGATGGAGGTGATGTTCTTGTCCTCGGTCTTCGAGCGCTCCGCCTGGGGATCGCCCACCGGGTTGAGGTTGATCAGGTCGAAGATCTCCCCCAGATTGACGGCGAAGCTCTCTTTGCGCTGGCCGACGAAGACCTTGCCGTCGGCGCAGCCGGGGATCTGGATCGGGGTGATGCGGCTGTTGGCGTAGGCCTCGTAATCGGCGAAGGTCTTCTCGCCGAAATAGTCGAGGGCCTTGGCGAAGAAGATGCCGCCGGTGTTGCCGTTGGTGGCGAAGGCCGGCGCGCCGCCGCCGCGGATCACCCGCACGGTGTAGAGCTCGGCTTCGTTGGGTTGGATGCCGGGGGCGAGGGGGGTGACGGTGCGCAGGGGGTGGGGCACGTCCTCGCCGCCGACGGGCAGGGTCTGGTTGTTCAAGATGTTCGAGAACCGGAACTCGAAGATCAGATCCTCGCTCCCGTCGCCGCTGTTGTCGACGTTGATGCGGTAGCGCGCGCTGGGATCGAGGGTGAAGTAGTTGGGGCCGCCGTAGGCATCCTGGAGCGGCAGGTAGTTGGCGATCAGGGTGACGAAGCCCTCGCGACCCTCTTCGTAGGAGCGGAACATGTAGAAGTCGGTGCCGTCGACCTTGGGGTGCTCGGTCACGAAGGGTGCCTCCCGGTGGCTCGAGGCGAGCGCCGGCGAGGCGGCGATCAGCAGCGCGGCGACGATCCACGTCGCGGCGATCAGGGGGGCGAACGGAGAGCGGAGCGGCGGCCTGGCAATCATCCCGAAACCTCCTGGCTGTTCCCCGGGCCGTTCGCCGGTCCGGGGACGTTCTTGTCTCGTCAAGCGTCCATTACGCTCCTGGATGGATCGATGGGCGCAGGTTCATTAGGGCTCTACGCCGAGGAGGGGAGAATCGGACGAAGCGAGGGCGAAGAATCTTTGCGGGCGGGGGTGGTGCGGGCGCAGCGCGGAGAGAGACCCCGGGTGCGCCCGGCACCGCGACGGGCCGTCGTTCCGCGGTATGCTAGCAGCCCGTGGCAAAACTCCGGCCGCGCGGCGGGCGGGTCGTTGGGGCCGAATCGTCGGCCGAAATCCTCGGCGATCCACCGATCGCCTGCGGAATTCCGCCTCGATTCGGCACGGAAACTCTCCGCCCTCGCGGGCGGCCGACGTTCACCGCGGGCCGCCAGGCCGTCCTGCTCCTCCGG
>RFGL01000086.1 GCA_003697015.1 Acidobacteriota bacterium | reverse complement strand
GGACGTGGCGGTGATCAAGACCGAGCGGAAGAAGCGGCGCCCGCCGCCGCCACCGCCGCCCGAACCGGCGGCGCCGCCACCGCCCGAACCGCCGCCGCCCGAGCCGCAGAAGCGGCGGGGCATCGAGCGCGGCAACCCCCTGGGGGCGTCGTCGAGCGCCACCGCCGGCGCCGAGGACCCCGACTTCACCTACGGCTACTATCTCGACAACATGATCGCCATCCTGAGTCAGAATTGGGTGCGGCCGCGGCTGGCGAAACGGATCGACGTGGCGCGGATCTACTTCCGCATCCACCGCGACGGATCGATCAGCGACCTGCAGCTGGTGCAGAGCTCGGGCTCGGAGATCTTCGACCAGGCCGCCCTGCGCGCGGTGGAAGCGTCGGCGCCCCTGCCGCGGCTGCCGAGCGGCTACAAGAAGGACTACCTCGGCATCAACCTCGTAGTGGAGTGACGCCGCAAACCGCAGAACGACGAGCATCGCACGACCATGAGACACGCCATCCTCATCCCCGCGCTCCTCTCGATCCTCGCCGCCGCCCTGACCCTGTCGGCCCAGGAGTCCGGCGAAGACGTCGAGATCATCCTCCGAGATCTCAACCAGAGGCCTCAGCTGCGCCTCGCCTTCCCCGCCGCCAGCTACCACCCGGGGTTGAACGGCGTCTACCTGGAGGCCGCCCGCGAGCTGGAGGAGACCCTGCGCGCCGACCTCGATCTGTCGGGCGTCTTCCTGGTCCAGGGCCCGGCCGAGCTGGCGGTTCTCCAGCTCACCGGCAAGCGCGCGCACGATTTCGAGCAGTTCCGCTCCCTCGGCAATCAGGTGGTGCTCTATGCCGAGCTCAAGCAGGAGAGCTCGCGCATCGTGCTCGAGGGCCGGGTCTACGATCTGGCCAGCGGCCAGTCGGTGCTCGGCAAGCGCTACCGCGGCGAGGTCGACCAGGCGCGGCAGATCGCCCATCGCTTCGCCGACGAGGTGGTGGCCCAATTCACCGGCCGGCCGGGCATCGCCCAGACCCTGATCGCCTTCCACTCCGACCGCGACGGCTTCCAGGAGGTCTACATCATGGACTACGACGGCCGCAACCAGCGGCGCGTCACCGGCCACCGGTCGACCTCCGGCTTCCCGGAATGGAGCCCCTCCGGCGACGTCGTCGCCTACGTCACCTACTTCACCGCCTCGCCGACCATCTTCTTCGCCGACATGAAGACCGGCCGGAAGACCGAGGTCTACGGCCAGGGCTCCCTCAACCTGTCGCCCTCCTTCTCCCCCGACGGCACGATGATCGCCTTCGCCCACGCCGACGGCACCAATACCGACATCTACGTCTGCCCCCGCATCTGTACCCAGCCGCAGCGCCTGACCCGCGCCCGGGGCATCGACACCAATCCGGCGTGGAGCCCCCAGGGGGACCGCATCGCCTTCACCTCCGATCGCTCGGGCCAGCCGCAGATCTACGTCATGGACCGCGACGGCAGCAACGTGCGGCGCATCTCCTTCGAGGGCGACTTCAACGACGGCGCCACCTGGCGCTACGACGGCGCCTACCTGGCCTACGCCAGCCGCCGCGGGAACAAGTTCCAGATCGTCGTCACCGACGTGATCAGCCTGGCCAGCGCCACCCTCACCCACGGCCCCGACAGCTACGAGGAACCGAGCTACTCGCCGGACGGACGGCGCCTCGTCCTGACCCGCAAGCGGGGGCGCGATTCGCAGATCGTGGTGATGAACGCCGACGGCTCCGGCATGGTGCAGCTGACCCACGAAGGGCGCAATTTCGCCCCCGACTGGTCCAGCTGGCCGCGGTGATCGCGCAAATCGTTGCGAATTCAGTTGCCCGCGCGCCCCGGAGTCTGCTACCTTTGGCGCCGAATCGAACCTCAAACCACTGGAGGCCGTCGAGGAAGATGCTGAAGATGGACCTGAAACGAATGGGTGTGGCCGTGTGCGTAGCCGTCATCCCGCTGCTGCTGGTCTCGGGATGCAAGAAGGAGCAGCCGGTCACCGCCCCGCCACCACCGCCGCCGGTGACCACCGCCCCGCCGACCGAGACCGTCCCGCCACCGCCGCCGGTCACGCCGGCGAGCGACATGACGGAAGCCCCACGCCCCAAGGATCTCTCGGAGCTCCAGGACGAGTTCGAGCGCCAGGGGCTGATCGGTGACGTCTTTTTCGACTTCGACAAGTACGAGCTGCGCGCCGACGCGCGCGACCGGCTGGCGAAGAACGCCGAGTTCTTCAACAGCGAAGAGGGGCGCAAGTACACCTACACCATCGAAGGTCACTGCGACGAGCGCGGCACCAACGAGTACAACATCGCCCTCGGCCAGCGACGCGCCTCCTCGGCGCTCGACTACTTGACCTCCCTCGGGGTCGATCGCGAGCGCTTCAAGACCATCAGCTACGGCGAGGAGCGTCCGGTCTGCACCGAGAGCACCGAGGCGTGCTGGCAGCGCAACCGGCGGGCGCACTTCGTGCTCAGCGGCCGGGTCAACTGAGGGGGTCGGAGCCACCTTGTCGCGGCGCCGGGTCCCACCAGCCTGGGCCGAAGGCCGAGCCGTGCGGCGGACGCCGGCGGCTCGGCGCGCCGGGCGTGACGGCCTTCCGGCCGCGCTGCGGGCAGGCCGCTGCGGCCGGATCATCGCTGAGAATCGCCGGCGGTTTCCCGATCGCCGGCGGCTTTCCGTCTGGATCCGGCAACGGTGCGCCGGGCTCTCCCCCGCGGCCGGCGGTCGCCGCGCCCTGCTGCGACGTCCTCCGGCCCTCGCCTTGCTCCTGGCGGTGATCGTCGCCGCCGGCTGCGGCACCTCCAAACGGCTGGCCGACGTCCAGCAGCAGCTCGGCACCATCCAGCAACAGCTCGCCGAGCTCGAGGCGAAGAGCCCGAGCCGCGACGAGCTCGCCGCTCTCGCCGAGGATCTGCGCCGGCACCTCCAGGCCCTCGGCGACTCCGGCGCCGCCCGCGACCAGCGCCTCGAAGAGCTGGCGGCGCGGGTCGAGCGGGCGGCGTCGGCCCTCGACGGCGTCGGTCTCGAGCTCGACGACCTCGCCGCCGAGATCGAGGCGGCGCAGGAGGAGCTCGCCGCTCTGCGCACCGCGACCGAAGAAACCCGCCGGCGGCTGCCGGCGGCGAGCGGACCGTCCCCGGTCGAGCTGCCGAGCGATCCCCAGCAGCTCTACGACGGCGCCTACGCCCACTTTCAGCGCGGCCGCTACCAGTTGGCGATCCACGGCTTCCAGCGCTACCTCGACCTCTACCCCAACACCGACCTGGCCGACAACGCCACCTATTGGATCGGCGAGTGCTACTACCGGCAGCAGGAGCTGCAGCAGGCGATCAATCAATTCGACGCCGTCATCACCCGCTTCCCCAACAGCGACCGCATCCCCAGCGCCCTGCTCAAGAAGGGATACGCCTATCTGGAGCTCAATCAGCGCGATCCCGGCGTCGCCCAGCTGCAGGAGGTGATCCGCACCTACCCGGGAAGCGACGAGGCGCGGCTCGCCCGCCAGCGTCTCGCCGAGCTGGGCATTGACGCCGGCCCCTGATCGCCCTATACTCGCAGCTTCGCTGCGCCCGCGGCGCGCCCCGCCGCACACCGGGCGGCACGTTCCGATCATCCAGGCCGTGGCATCGTCTAGGCCCCGGCGAGCATCGATAGAGAAGAAGACGCGATGGCCAACTCCAGATCCGCCGACAAACGCAACCGCCAGAACGCGACCCGCAAGGCGCGCAACCAGGCCCTGCGCTCGCGCATGCGCACCGCGGTCAAGAAGCTGCGCGCCGCCATCCAGGCCGGCGACGGCGAGCAGGCCAAGTCCCTGCTGCCCACCACCCTCAGCGTGGTCGCGGCGACCGCCCAGAAGGGCGTCATCCACAAGAACGCCGCCGCCCGCACCCAGTCGCGCCTGACCCGCGCGGTCAACGCCCTGGGCGAGTGACGGCGCCGCCTCAGAAGCCTTCCAAGAGATCGGTCACCAGGGTCTCGGCGAAACGCTCGGCGGTGGCCTCGATGGCGCTCAGCTCGCGGTCGAAGAACTCCAGCCCCGCCTCGCCGACGTCGTAGTCCTGGCGGAAGACGTAACGCGAGTTCCGCCAAACGATCTCCGCCTCCTCCGCCAGCTCGCCGGCGGCCGGCACGCGCTGGAAGCGCATGTCGGCGGTGATCGTGACCTCGAAACTCTCGGCGATGCCGTCGCCGTCGAAGGCCACCGGCCGCACCGAGAACGAGATCACCGTGCCGCGCAGCACCGCGTCGGCATCGGCGGGGGAGTTGACCACGTTGAAGCGCCGGCGGGTGACCATCTCGTCGGCGATCGCCCGGGTCAGGATCTGCTCCAGCTGAGAGCGCTGGGTCTGGTTGACCAGCGTTTCGACGTGGACGTTCTTGATGTCGTCGGGGATGTTGGTCGCCCGCCCCACCAGGGCGTAGCCGCAGCCGGTCAGCAGCAGGGCCAGCAGGGCCAGGAGCGGGCCGCTCGAGCCTGTGGGTCGCGTTCTTCTCACCTCGGTGCTTCCTCCGATAGGTCGGCGGTCTGAAGCGCCGCCGCCGGGCGGTCGGCCGCGGCGGGGACGGATGGTGGCAGATACAGGTCGGCGGCCACCCGATCGCGCAGCTCGACGGCGCGAACGATCGGCCGCCGGCCGCCGGTCTCGAGCCGCAGCAGGTAACGTCCGGGGCGCAGGCCGAGAAACGTTGCGACGCCGCCGGCGAGGGCCAGACGATAGCGCATGCCGCGCCCTTCGAGCACCGCCGTCCCCCGCCCCGCGCCGGCCAGCCGCACCGCCAGGGTCGCGGCCAGCTGGCGGGCCTCGTTGCGCCGCCCGCTGACCCCGGATCGCGCCGCCGGGTAGACGTCGATCGGCCGCCGCCGGTCGGCGCGCTCGACCAGCAGGCCGTCGAGGCCGGCGGCGACGTCGAGGCGCTCGCCGGCCAGCCGCAGATAGCGCGCGTCGACGTAGTGGTGACTGGTCAGGGGATCGCTGAATACCCACCCGCGGTCGGCCAGGCGTACCTCGATCCAGCGATGAAAACCATGCGGGCTGCCGTCGCCGGCATCGGCGACGTACCCCGCCACCTCGCGCGCCGGGATGCCGACCGCACGCAGCAGCGCGACGCTCGCGCGGGCGATGCCGGTGCAGTAGCCGCGCCGCTCCTCGAGCACCGAGCGGGCCTCCTGGGGCTGCCCGCGGTCGAGCTCGTAGCGCAGGTTGCGCGACGCCCAACCGAGGATCCGCGACACCGCCTCGTACTCGCTGCGGGCGCCGGCGGTGACGGCGTGGGCCAGGCGCGCCACCGGATCGTCCGGCGCCGGCTTGAGCGGCCGAAACGGCGCCCGGCTCGACAACGGCGTCAGGTCGACCGTCACCCGGGCCTCCCCGCCGTGCAGGCTCAAGCGGTAGCCGGCGTTGGCGTAGGGCTCGACCTGCGCGCCCGCCGGCGGCAGGATGCGCGCCCGGTCGCTGCCGGCGACCGCCGTTCCGGCGTCGCCGACGGCGGCGGTGGCGAGGAAGGCGGCGGCGACGGCGGCCAGCGCCAGGCCGCGAGTGCCGGTCAAGCCTCACCACCCGGCGGCGACGAGGCGGCGGCCGGACGCGCGCCGCGCTGGGAATGGAGCACGCCGTCGAGCAGGCCGTTGACGAATCGCCCGGAGCTCTCGGTGCCGAACTTCTTGGCCAGCTCGATGGCCTCGTCGACGATCACCACCTGCGGCACGCTGCTCTCGTAGAGCATCTCGTAGATCGCCAGGCGGAGGATGTTGCGGTCGATCGCCGACATGCGTTCGAGACGCCAGTTCTCGGCCTGCTGGCGGATCAGCTCATCGATCTCCTCGCGGTGCTCGTAGGTCCCCCGTACCAGGGAGCAGGCGTAGTCGAAGGAGGCGCGCAGGCGCGGGCTCTTCGCCGCCCGCCGGGCACGCTCGCGGCGCTTCTCCTCCGCCTCGTCCGCCGCCGACGTCTCGCTCTCCAACACGTAGTCGGCGACGTCGAAGCCGGCGCAGATCTCTTCCGGCGAGCTGCCGCCGAGCTCCACCTGGTAGAGCATCTGCAGCGCCATCTCGCGTGCCCGGCGGCGCTTCCCAGGGGGGCGCGACGGGCGGGACGCCGGAGCGGCGGGATCGCTCGTCGAGCCCATCGTCAGCCCCCGGCGCGCAGCTGTGCCAGCAGGTCGGTCATCTCGATCGCGGCGAGAGCGGCTTCCCACCCTTTGTTGCCCGCCTTGCCGCCGGCCCGCTCCTCGGCCTGCTGCGAGGTCCCGCAGGTCAGCACGCCGAAAGTCACCGGCAGGCGGTGCTCGGCGGCGACGGCGGCAATGCCCTGGCTGGCACCGGCACAGATGTAGTCAAAATGCGGCGTCTCGCCGCGGATCACCACCGCCAGGGCGATCAGGGCGTCGCAGCGGCCGGACGCGGCCATCGCCGCCAGCGCCGGCGGCAGCTCCCAGGCGCCCGGTACCCGCGCCAGGGTGATGCCTTCGGCCGCGGCACCGTGGCGCAGCAGGCAATCGACCGCCCCGTCGATCAGGCGCTCGACCAGCCGTTCGTTGAAGCGCGCCGCGACGATGCCGAAGCGGCGGCCGGACGCGTCGAGCTTTCCTTCGAGCCGTCGGATGTCGCTCATGGGTCGATCTCGGACCAGATCTCGAGGGTGACCTGGCGTTGGCGGCGCGGCGTCAGCGGGCCGGCGGTGATTGAGGGAGGTTGTCGTTACTCTGGTCGGGACGGCGAGATTCGAACTCGCGACCCCCTGAACCCCATTCAGGTACGCTACCAGACTGCGCCACGTCCCGACCGCGCCTATGTTAGCGGACCCCGGCCGGGGAACGCAATCCCCGAGCGCGCTCCCCGCGGCCAGCTCACCGGTCGTCGAGCCGCGCCAGAATGTCCCGCGCCTGGCGCAGGGCGTCCTCGATCCCGGCGCGCAGGCCGGCGAGCTGACGGGCGACGGCGGGCTCGGCCGGCGGCGCGGCGGCGGACGGCGCGGCGGCGGACGGCGCGGCGGCGCCGG
>RFGL01000085.1 GCA_003697015.1 Acidobacteriota bacterium | reverse complement strand
GGCCAGCGTCGCGGCGCGCCGCGACGCCCTCGATCCGGCCACCCTGGCGGTGGTCGAACGCAACCTGCGGATCATCGATCAGGCGATCCGCGAGCTGGAGGCGGCCCTCGCCGCCGATCCCGAGAACCCCAACCTCTCCCGCCTGCTGCTGGCCAGCTACCAGCGGGAGATCGACCTCTTGCAACGCCTGGCGGCGCCGCCCCGCAGCTAGCGCCGCCGAGCCGAGGAGAATCGCCGTGAACGCCATCGCAAGCCGTCCCCTCCGTGTCGCCGTCGCCGTCGTCGCCCTCCTCCTGCTGCCCGCCGCCGGCCTCGCTCAACGCGAGATCGAGCGCACCGTGGCGGCGTCCGCCGGCGGCACGGTGGAGGTCACCAACGTCGCCGGCTCGGTCGCCGTACGCGGCTGGGACCGAGCGCAGGTCGAGGTCAGCGGCACGGTCGAACGCCGGGTCGAGGAGGTGCGGGTGGAGAGCCGCGACGGCCGCACCGTGGTCGAGGTGGTGCTGGCGCGCCGCGGCCGCGGCGACGGCGAGGCCTTTCTCGAGCTGCGGGTACCGCGAGGCAGCTCCCTGCGCGCCGATCTGGTCAGCGCCGAGATCAGCGTCGACGAGGTCGACGGACGGATCGAGATCGAGACGGTGAGCGGCCCGCAGACCATCGCCGGGCGGCCGGCGGCGGTGGTGGCGCGGACGGTCAGCGGCCGCGTCGACATCGAGGCGGCGGCGCCGCGCATCGAGGCCAGCGCGGTCAGCGGCGACCTGCGGGTGACCGGCGGCGCCAGCGCCGTCGAGGTCAGCGCCGAGGCGGTGTCAGGGGACGTCGAGCTGACCCTCGGCGCGGTCGAGCGACTGCAGGTGGAGACCGTCTCCGGCGACGTCGAGGTGAGCTGCGCCCTGGCCCCGGGGGGCCGCCTCGCCGCCTCGACCAACAGCGGCGACCTCGAGCTCGCCCTGCCGGCGGACGCCTCGGCGCGGATCACCGTCACCACCTTCTCCGGCGACGTCGACAACGAGCTCGGGCCGCCGGCCGAGCGCGCCAACCGCTACACCCCGGAGAAGATCCTCGACTTCACCCTCGGCGGCGGCGACGGCCGGGTGCAGATCAACACCTTCAGCGGCGACGTCACCCTGCGGCGGCGCTAGGGCGGCGCCGGCCGCGGGCGGGGGCGGCGACGGCGGCGGCTCGGGCGGGCGCTCGAAGGGGAAGAAGAGCGGCACCATCAGCACCAGCAGGACGAAGATCAGCAGGGTCAGGGGGGTGCCGACCCGCAGGTAGTCGCTCGAGCGGTAGCCGCCGGCGCCCATCACCAGCAGGTTGGCCTTGTGGCTGAAGGGGGTCATGAAGGCGGCGGAGGCGGCCAGGCTGACCCCCATCATCAAGGGATAGGGGGAAATCTCCAGATTGTCCGCCAGGTCGATCACCACCGGCGCCATCAACACCACCGACGGGGCGCCGTCGAGCCCCTGGCTGAGCATGCTGGCGAGGATCACCAGGGCGGCGAGCACGGCATAGGGCCCGAGGGGCCCGGCCAGGCCGGTCACCTGGCTCGCCAGCAGGGTGGCGGCGCCGGTGCGCTCCATGGCGAAGCCCACCGGCAGCACCGCCGCCACCAGGAAGATCGCTCGCCACTCGATCACCCGGTAGGCCTCCTGCATGGTCAGGGCGCCGGCGAGGATGACCAGCGAGGCGGCGGTGAAGGAAGCGACGTGGATCGGCTGCAGGCCGCTGGCGACGAGGGCGATCATCAGCAGCAGGCCGCCGATCGCAAAGGGCGCCCGCCGCGGCCGCCGCGGCCCCTGGTCGGCCTGCGACAGGACGACGAAATCGGGGGTGGCGGCGAGCCGGCGGATCTTCTTGCGCGGCCCTTGCAGCAAGAGGGCGTCGCCGAAGCGCAGAGGGACGTCGGCGAGGTCGGTGTGCAGGGGCTGGCCACCGCGCCACAGGGCGAGGGCGAGGAGGCCGTAGCGGTCGCGGAAATCGAGCTCGGCGAGGGTCTTGCCGACGGCGGCCGAGCGCGGCGCGAGGGTCACCTCCACCAGCCCCGACTCCTCCGACTCCAGCGCCTCGCCCGGCTCGGGATCGAGCTCGACGTGGCCGAGCTCGACCAGGGAGGCGATGCGCGACGGATCGGCGGCCAGCAGCAGCCGGTCGCCGGCGCGGACGATCTCCTCCGGCGGCGGCGCCAGCCGCGTCTGCCGGTCGCGGATCAGGCCGGCGACGGTGAGGCCGACGAGCTGCCCGAGGC
This sequence comes from Acidobacteriota bacterium, assembly GCA_003697015.1. GTDB lineage: Bacteria > Acidobacteriota > Thermoanaerobaculia > Multivoradales > J023 > J023. The sequence continues at coordinate 4,821 of RFGL01000085.1, read as the reverse complement.
GGCTCTCGGCGATGCTCAGACCGATCAGCTCCGAGCCCTCGGGCACGCGGATGACGAAGAGCTTGTCCTCCAGCTCGCGCACCGCCGCCAGGCCGACCTGGAGCACCTCGAAGTCCGGCTCGTCGGCGAAGCGCTCGAGGTCCGGGCGGCGGCCGACGGCGAGGATCTCGTCGCCCTCCTCCAGCACCTGATCGCCGAGCTGCCAGCGGATCAGCTCCTCCCCCCGGCGGAGGGCGACCACCACCAGCCCGTAGCGCTCGCGGAAGGCGAGCTGGCGCAGGCTCTTGCCCGCCACCGAGGCGCCGTCGGCGACGCGCGCCCGGATGCCGCCGGCGCCGCGCAGCAGCCGCGGCAGGCGGCCGGCGGGCAGGGCTTCGACCTCCAGCTTCTGCAGCCGCAGGAGCTCCCGTACCCGCGACGCCTCGCCGTCGACGAAGAGCACGTCGCCGCCGCGCAGCACCGTCTCCCCCGAGGGCTCCAGGCGCTGCTTGCCGCGCAGGATCGACAACACCTTCACCCCCAGGGTATTGCCCAGGCGGGTCTCGGCCAGGGTCTTGCCGTCGAGCGGCGAGGCGGCGGCGAGGCGCATGGAGAAAAGCCGATCCTCGAGCTGGTAGACCTGCGCCAGATCGGTGCCGCTGGGCACCGCCGGGCCGCGTTGCTCGCGCACCGGCAACAACCTGCGGCCGGCGGTGAGCATGAAGACGACGCCGAGCAGCAGGATGGCGGCGCCGATCGGGGTGAAGTCGAAGAGGGCGAAGGGCTCGAGACCGCGGTCGCTCAGCATCTGGGCGGCGAGGATGTTGGGCGGCGTGCCGACCAGGGTGGTGGTGCCGCCGAGGATGGCGCCGAAGGCGAGGGGCATGAAGAGGCGCGACGGCGGCAGGCCGGTGCGCGGGCCGAGGGTGGCGACCGCCGGCATCAGCACGGCGGTGGCGGCGATGTTGTTCATGAACGCCGACAGGATGCCGGCGATCAGCATCAAGCTGGCGATCAGCCGCAGCTCGCTGTTGCCCACCAGGCGGTGGATCTGGCCGCCGATGACGTCCGCCACCCCGGTCTCGAGCAGCGCCGCGCCGACGATGAAGACCGACAGCATGGTGATCACCGCCGGCGACGAGAAGCCTTGGAAGGCTTCCGCCGGGGTCACGTAGCCGGCGAAGACCAGCACCACCAGGCCGAGGAAGGCGGTGAGGTCCACCGGCAGCTTCTCGGTCAGGAAGAGATAGACCATCGCTCCCAGCAGCAGGAAGAGAAAGCCGATTTCGAAGGTCATGGCTCGTTTGGCTCGATCGCTGCGCTCGTCGGACGGCACGCGGGTCAGGGCACGGCGATGCTATAACGGAACCGGGCCGCCGGTGGGAGGCGCCGGGGGCGGCCTACGCCGTGGTAGCATGGGACGCCGCGCGCCCGGCGCGGGCGACACGACCAGGAGGAGGTTTGGTGATGATCCGCAGGCAGCGCGCCGTCCAGGCAACGTTCCTCTTCATTCTGCTGCTTCCGGCGGCGGCAGGACTCTTCGCCCAGCAGGCGCCGGCGAGCTTCTCCCGCGCCGTTCGCCCGCTCGACGAGGTCGATGCATTCAGCCTGCCGGCGCTCGACAACCGGCGGCTGATCGCCAAGGCCGAGGAGGCGGAGAAAGGGGTCTTCGGCGCCCCCTACCGCTTCGCCGCGACGCGGCCCCTCCACCTCACCGCCGACGCCGCCGGCACCTGGGAGGATCTCGACGACGGCGGCCGTCTCTGGCGCCTGCGCCTGCGCTCGCCGGGGGCGCTCAGCCTGAGCCTCCACCTCAGCCGCGTCGAGCTGCCGCCGGGGGCGGCCCTGTGGCTCTACAACCGGGCGGCGGATCACCTGCAGGGTCCCTACGGCGCCGGCCGGGTCAATCGGCGGGGCGAGCTGTGGACCGCTCTGGTCTACGGCGAGGAGGCGGTGCTCGAGCTCTACCTGCCGCCGGCGGCGGGCGAGCCGGCGCTCGAGGTGGCGGCGCTCCACCACGGCTTCCGCGGCGTGCCGCGCAAGCTCCACGGCAGCTGCAACAACGACGTCGTCTGCCCCGAGGGCGATCCCTGGCGCGATCAGATCCGCGGCGTGGTGATGTTGATCTACCAGGGGGTGATCGCCTGCACCGGCCAGCTGGTCAACAACACCGCCCTCGACCAGCGTCCCTACGTCCTCTCCGCCTTCCACTGCATCACCGACTTCCTCGGCGGTACCCCCAACTTCGACCTCATCCCCAGCGCCGTCGCCTACTTCAACTTCCAGGCGCCGGTCTGCGGCCAGCAGGGGGGCGGCAGCCTGAGCCAGAACGTCTCCGGCGCCAGCTTCGTCGCCGGCGAAGCCGCGACCGACTTTCTGCTCATCGAGCTCGACCAGCCGCCGGCGGCCGACTTCAACGCCTACTTCGTCGGCTGGAACGCCGGCGGCGCCGATCCGTCGGCGGCGGTCTGCATCCACCATCCCCAGGGCGACGTCAAGTCGATCAGCTTCGACGACGACCCCCTGACCACCGACACCGAGTTCTTCCCCAACGGCACCCACTGGCGCGTCGGCGGCTGGGACGACGGCACCACCGAGGGCGGCTCCTCCGGCTCCTGCATCTTCGATCCGGCGGACGGCCTCTGCGTCGGCGTCTTGACCGGCGGCTTCGCCGCCTGCCCCGAGGCCAACCCGAGCCGGCCGGAAGACTTCTACGGCAAGCTCTCCGCCGCCTGGAACGCCGGTCCCGACGCCCAATCCCAGCTCGGCCCGTGGCTCGACCCCCTGGGGTTGGGGGCGACCACCCTCGAGGGCATGGAGGCCAGCGGTGGCCCGCCGGCGGGCTGCCAGCCGAGCGACACGGTGCTGTGCCTCGCCGGCGGCCGATTCCAGGTCGAGGCCGAGTACCACACGCCGGACGGCGGCGGTCCGGCGCGGGTGGCGAAGGCCGACGCCATCTCGGGCAACTTCTACTTCTTCCGGCCGCAGAACTGGGAGCTTCTGGTCAAGGTGCTCGACAACTGCAACGGCCCGACCGGCAAGTACTGGGTCTACGCCGCCGGCGCCACCACCCTGGGATGCACCCTGACCGTCACCGACACGGTCAGCGGCGAGACGAGGGTCTACGACAAGCCCTTCGGCACCCCGGCGATGGCGGTGGCGGACACCGGCGCCTTCGACGTCTGCCCGGCGCCGGCGACCGGCGCCGGCGACTGAGCGCACCGCGCCAGGCGGCGGGGGACGATCGCGGGCGGGCACCACGCCCTGCCCCGGGGGTGGTACGATCGGCCTATCGTCCAGTGGCCGGAAGCACCCCCTTTGATCGCCGTCCCCAGGAGGTTCCCCCAATGCACCGTTCGCCGACCATCGCCCGATTCGTCTTCGCCGCCGCCATCCTGCTCGCTGCGGCGGCAACGGCCCAGCAGCCGGCGAGCTTCGGCCAGCCGGTACGTCCCCTCGCGGCGGTCGACCTCTACGCCCTGCCGCGGCTCGACAACCGGGCGCTGATCGCCAAGGCCGAGGCGGAGGCGGCGGGCAAGGGCATCTTCGGTGCCCCCTACCGCTTCGCCCACCGCGTCCCGGCGTCCCTCGATCCGGCCGCCGCCGGCACCTGGGAAGAGCTCGACGGCGGCGAGCGCCTGTGGCGCCTGCGCCTGCGCTCCCCCGGCGCGCTCAGCCTGAACCTCCACTTCGACCGCTTCGAGCTGCCGCCGGGGGCCAGGCTGTGGGTCTACAACCGCGGCCGCGACCACGTCCTCGGCCCCTACGACCGGGGCGCTGCCAACCTCCGCGGCGAGCTGTGGACGGCGCCGGTCTACGGCGACGAAGCGGTGGTCGAGCTCTACCTGCCGCCGGCGGCGGGCGAGGCGCGGCTCCACCTCGCCGGCGTCCACCACGGCTTCCGCGCTCTGCCGGGCAAGAACCACGGCTCGTGCAACAACGACGTCGTCTGTCCGGAGGGCGACCCCTGGCGCGACCAGATCCGCGCCGCCGTGCTGCTGATCTACAGCGACGTCTTCGGCAGCTTCGTGTGCAGCGGCCAGTTGGTCAACAACACCGCACTCGACAAGCGGCCCTACGTCCTCTCCGCCTTCCACTGCATCACCGACAACTTCGGCGTGCCGGACTTCAACCTGGTGCCGACCGTGGTCGCCACCTTCAACTTCCAGGCGCCGATCTGCGGCCTTCAGGGCGGCGGCAGCGGCAGCCAGACCGTCTCCGGCGCCACCTTCGTCGCCGGCGAGGTCAACACCGACTTTCTGCTCATCGAGCTCGATGAGACGCCGCCGGCCGAATTCGACGTCCACTACGCGGGGTGGAACGCCGGCGGCCAGAACCCCTCGGCGGCGGTCTGCATCCACCATCCCCAGGGCGACGTCAAGTCGATCAGCTTCGACGACGACCCGCTGACCACCGACGTCGAGTTCTTCCCCAACGGCACCCACTGGCGCGTCGGCGGCTGGGAGGACGGCACCACCGAGCCCGGCTCCTCCGGCTCCTGCATCTACGATCCGGCGGACGGCCTCTGCGTCGGCGTCCTGACCGGCGGATTCGCCGCCTGCCCGGAAGACGGCCCCGAGCGGCCGGAGGACTTCTACGGCAAGCTCTCCGCCGCCTGGAACGCCGGACCGACCCCCGACATGCGCCTCGGCGACTGGCTCGACCCGACCGGCAGCGGCGTCACCAGCCTGGCGGGCATGGACCCGGACGCGAGCGGTGGCTGCGTGCCCTCCGCCACCGCCCTATGCCTCAACGACGACCGCTTCCGGGTCGAGCTCGAGTGGGTCTTCCCGTCCACCGGCGAGAAGCGCGACGCCGGGGTGGTGCCGTTCGGCTCGGACG